>CAMBGJ010000125.1 GCA_945865805.1 Bordetella parapertussis
GCCCGGAATCGAAGCAAACCGCAGTTGTTCTGGCGTAGAATCCATGAGGGCAAAGACCTGTTGGTGTTGACGAATGTGTTTCTCGATAACTCACATTGTACCAATCACTTACGGTGTTCTTTGCCCTCTTTATGCAAAATTCAGGCTAGCGCCCATCACGCAACTCACCGCCTCGGCCAACGTGCTGGCGGTGCACCCTTCGGTGGGCGTGGCGTCGGTCAAAGAGTTGGTCGCGCTCGCCAAGGGCAAGCCGGGCCACATTAATTATTCCTCCGGCGGCGTTGGCACTATCGGCCACTTGAGCGCTGAATTGTTGCAACACGCGGCGGGCATCAAGCTGAACCATATCGTCTACAAAGGCAGCGGTCAGGCGGCAATCGATCTTTTGGGCGGACATGTCGGCACTATGTTCAGCGGCATGGCGGCGGTGCAGGGCCACGCCAAGGCGGGCAAACTCAAGCTGTTGGCGGTCACCGGCAAGGAACGCATGGCCGTAGCACCCGAGGTGCCGACGATTGCTGAATCCGGCTACCCGCGCTTTGAAGCCTACGGCTGGTTCGGCGTGATCGCACCGGCGCGCGTGCCGAAACCGATTGTGTCGCGCCTGAACAGCGAGATCATCAAAGCCGCCAACACGCCTGCCGTGCGCGAACGACTTACGGCTATAGGCTTTGATGTGGTGACGAGCACGCCAGAGAATTTTGCACGTTACGTTCAGAGTGAGTTTGCGCTGTGGCAAAATCTGGCTAAGCAGATGGGGTTGAAGGCGAAGTAGGCACATCCGCACGCGATAGCTTTTACCGCTAACTGTTTCAACACCAATGCTGTCATTCCCGCTCAGGCGGGAATCCATAACACTGCGCCATAGGAGACATTGCATGGATTCCCGCCTGCGCGGGAATGACGGGGAAAATTTTGTGTGCTTTGCGTCGAAATTCGCTTGCCCAACACACGCTGCCCCTTACCTTATTACGCCGCCGCGAGTTCCTTGCGCATCGGCACCAGCAAATCAATCAGCTCCCGCGCCGTATGTTTTTCCATATTCAGCGCCACCTCAGCAATACGATCCACCGCCAATTGCGGATTGTTGCCCGCTAACTTGCGGCTGATCGCGGCGGCATCCATCGGCGCCGCCAGTGAGCCGGTGGGGTCTAAAATATCCACGCGCACCCAATCGTTACTCTGGTTGTTTGCCTTCGCTGCCACCCAGCCGGCGAAATGCACCGGATACAATTTATCCAGCGCGGGGTCGTCCACCAATTCCAGTTTGGCCGCGAGTGTGCCCAGCGCCGGATCGTTCATTTTTTCTTCGCTGAATTGCGCGGGCAGCACTTGCCCATCGGCCAGCGCCGCCGCGAGGCAATAGCGCAAACTCATCTGTGCGTTCAGCGCGCTGCTCGGCACGTAATCAAAGCCGCACTGCACATCCACCACGCGGCTCATGCCCACTTGCACCGGCCGTGACGCGTCCCACGAATTTCCGAGGCGTTGACGAATTTGCAGCGCGGCATCGATATACGCATGCGTGCTGCCACAGCACGAATACGGTTTGATCGACACGGCATCGAGGTGGTACACCTTACCCAGCTCGTGCGTGAGCGGTGCTACGTTCGATTTATCCGAGAACGCTTTCAAAAAACCGCCGTCGCCGGTTTCGTAAATCTGCGTGGGGCCGGTGAAGCCCAGCGCCGCCAATTCCGCCGCCATCACGCCCGAGTGCGCGGCCTTGCCCGCGTGCAGGCGTTTGCTCATCGCGCCGTCGGCATTAAACGCCCACAGCCCCGCGCCCTGCGTGCCCGCAAGCCCCAGCGCCCACGCGGTGCGCTCGGCATCCAGCCCCAGCAACACCGCACACGCCGCCGCCGCGCCGAACGGCCCGCAAGCGCCCGTCAAATGCCAGCCGCGCAGGCGTGCGGCGGAAGGCTCCAGCGCCAGACTCGAACGGATCATCACTTCATAACCTGCCGCAATGGCGGTGACCAGCCGCTCGCCGGAAACATTGTGTTCTTCCGCCATCGCCAGCGCCGCCGGTATCACTACCGCGCCCGGATGCAGCTTGGCGTTGTGATAATCATCGAGCTCAAAAGCGTGCGACGAGGTGCCGTTAACCATCGCCGCATCCGCCGCGCGTAAGCCCGGCTGCGTTTCATTCCACACGCGCGCCTTGCCTTTGCCGCCACCGGCTTGTGTCCATTTCAGCAGCGCCTGCGTCCACGGCGTTTGAAAGCCATACACGCCACAACCGACGGTATCGAGTATCGCCAGCCGCACCACTTCCTTGGTACGCTGCGGCAAATCCTTATGCGTCAGCCCCGCGATCCATCGCGCAAGCTGCATAGTGGGGCCCTGGCCCAATTTGTTATCGTTTGCCACGTGTGACACTCCTTCGGAATAGATGAACGGGGGTTTCAGACACGGTAGACTGGCGAGTCTGAAATGGATGGCGTTATTTTAAGCGAAGCCTGCATGCGGCTAACGCTACCATCGTAACTATTTGTTTTTATTGATTAATTTACAAAACACCTTGCCAGCCACAGCCGCCCACGCCCCCTGCCCCTGCCACAGCGAACAACCCTACGCCGCCTGCTGCGGCCCGTGGCACGCCGGTCTAAACAGCGGCAGTCACGCGCCCACGCCCGAAGCGCTGATGCGCTCGCGCTACAGCGCTTACGCGCTCGGCCTGATTAACTACCTGCTCGCCACCTGGCATCCTTCCACCGCGCCCGGCGAGCTGGAACTGCCACCGGTGAAATGGATAGACCTCGAGGTGCGCTACAGCGAAGCGTCGGGCGAAGCAGGCATCGTGGAATTTGTCGCACGCTGCCGCGTCAATGGCCGTGCGCAACGCCTGCATGAAACCAGCCGTTTTGTGTGGCAGGAGGGGCGATGGTTTTATATTGATGGGCAGGTGGCGGAAGCGGACAGCGGGTCGCAAGGTTAAGCCGCGAGCGGCCCCAGTTTCCCATCCTTATCCGACTGCAATTCCGCAAACCGCTGCCCCTCCACCGTGCCCTTGCCCAGCCATTCCAGCGTCGCCTTGTGCAGCACAAAACGCACACGCTCGTACTGCATGAAGTGCGAGGCACAGCCGACTTTGATGTAGGCGCGGTTGTCCATTTTCAGCCCGCCCCAGGTTTTAAAGCGCGCGTCGTAATTGTCGAATTCGCCGAGCAGGCACAAGGTTGGCGCTTTGATGCTGCCGATGTTGGCGCGCCAGCCGTAGTTCATGCGATTGGGCGCGCGCATGATGCCGCGGCCGTCCGCCGTCCAGGTGGCGCCCAAGCCATCTTCTTTCATTAGTTCCTTCCACATCACTTCGCGGATTTCGGCGTGCTCGATTTGCCCTTCGCTGCGGCAATCGTTTTGCCAGCGCTTTTCCATCAGCATGTCCCAGCTTTGCAGGATCATCGGCGCGCCCGGTTCGGGGAACGGGTTCGGCGGCGTGTCGCTCGCGAAATACGGCGCGGGGCCGTAGAGCACGAGTTTATCGACCTTATCCGGATGCATCGCCGCAAAGCCGCCCGCGCGCGGCGTGCCGGTGGACCAGCCAATGAGACTTATTTTCTGCACCTTGCGCAAATCCATGATGAACTTGACCACGGTTTCCACTTCATCGTGCTCGGTGCGGCTGGACAACAGTTTGAACGCATAGCGTGGCGCGACGCGTTCTTTGAGGATGTGCGGAATCAGATGATGCTGCGAAGCCACATCAACATTGTGCGGATCATCCATCATCGGCTTCGGCGACGAGCCATAAGCGGTATGCGTCATCGCGAACACATCGTAGCCCGCGCGCGCCAGCACGCGCATGAAGCTGTAGTCGCTTTTGTAATCCAGATCGTAGGCCACGTTCGACGGCGAAAAGCCGCCGTGCACGAACAGCACCACGTGCGGCTTCACGCTGGCCGCCACCGCAGTGGCGACTTTTTCGCGCAGATGCAGGCCAACGGTTTGCCCAAGATTCGCCGGCACGGTGGAAACGTGGGTGACGAAACGGTCTATGGTTTGTATGGTGTCGTCGGCGTGCATGTTCATGGAGGAGGATGAAGGTTGCCGCGAATTGTAGCCCGTATGGCGCGCAGCAGAATACGGAGAGTGTGTTTCCCGTATTACGGCCTTGGACCTCCGTATGGGTGACATCGGGGCTACAGGTAAAATTGCGGTTCACAGGAGAATTTGATGCCACCCATTTTGTTCCGCGTGCTGGCCATGGCAATACCCACATTGGCAACCGCGCAATCCCAACCCGCTTCGACAGGCTCAGGACAGACCTACCCCGCCAAACCCGTGCGCATCGTCGTCGGCTTCGTACCCGGCGGCGGTAGCGATTTCATCGCACGCCTGGTGTCGCAAAAAATCACCGAACCGCTCGGCCGCGCCGTGTTGATCGACAACCGTCCCGGCGCGGGTGGCGTGATCGCCACCGAATACGTGGCACGCCAACCCGCCGACGGCTACACGCTGCTACTCACCAGTGCCGGGCCGAACGGCATCGTGCCGGCGATGGCGGCGAAGATCAGCTACGACCCACTGAAAGATTTCGACGCCATCACGCAGGTGGTGAATATGCCGTTCATGATGGCGGTGCACCCGTCGTTGCCGGTGAAAAACGTGAAGGAGTTAGTCACGCTCGCGCGCACGCGGCCGGGGCAACTTAACTACGGCTCGGCGGGCCACGGCTCGACCAATCATCTGGTCGGAGAAATTTTAAATCTCGCCGCCAACATCAAGCTCACGCACGTGCCGTACAAGGGCGTTGCTGCCGCGATGACCGATGCCATCGCCGGGCAAATTCAAATCATGTCAGGCGATCTGGTAACCCTCTGGCCGCAGGCGAAAACCGGCAAGCTGCGCGCCATCGCCGTCACCTCCGGCAAGCGCTCGGCGTTGACGCCCGCCATCCCCACCATCGCCGAATCGGGCGTGCCGGGTTTCGACACCAGCGGCTGGTTCGGCATGGTCGCACCCACCGGCACGCCGCGCGCCATTACCGAGCGCTTGCACGCGGAAATCGTCAAAGGCATCACCGCCGCCGACGCGCGCGAGCGCCTGAGCGCCATGGGCGGCGACGTGGTCGCCAGCAGCAGCGCGGATTTCACCGCATTCATGCGCGCGGATCACGCCAAATGGGCCAGGGTAGTGACCGCAGCCGGTTTGCGGGAAAATCCGTAAGCATTTGTTTTTATTGACTTTATTGTTATACTGCTCCAAGCCATTCACGCCGTTTTACAGCCTGCTATGCACACGTCTTTGGAGACGGGTGTTTCGCCACCAGCAATCCCCGTTGTTCGAGCGCAGCGGCAACGCGCAGACACCAATCCTCGCGCCAGGCAGGGGCCACGATCTGCATGCCCAACGGCATGCCGCTGCGCACGGCGAGCGGTGCCGCTACCACAGGCAAGCCGATGAACGACATCGGCTGCGTCAACACGCCCATGTTGGGGCGCAGCGGCATTTCGCGGCCACGAATGACCATGGTTTCCTGCCCCGCCACGGTCGCCGCGCACGGCGTGGCGGGTGCCAGCAGCACATCGAACGACTGAAACGTCTCGCGTACGCGCTGACTGAACCAGCGTCGCACGCGCTGCGCCTGCAGGTACCACGCGGCCGGTATCAGTGCGCCCGCCGTGAGCCGGTCACGCACCAGCGGGCCAAACGCTTCGCGGCAGGTTTTCAGATGTGGCAAGTGCAGTTGCCCGCCTTCCGCCGCAGTGATGATGAAAGCTGCGGCACGCGCACGTTCGACTTCAGGCCACACCACTTCGTGTGACACGCCCATCGTGTGTGCGGCATGCGCCACGGCTTGCCACGCGGCTTCGCTGGCGTTCTGCTCGAAGTAGCCTGCCAGCAACCCCACCCGCAGGCCGTCGATGCCCAGCGATAGCTGTGCCGACAACGGCTCAAGCGCTCGCTGGGCGCACATCGGATCGCGTTCGTCCGCGCCTTGCATCACGTCATAGACAGCCGCCAGATCGGCGACAGTGCTTGCAAAAGGCCCCACGTGATCAAGGCTGCCGACAAAGGGAAACGTGCCCGCGCGGCTCAGCCGACCATAGGTCGGCTTTAAGCCGTATATGCCGCACAGGGCGCTGGGCACCCGTATCGAGCCATTGGTGTCCGAGCCCAGCGCCAGCGGCATCAACCCGGCAGCCACAGCCGCGCCGCAGCCGCCGGACGATCCACCCGCAATGCGATCCAGCGCATGCGGGTTACGCGTTGTACCGTAGTGGGCATTTTCAGTGGTGAACCCGTATGCATACTCGTCCATGTTGAGCATGCCCACCAGTACCGCGCCGGCGTCGCATAAGCGCCGCACCTGCGTCGCATCGGTCAGCGCCGCCGCGTGCGCGGCATTGATACGGGAACCGGCCAGCGTGACATGCCCCGCCACATCAAACAGATTCTTCACCGCGAACGGCACGCCAGCCAGCACACCGGGATCGCGGCCCGCCGCGACCGCTGCATCGACGGCATGAGCCTGCGCCAGGGCGCGTTCTTGCGTCACGGCGGTAAAGGCCTTGTAGGAGTCGCCCCCGGTGGTGATGCGTGCGAGTGTGTCTTGCGCGATGCTGGCGGCCTTCACTTTGCCCGCGCGTACGTCGGCTGCAATGCCCAGTGCGGTTGGGTGCGTACTCATGGCTCAAACCGCGATGCGAGTTCGTCGTCAGCCGACAACGGCACTTCAAACGTCAGCCGCGCGAAATCATGAATCCGCGACAGTTGCGCGGCAACGTCGATGCACTCCTGCGGCGAGAGCACCAACCCTTGCGCCTGCGCCGACGCTTCAACAAATCGCCCGGCATCGAACGTTGTCATCGCGGGTTTGCTCACGGCGCGGCTCGCGCGATGACCGCCACGGGCCCGCCACCCGGCGGCCCCTGATGCTCGGCGCCGCCCGAGACATACACCAGCCCCGTGCCCGCCACACCGGCGATAAGGCCGCCCACCGCCGCGCGCGCATGACGCGTGGCGTTGATATCGGAATCATCCAGCATGGTATGCCGCGCGCCGCGCACCTCACCCGCTGGCGCGGCCTCGGCCTTGGCGTACACATTCACCAGCCGCTCGCGCGCGGCGCGAATCTCCGCCACATTCGCGCCCAATCCTGCCTCCCGACATGCCGAGAGGACAGCATCCAGATCAATGGCGTCGCTCATCACCGCGTGCCCGATCACGAACGGGCTGGCTGAGTTAACACTGTTGCCCATCACGATCACCACGTTGCACATGAGTTCGATGCCCGCCGAGGTGGAAGCCACCGCAGAAAATACGTTCCAATCCGACAGCACTTCATCGTCGGCGGGGATGCGTTGTATTTCTTCGAGGGCCAGGGCCACGCCCAGCGCCGACGCGCCGCGCGAGTAACCCATCGACGCATAAGCGTCTTCGGAGACGACCCGGCCTCCGCGACTGCGCGCGGCGCGCATGCGCTCCACGGTGAGCAACGGGCATTTGATTTGCACGAAATGCACATCCCCCGCGTCGCCGATACCGGCATTCACCATGGCGCTGGCGACGGCTTTCGCCGTTTCGTCGATCTGCGCGCGGCGGCCCAGTTCCTCGGGCAAAAATTCGCGTGTGTGTGCAATGCCTATCGCCAGCCGCTTGCGACCATCGGCCACCGTGCTGGCACCATCCACCTCACGCTGCGCGAACACGGTGATATGCGGCGACAGCACCCCCTCGGTGCCGCCCGACATCACAAAGGCCACGCGCCGCTCGACCTCGGCGGCGCTCAACGCCAAACGCGGCGCGAGACAGGCCGCGAGCGAAGTGGTCGCGTATTCACGCGTGAAATCATTGACGCAGCCATTACCTTCGGTCTTGCCGAGGATCGCGATAATGGTGCGTGGATCGAGCACACCCGTGTCCATTAGAGTGACCAGCCCCGCGACATCCGCCGGCCCCGCCATGGGAATCTTATAGACAGCCACTTGATGATGCCGCGCGCTCATGCCACCGCCTTTAACTCCCGTGGCGCGACATGGCTGGTGAGCCGTTGCGTGATGTCGCGGCGCACCTGATTAAAATCAATCGCCGACACTTCGCGCGGACGCGCAAGTTCTATCGCGATATCGGCCTCGATGCGGCCAGGGCCTGCGGTCATCACCACCACGCGATCCGACAGCAGCACCGCTTCTTCCACCGAATGCGTGACAAAGATCACCGTGACTTTGGTGCGCGCCCAGATGTCGAGCAACTCCTGTTGCAGGCTTTCGCGCGTGAGTGCGTCCAGCGCGCCAAAGGGTTCGTCCATCAGCAGCACCTCGCATTCGTTGGCGAGTACGCGCGCGATGGCCACGCGCTGCTTCATACCACCGGAGAGCTGCTGCGGAAAGCGCTGGGCAAATTTGGCGAGCCCCACCATGTTCAGATACTCATCGGTGATCTGGTCTACGTATTTTTTCGCCATGCCCTTCTGCCGCGGGCCAAAGCTGATGTTCTCGCGCACCGTCATCCACGGAAACAACGCGTAATCCTGAAACACCATGCCGCGATCACTGCCCGGCGCGGTGATCGCATTTTCGTAAAGACTCACTGCGCCGGAGGTGGGTTGCTCGAAGCCCGCGATGATGCGCAGCAGCGTGGATTTGCCGCAACCCGACGCCCCGATCAGGCAGACGAACTCGCCCTTGTCGATGGTCAGATTCACGCTGCGCAGCGCCTGCACGGAATCCGCGCCCATCTGAAACGTTTTGGTCACGCCGTTGACTGTCAAAAAACGGCGGCGTGGTGTGGGGGGGTGTTCAACCATGATGTTGCGGGCTCCAGCGTAGCATCCAGTTGTTGATCGCGACGATGATGCGATCGGTGAGAAACCCGGCGATGCCGATGATGATCATGCCGGTGATCACCAGGTCAGTGCGCGACAGTGTGCGTCCGTCCATGATCACTGAACCCAATCCCGTTGGCACACCGGTCATTTCGCCCACCACGATCAATATCCAGGCAAAGCCGTGGGCGAGGCGCAGGCCGTTGAAGATGCCGGGCATTGCCGCCGGCAACACCACCTGGCGAAACATGCGTGAGCCGTCGCAGCCCAGCATCGAGGCTGCTTCGAACAGGCGCGGATCCACCGAGCGCACACCGAATATGGTGTTGAGCAGAATGGGATAAAACGCGCCGAGAAACACCAGAAAAATCGCCGAGCGCGGGCCAAGCCCAAAGAAGATCATCGACAGCGGCAACCACGCCGTGACCGGAATCGGGCGCAACAGCGACAGCGTCGGGTCAAGCATCTGACGCATGATTTTCACCTTGCCGATCATCAGGCCCAGCGGAATACCAATCGCAATCGCCAACGCAAAACCGCCATACACGCGCTGCATGGAGGCCAGCAGGTGCGTGAGGATGGTGCCGCTGAAGGCATCGTTGTGGATGCCGCCAAAGGAGAAATCCCACATCATCACGCCCACTTGGTACGGCGTGGGCACTAGCTTGGTGCCGCTGGTCACCACCAACTGGTGCCACAGCAGCACCAGTGCGATGGGGAACGCTACGCCGAGCAGCACGCTCTGCACGCGCTCCGGCAGCCAGGGTGCGCGCGCGGCGGCCACTGGCGCGGCGGCGGACGCAACCGGCGCCGGGCGCGGCGCGTCCTGAGTCGCGTGTATCGTCGAAGGCACGGCAGACATTGCGACAGGCTCCGGGCGCGCTACTTCTTGGCCGGTGCTGCCGGCGCTTCGGGCACGTTAGCCGGCATGAATTTCGTGTTGATGAAGCGATCGAAATTCGGTAATTCGCGAATCTGCTTTTTCTCCAGCATCAACGCGCCGTACGCCTTGGCACGCTTGATAAACTCGTCATCGATCCTCCACGTGAGTTGCACATTGGGTGCCGCCAACTCGATGGATTTTTGCTGTTGCCCGAGCTTTTGCATCGTCATCTTGACCATCTCGGCGCGGTTGCCCATGGCATACTCCGTCGCCTTGCGATGCATCTCCACCATCAGCTTCACCAGCTCGGGGTTTTTGTCGATCATCTCCTGCCGCGTCGCCCATATCATATTGAGCGAACCAATCGCCGTGCTGTACGGATACTCGACAATGCGGCCCACGCCATTGGCGAGGCTGATGCCGGGGCCAGGCTCCGCGCCCACGTAGGCGTCGATGTCGCCGCGTGCGAGTGCGGGCGCCATGTCGGAGAACGGCAGACGGATGGGTTGTATGTCCTTGATGCTCATGCCTTCGGCCTTCAAGCGCTCGAGGATCACCACTTCCTGTGTGGAGCTGGGCCATATGGCGACCTTTTTGCCCTTGAGGTCCTTGATGGTCTTGATGTCCGATTTCAAACTCGACACCACCGCCATGCCGCCATTGCATTGCGGCGCAAAAATCACCACCGGCTCACCCGCAGCCGCGCCCAGCATCGCTGCGGCGATGCCGAAGGTGGCAAAATCAACCGTACCGGTAACCACGGCATTCTTGCTGTCCGTGGGCGTCTCAAACGGGATCACCTCGATCTTGTAGCCCGGCGGCGCGAATTGCTGATAGAAATGCGGCGTGATCGAATGGATCAATTTCAGTGCGCCAACCTTGATGACCTTTTCCTGCGCCTGTGCGGGCGAGGTCAACGAAATCAGCGGGGCCGCCATCAGCAAAGCGATGGTCGATAACAGGGTTCTGCGGTGCCTGGACATGTGTGTCTCCTCGTTATGAATTGGGGCTTGGCCTGACAAGCCTGTCACTCCTAAAGCAACCATCATGCCAATACAAAAAGTCCTTTTAAAACAGATACTTACGACTTTCCTCACGATGAACGTGCGTGGTGTTGGTGCGACGTGCCGTGAAAAGCACCACAACCGTGCGCTGCACTTACTTTTTCCGCTCCGCCGTTTCGTTAAGTGCGAGCAACAGCCCCATCAATGCACCATCCGCGCGCGCCAACGCTTCGAGTATCGTGAAATGGTTCATCAATGGCAGGCACAACAAACTGCCTGGCAACGCTGCTTGCGCGCGCGCCGTTGCATACGCGTCGGATTGGCGCTGCAACTCGGGCAACTCTGCTGCACCACAGGCCAGCATCAAAGGCGCGGAGCGCGCGGGCAGATTTCGCAACGGACTCAAACGCTGCACGTCATTGTCTGTGAGCTGCAGCTTGTCATTCAAATAGTTGAGCCGCACCGGCGCCAAATCGAAAATACCGCTGATCGCCAGCCCGCCGCTGACCGTCGGCTCGTCCATTACCATGGCCGTCAAATGGCCGCCCGCCGACCAGCCCGACACAAAAATGCGGCGCGGATCACCGCCGAATTCGCGTGCATGGGCCGCGATCCAGCGTACCGCCGCGCGCACCTCGGCGACGATGCCCTCCAGTGTCATGTCCGGCGCCAGCGTGTAGCCCAGCAGCGCCACGTGCATGCCATGCGCCAGTGGCCCGCGCGCGATAAAACTGAAGGACTCCTTGGCGCGCATCTGCCAATAACCACCTTGGATGAACACCAGTACCGGCGCGCCGCTTTTGTTTTGCCGCCGTCCCTTTTCATCGGCGAAATAGTCGATGCGGTTGCGCTCGGCCAGGCCATAACGCAGGTCCAGATGTTGCGGCATGGCCTCGCGCAGCGCCCGGCTGCGCGCATCAAAATCCGCCATCAGCAAGGCACTGTTCCTGACGGCCGCGGAGTTGTCGTAAGCCGCGTCCAGCGCCGCTCTATTCATGCCGCGATACAGCGCGGTCATGGCGTTCCCCCGGCCATGCCCGCCAGGTACGCACGCCAGCCGCCCAATGCCGTGATATCCGTCGCGCCCTCCAGTGCATGGGGCTCGCACACAAAGCCCTTCACCGCACGGCCATCCGACAGCATCAGCGTGCCGATCGCCAGCGGCGGCGGCACTTCCGCCACGAACGCGCCAAACGCCGCAGGCGTCAGCGACCACAACTCCACCGCTATCGCTGCGCCGCCAGCCAGCACTTTGCGCAGCCCCGGCTTGGGCGGCACCGTATCGGGCAAGGCATACAGGCGGTACTGCGGCGCCGTGTGCGTGGCTTCACGCAGACGCGCACCGCGCGAGGTGAGTTGGTGATTCAGCGGCAGGCCTGACAGATGCGCGCCGACCACCGCCACGATGACCTCGCTGTTACTGGAAGGGCGCGCGTCCCGTGCCGCAGGCAGCGCATGCCCTGTCGCGCCCATGGTCACGCCGCTGGCGCGGTGCACACGTTCGCCCAGATCCAGCAGCAGGCGTTCGCCCTGCGCATGCGTAATGAGCGTGGTTCCGGCAGGCAATCCATCGCCGCGAAAAGGCCCCGGCACGGCCAGCGCGCAAAGGTCGAACAAGTTCACAAAATTGGTGTAATGGCCCAGATGCGCGTTACGTTCCAGCGGCGCTTCGGCGATCTGTGCATGGGTGTAGATCGTAGGCGTGGTGGGCAACACCAGCACATCCATCTTCGCCCACTGTTGCGCAGCGGCGTGTTTCAGTTCCGCCAGCCGGTACTGCGCCTTGAATGCATCCACCGCGCTCCAGCGCGCGCCGCCGCTGACGATGCCACGCACCACGGGGTCCACCGCATCCGCGTGGGCATTGACGAACTCGCCCACCGCCGCAGTACGTTCCGCCACCCACGGCCCGTCGTATAGCAGCCGCGCGGCATCAACGAAGGGTTGATAGTCGATCTCCACCAGCGTGGCGCCCGTGCTGCGCAGGTAATCCAGCGCCTTGCCGAAGGCTGCGCGCGCGAGGTCGTCGCCATAAAACTGCAACTGACTTGCCGCAGGCACGCCGCATCTCAGCGCGCTTGCCGTGGATGCACCTTCCACCGGGGCATCATCACGCATCAATGGGTCAAGCGCATCACGCTGCGCCATTACAGCCAGCACTGAAGCGACATCCTCACAATTCAGCGCTAACACCGACACACAATCCAGCGAACGGCAGGCGGGTACCACCCCGCGCGTGCTGACCTGACCGGGCGTCGGTTTTAAGCCCACAAGATTGTTAAACCCTGCTGGCACGCGCCCCGACCCGGCGGTATCGGTACCCAGCGCAAAACTCACCAGCCCCAACGCCACCGCCACCGCCGAACCCGAACTGGAGCCGCCGGAAATGTAATCAGGATTGAAGGCATTGCGGCACGCGCCATACGGCGAACGCGTGCCCACCAGCCCGGTGGCAAACTGATCGAGATTGGTCTTGCCGATCAACACCGCGCCCGCGTCGAGCAAACATTGCACGGCAAAGGCGCTGGCTTGCGGCACATAGGCGAATTCAGGACACGCCGCCGTGGTGGGATAACCCGCGACATCGATGTTGTCCTTCACCGCAAAGGGCACACCGTAAAGCGGCAACACCTCGCCTTGATCACGTCGCGCTTGCAACATGCGCGCACGCTGTACGGCATCCGCTTCGGGCACGAGATGTATCCAGACCGGATTGTCCGCAAGCCGCGCCCTATCGGCATGTATATCGCGGACAACCTGTTCAGGCGTTAGCGCGTCCGCTTTGTAGGCTGCGGCGAGGCGGTTCAGATCGAGACTGTACGATGGCATTGCGTGGCATCCAGGTGTTAATGACAGACAGGATAAAAGCAAGAGACATGCCATAGGTAGGCATGACGCCCAGGGCAATTGCATCAAAACCCTATAAGAATGAAATAGTTATGAGAAAGGACAAAAGCTTGTACTTTTTCGCAAAGCTGTGTAGTTTTCTGTCTTTTTGGAGTGGCGATGGAGACAGAAAAGCCTGTGAGTCTTGCCGAAGCGTTCTC
>CAMBGJ010000126.1 GCA_945865805.1 Bordetella parapertussis
TTATACCGGGAAAAGTCGGCGGTGTCCAGCATTAAGTAATAACTCTTTGGTTACGCTTGGTATTATTCGGAGAACGATTTAGCCGTGCACCACATGCGCCGTTTCATTGACCGCAAACCACTGATTGCGCTACCCTTTCGGCTTCCCGCCACCTGGTTCATGTATTTTTGCCCCTGCGGCTTCGCGCCGCGCCTTGCACCACTGCGTCTTATGTCCAAAATCGCCAAACCGCAAACCTTTGAATCCGCGCTCGCCGAGCTGGAGGAAATCGTGTCCGATATGGAAGCGGGGCAATTGCCGCTGGAAAAATCGCTGGCGGCTTACAAGCGAGGGGCCGAGCTGATGAAATTTTGTCAGGGTGCGTTGCAGGATGCCCAACAACAGGTGAAGATTCTGGAAGACGGTGTGCTGAAAAATTTTAGCGCGGGCGGACAATAACAACATGATGGCAACGTGACCTCGTCATCCGATTTTCAGGCCTGGGCCGTCGCCGGGCAAAGCCGTGTCGAAGCCGTGCTGCAGCAATTGCTGCCCTCGCCGGAGATCGCGCCGCAACGTTTGCATCACGCCATGCGTTACGCGGTGCTGGGCGGCGGCAAGCGCGTACGTCCGCTGCTGGCGTTGGCGGCGGGCGAATTGTCGGGCGCCGATCCGCAACGTGCGGCGACAGCCGGTGCTGCGGTGGAAATCATTCACGCTTATTCGCTGGTGCACGACGATCTGCCGTGCATGGACGACGACGTGCTGCGCCGGGGCAAGCCCACCTGCCACGTCGAATACGACGAACCAACCGCATTGCTGGTCGGCGACGCGCTGCAAAGCCTGGCGTTTCAGGTGATCAGCGAAAACCCGTTGAACGACGACGCCCGTGTGCAGTTGCAAATGACGAAATTGCTCGCGGCGGCATCTGGTTCGCGCGGCATGGCTGGCGGGCAGGCGATTGATCTGGCCGCAGTGGGCAAGGTGCTGAGCGTGCCGGAGCTGGAATTCATGCACGTGCACAAAACCGGTGCGATTATCCGCGCGGCGGCGCTGTTGGGTCTGATGTGCGGCGCGCCGGTAAGCGCGCAGGAACAGGCGCAGGTGGATACCTTTGCGCGTGTCATCGGCCTCGCGTTTCAGGTGGTTGACGACGTGCTGGATGTGGATGCCTCTACCGCCGATCTGGGTAAAACCGCGGGCAAGGATGCCGAGCAGGGCAAGCCCACCTACGTCAGCGCGATGGGTCTGGCGCGCGCTAGGGCTTTGGCCGAAGAATTGCGTGTCGAGGCGATGAAGTCACTCGATAGTTTTGGCGACCGTGCGCTGCGTCTGCGGCAGTTGGCGGACTTTATCGTGCTGCGCAAATTCTGATGACTCAATTGCCCCGAAAATATCCGCTGCTGGAAATGGTCAATACGCCGGACGCCCTGCGCGAACTGGAACGCAGTCAATTGTACCGGCTGGCGGGTGAATTGCGCCAGTATCTGATTGATTCGGTGAGTCAGACCGGCGGGCATTTGTCGTCGAATCTCGGTACGGTCGAACTGACCATCGCGCTCCATTACGTGTTCAACACGCCGCATGACCGGTTGGTGTGGGACGTGGGGCATCAAACCTACGGCCACAAAATCCTCACCGGCCGCCGCGAACGCATGAACACGCTGCGCATGTGGCAGGGCCTGTCGGGTTTTCCGCAGCGCACGGAATCGGAATACGACACCTTTGGCACCGCGCATTCCAGCACCTCGATCAGCGCCGCGCTGGGCATGGCGGTGGCGTCCAAGCTCGCGGGCGTGCCGCGCCAGGCGGTGGCGATCATCGGCGACGGCGCAATGACGGCGGGCATGGCATTCGAGGCATTGAATAACGCGGGCGACATGGATGTCGATCTGCTGGTGATCCTCAACGACAACGATATGTCGATCTCGCCGCCGGTGGGAGCGCTCAACAAGTATCTTGCCAAGCTGATGTCGGGGCGGTTTTACGCCAAGGCACAAGGGTTGGGGCAACGCGTGTTGGGGCCGATTGCACGCCGGGCCGAGGAGCACGTCAAGGGCATGGTGACGCCGAGCACGATGTTCGAGGAATTCGGCTTTAACTACATCGGCCCGATCGATGGACATGATCTCGATGCGTTGCTGCCGACGCTCAACAATATCAAGCAGTTAAAGGGGCCGCAGTTCTTGCACGTGGTGACGCGCAAAGGGCAGGGCTATAAGCTCGCCGAGGCTGACCCCGTGCTGTATCACGGCGTCTCCAAATTTGATTCGACCAATGGCATTGTCGGCGGCAAGGCTGGTGGCAAGCCCGCGTATTTTCAGGTATTCGGCGAATGGTTGTGCGCGATGGCGGCGCACGATAAGCGGCTGGTGGGTATCACGCCCGCCATGCGCGAAGGTTCGGGCATGGTGCAGTTCGCGGCGCAGTTTCCCGATCGATATTTTGATGCTGGCATCGCCGAACAGCATGCGGTGACGTTCGCGGCGGGCCTCGCGTGTGATGGCGCCAAGCCGGTACTGGCGATCTACTCCACGTTTTTGCAGCGCGGCTTCGATCAATTGATACACGATGTGCAGATACAGAATCTGCCGGTGGTGTTCGCGCTGGATCGCGCGGGACTGGTGGGCGCCGATGGCGCCACGCATCACGGCAGCTTCGATCTGTCGTATCTGCGTTGCCTGCCGAATATGACCGTGATGACGCCAGCGGATGAAAACGAATGCTGGCAGATGTTGAGTACCGCGTACAGTATGAATTCGCCAGTGGCGGTGCGTTATCCGCGCGGCACCGGGCCGGGTACGGTCATCGAGCGGGATTTCAAGACGCTGCCCGTGGGCAAGGGGCAATTGCGCCGACAGGGCGAAAAGGTGGCGATTCTGGCTTTCGGCTCGATGCTGACGCCCGCGCTCGCCGTAGCGGAAGAACTGAACGCGACAGTGGCCAACATGCGCTTTGTCAAACCGCTGGATACAGAATTGGTGTTGTCGCTGGCTGATACGCATGAACTATTGGTGACGGTGGAAGAAAACGTGGTGATGGGCGGCGCGGGCAGTGCAGTACTTGAGCTGTTGCAGCTGCAGCGGCGCAATGTATCCGTATTGCAACTGGGGTTACCGGACCGGTTTATCGATCAGGGCGATCCCGCATTGCAATTGGCGGCGTGCGGCCTGGACAAGGCGGGATTGTTGCAAGCCATTCGTGAGCGTATTCAGCCGCCACGCGGCAATCCGGCGCATTGACTCGCAAGCTGACGACACTTCCAGAGGGCCAGTGATGACAACGACCAAACGACAAATGGTGGACGATGACGACACCGAAGGCTACGCCAAGGTGGATCACTATCACCCGGTAACCGTTAAACGCGTGGCGGATAAATACCGCACCATCCTGAAAGATCTCGGTGAAAATCCCGACCGCGAAGGCCTGCTGAAAACGCCGGAGCGCGTGGCCAAGGCGCTGCACTATCTGACGCACGGCTACGATCTTGATCCGGCGGAGATTCTAAAATCGGCGATGTTTTCCGAGGAATACTCACAGATGGTGATCGTCAAGGACATCGAGATTTACTCCATGTGCGAGCACCATATGTTGCCGTTTTTCGGCAAGGCGCATGTAGCCTATATTCCGAACGGGCGCATCGTAGGGCTGTCAAAAATTCCGCGTATCGTCGGTGCGTTCGCGCGGCGCCTGCAGGTGCAGGAGCGGCTCACCATGGAAGTGCGTAACTGCATCGAAGAAACCCTCAAACCGCTGGGCGTGGCCGTGGTGATCGAAGCCAAGCATTTGTGCATGGTGATGCGCGGCATCCAGAAGCAGAACTCGACCACCACCACTTCGGCGTTCACCGGCGAATTCAATACCGACAAGACGCGGTCCGAGTTTCTGCGCCTTATTCAGTAAGTCCAGTGACCAGCGACAACCAAAAAACCAGCGAATACGTCGTCGAGCAGATACTGCCCGCCGTGCGCCGTGGTGACATGGTGATACTCGTCGACGACGAGCGGCGCGAGAACGAAGGCGATTTGTTCGTCGCGGCGGAACGGGCCACGCCCGAGGCGATCAACTTCATGGCGGCGCAGGCGCGCGGCCTGATTTCGCTGGCGTTGACCGAAGAGCGTCTGCGGCAACTGGGCTTGGCACTTATTACCGACGACACCGGCAATCAAACCAAATTCGGCACCGCCTTTGCGACGCCAATCGACGCACGCGAGGGCGTGGGTTCGGGCATGTCCGCGCAGGATCGTGCGCGCACCATCGCGGTGGCAATCGCCGACAACGCCAAGCCCACTGACCTGATACGCCCGGGCCGCCTGCAAACGCTGCGCGCGGTGGATGGCGGCGTGCTGGCCCGGCGCGGCCACACCGAGGCGGCGGTGGATCTCGCGCGTATGGCGGGGTTGAAACCCGTCGGCGTGATCTGCGAAATCATGAATGAAGACGGCTCCATGGCGCGTATGCCGGAGCTCGAGGCTTTTGCCGCGCGGCACCACATTCCGATTCTGCGCATCGCCGATCTTGTGGCTTACCGTGAAAACGAACGCGTGATCCGCCGCCGCGCCACCACGGTGATGCCCACCCGCCACGCGGGTGATTTCGAGTTGATGATCTACAGCGACAATCTCGAGGCCACGTTGTTCGTGGCGCTGGTCAAGGGCAAGGTCGATGGGGACACGCCTGCCCTGGTGCGTCTGCATTCGCAGTGTTTGACAGGCGATGTGTTCGGCAGCGAGCGTTGCGATTGCGGCGAACAACTCGAAGCGGCGATGAATAACATTGAGCAGGCCGGCTCAGGCGTGATTGTCTACATGTTCGACGAGGGGCGCGGCATCGGCCTGCTCAACAAGATACGCGCCTATGCACTGCAGGATCAGGGCCACGACACGGTCGAGGCCAACCACGCACTGGGTTTCGCGGCGGATATGCGTGACTACAAGGCCGGCGCGCACATCCTGTTCGACCTGGGCGTGCGCAAGGTGCGCCTGATGACTAATAACCCGGACAAGGTGGCGGCACTGCAACGCTACGGTTTAAACGTGGTGGAGCGGGTCGCGGTGGAAGTGCCGCCGCGTGACGCCAACCGCAATTATTTGCAGACCAAGCGCACCAAGTTCGGCCACCTGTTGTCGCTGACCGGCGCGGTTGAAAAGCCCCAGTAGCTACGCTGGTGCGTTACGCGGTGGGTATTGTAAGTATTTGTTTTTATTGAATTTTTAGAATCGCTTGATGAGCAGTAACTGACCGCGCTCGCGGCGCATTTCAGTGCGGTTCAAAAAACTCATGCCGAGCAGGCCGTGGCGTCCTAATGCGTTGCCTTCCATCACGACGCCGTCGACGTTGTTCAGCGTGATGTCGCCAACACGCACGGTGTCGAATTTCACGTTATAAGCGACAACCAGACCATTCGCGGTTTGCATCATGCTGCGGTTGGTTGGCGAGTATTTAACGTTGGCGCGCTTGGCATCGTCGCTGCTGATGGTGACCACGGTCGCGCCGGTATCCACCAGAAACTGCATCGAGGCGCCGTTGACCACCGCCGTGGTCATGAAGTGTCCGCGCGAGTCGCCGGTGAGTACGACACGCCCCGCGCCACTGTCACCGCGCGCGGCGGCGATGCGCTGATTGCCCATGCGGATGGTTTCGCGCCGTCCGCCAAACTCGATCACTGCGCTGTCGGCGGCGATGCTGATCAGGCGAATTTTATCCGGTGAGGTTTCGCCCACGGCCAGTGTGCGCGGCTTACCACCATCGACCATCAACGTGGCTTTGCTGCCGAAGATGCCGATGAGATTGATCTCGGCGGCGCGCGACGGTAGCGGCACAGCGAGCACCAGAAGTATCCAGAAGCTGTTCAGCAATAATCGCATAGATGAAACCCGCCGCAATTTTCAGATGCAGGGTTACCGTTGATGCCGGCTACTTTTTCGCCTGTTTGTTGCCCGCGTCAGTCGCGAAAATTCTTGTACTGCAAAGGAAAATCAGTGATCGATTTACGCACCAGCGCGATGGCGTCCTGCAGCAAATCCTTTTTGGCGCCGGAGACACGCACCACATCGCCCTGAATGCTGCCCTGCACCTTCATTTTGCTGTCTTTCAGCAGTTTGCTGATTTTTTTGCCCAGTTCCTGATCGACGCCTTCGCGCACCTTGATGATCTGTTTGACCTTGCCGCCGCCGATGGTCTCAATTTTTTCGAGTTGCAGGCAGCGCACATCAATGTTGCGCTTGGCCAGCCGCCCGGTGAGCACATCGCGTACCTGGCTGAGCTTGAAGTCATCGTCGCCGAATGCAGTCAGCGTTTTTTCTTTTTCGTTGATTTCAACACGCGCGTCGGAGCCCTTGAAGTCAAAGCGGTTGGTGACTTCCTTGTTGCATTGATCGACGGCGTTGCGCAATTCCATTTGATTGACTTCGGAGGCAATGTCAAAGCTGGGCATGGCGGATCCTTGTCGTGTAAAATGTAAAAATTAGGCGCGAGCGAGTTTAATGCGATGCGCGGTCAGCGGTAAACCGGTGCCGTCATTGAATTCGGCTGCGGCTTCTACGGCGAGTCGGGCAATATCCACCGCGTCGCACTGCTTGTCGCTATAGGTGGCGTACATCGAACCCATGGCGTAGTCGGCGCCGCTGCCGAAGGCGTAAAATCTGGAAAACTCCTGCACCGTGCGGTGTGCGGCCACGCCGAAGATGCCGTGCTTGTTGGCGAGCAACACATCCACGCGCGTGGATTCCACCGGGTCGTCGCCGCCCGCGCCGGCATTGAGGAAATATTCTTCCTTCAACACGGCGTGCATGGCCTGCCAGGTCTTGAAAATATTGTGCACACTGTCAAAGCGCGCTTCGACATTGGGCCGCGCAAAATAATCCGCGAGGATCGCCTTGAAGGTGGTGTTGCCGGTGATCGCGATCACCGTATCACCGACCTTGAAGGTCTTGTGATGGTTGACGACGTAGTGAGCCGTTTCCTTGCCCGAACCCCACTTGGTCATGGTGTCGGCGGCTATGGCGACATAACCATTCTTACGGACGACGGCGATAGTGGTCATCGGGTTTACTGGCTCATTTGAGAAAATGGCAGACGTAATCGAGCATTTCCAGCGTTTCGATTTCAAACGCGGCGTTGCCGGGCACTTCAAATTGTTCGCCCGCGCGCACCGTGCGCCAGTCTGCCGCACCCGGCAGTTTGACCTTGCACACGCCGGCGTTGATTTCCATGATCTCGGGCGCCGCGGTGTTGAAGGTGAGCTTGCTGGGGAATATCACGCCCACGCTTTTGCGCGAGCCGTCGGCGAATAGCACGGTGTGGCTTACGCACTTGCCGTCGAAGTAGACATTCGCTTTTTTGATGACGCTGATGCCATCGAATTGTTGAGATTGCGACATTATTTCCTCCTACTTACGGCGTTTGTTCAGATTGGCGGCGATACGCAGCCGCAATGCGTTCAGGCGGATAAAGCCAGCGGCGTCTTTCTGATCGTACGCGCCGCGGTCGTCCTCAAACGTGGAGATCGCGGGGTCGAACAACGAGTTGGGCGAGGTGCGGCTCACCGTCATCACCGTGCCTTTATAGAGTTTGACCTTGACCGTGCCGTTGACCGCCGCTTGCGATTGGTCAATCAGCGATTGCAGCAACAGCCGCTCGGGGGTGAACCAGTAGCCGTTGTAGATCATGCGCGCGTAACGCGGCATCAGGTCGTCTTTTAGCGCCAGCACTTCGCGGTCGAGCGTGATCGATTCCATCGCGCGATGGGCTTTGAGCATAATCGTGCCGCCGGGGGTTTCGTAGCAGCCGCGCGACTTCATGCCGACATAGCGGTTTTCCACCAGATCGAGGCGACCGATGCCGTGTTTTCCGCCGAGCTGGTTGAGTTTTTCCAGCACTTTGGCGGGCGACAATTTCTTGCCGTTGATCGCGACGATATCGCCGCGTTGATAGGTGAGCGAGACGACTTCTGGCTTGTTCGGCGCTTTTGCCGGCGATACGGTGATGCGCCACATGGAATCTTCCGGCTCGTAGGCCGGGTCTTCCAGCACGCCGCCTTCGTAGGAGATATGCAGCAGGTTGGCATCCATCGAGTAAGGTGCGCCGCCGCCTTTTCTTTTCTTGTAATCAACCGGGATGCCGTGTTTGTCGGCATAGGCGAGCAGTTTTTCGCGCGACAGCAAGTCCCACTCGCGCCACGGTGCGATCACTTTTACGTCGGGCATCAGCGCGTAGGCACCAAGTTCAAACCGAACCTGATCGTTGCCCTTGCCGGTGGCGCCGTGCGATACGGCGTCCGCGTTGGTTTTGCGGGCGATTTCCACCAGCCGCTTGGCAATCAGCGGGCGCGCGATCGAGGTGCCGAGCAAATATTCGCCCTCATACACGGCGTTGGCGCGGAACATGGGAAACACAAAGTCGCGCACGAATTCTTCGCGCAGATCGTCGATGAAAATATTGCCGGGCTTGATGCCCATTTTGATGGCTTTGGCGCGCGCCGGCGCGACTTCTTCGCCCTGACCGATGTCGGCGGTGAAGGTGACGACTTCGCAGTGATAGACATCCTGCAACCACTTCAGGATGACGGAGGTGTCGAGGCCACCGGAGTAGGCGAGGACGACTTTTTTAACAGGTTTGCTCATAAAAAATACTCAATAAAAACATATAGTTACAATGCAATTAACCACGGAACAGACGGAATGCACGGGAAAAACTGACCGCGAAAATTCATCTGCGTGTTCCGTGGTGAAATTCGTTGGTTCTAAAACAATTTCTGCGACGGATCGGCGTCCAATACCTGCGGCATCAGCAGAAATTCTAGCAGCGCTTTTTGCGCATGCAGCCGGTTTTCGGCTTCGTCCCACACCACGCTTTGCGCGCCGTCGATGACCTCGGCGGTGACTTCCTCGCCGCGATGCGCGGGCAGGCAGTGCATGAACAGCGCGTCTTTTTTCGCAGCGCGCATCATCTCGGTATCGACGCACCAGTCGGCGAAGTCGCGCTTGCGTTCTTCGTTCTCGGCTTCCTGCCCCATACTGGTCCACACGTCGGTGGTAATGAGGTCGGCATCCTTGGCCGCGTCCATCGGGTCGGCGAATTCTTCGTAGTGCGCGTCGCCATACAGGCCCGCGCGTTCGGCTTCGACTTCGTATCCCGGCGGCGTGGAGACGTGCACGTTGAAATCCAGCACTTCCGCCGCCTGCAGCCAGGTGTTGCAGACGTTGTTGGAGTCGCCGATCCACGCCACGGTTTTACCTTGAATGCTGCCGCGATGCTCGATATAGGTGAAGATGTCAGCCAAAATCTGACACGGGTGATATTCGTTGGTGAGGCCGTTGATCACCGGTACGCGAGAGTGCGCGGAAAATTTTTCGATGATGGTCTGCTCATAGGTGCGGATCATCACGATATCGACCATGCGTGTGATCACGCGCGCCACGTCCTCGATGGGCTCACCGCGCGACAACTGCGTGTCACGCGACGACAGATTGATCACCGTACCGCCCATCTGCAGCATACCGGCCTCGAACGATACGCGCGTGCGGGTGGAATGCTTTTCGAAAATCATCGCCAGCGTGCGGTCGTGCAGCGGCAGATACGGTTTGTAGCTCTTGAACTGTTCCTTGATCCAGCGCGCACGACCGAAGAGGTAATCGTATTCCTCGCGGGTGAAATCCTTGAACTGTAAGTAATGTCTGACCTGCATAATGGTTCACGGCCCGCGTGGTAGCGCGGGCCGTGCCTCGTCGTTGTAACGATGCTAGGCCTTGGCCGCAGCCGGCGCGGGCTTTTGCAAAAACTCGCGTATGAGCGGCACCACGCCGTTGACCAGCGTATCGGCCTCGTCCTTGTTCATGATCAGCGGTGGCGCGAAGCGCACCACGGTGTCGGCCGTAACGTTGATGAGAAAGCCTTTGTCGAGCGCGGTTTTCACCAGATCGCCACAGGGACGGTCGAGCTCGATGCCATTCAACATGCCCTGGCCGCGCACTTCTTTCACGCCCGGCGTTTCGGCCAGCTGGCGACGCAGCGTGGTGCGGATATGTTCACCGATCTCAGTGGCGTTTTCGCACACCTTTTCGTTGACCATCACGTCCAGCGTGGCGAGTGCCGCCGTGCACGCGAGCGGCGTGCCGCCGAAGGTGGAGCCGTGTGTGCCAGGGGTAAACAGGGTAGCCGCCTTGCCTTTGGCCACGCACGCGCCGATGGGCACGCCGCCACCCAGGCCCTTGGCGAGTGCCATCACGTCGGGCGTCACGCCGTAATGCTGGAAGCCAAACATCGTACCAGTGCGTCCGATGCCGGTTTGCACTTCGTCGAGCATCAACAGCCAATCATTAGCGTCGCATATTTCACGCAGCCCTTTCAAATAGTCAGGGCTGCATACGCAGACGCCACCTTCTCCCTGCAGCAGCTCGGCGAGAACGGCGACCACGTTTTTGTTGGAAGCGGTAACCTTGCGCACGGCTTCGAGATCGTCAAACGGCACGCGTACAAAGCCGGATACCAGTGGCTCAAAACCCGCCTGCACCTTGCGGCTTCCGGTGGCGGACAGTGTCGCCAGCGTACGCCCATGGAAGGATTTTTCCAGCACCACCACAGCGGGGTTCTCGATGTTTTTCTTGTGGCCGTAATAGCGCGCGAGCTTGATCGCGCATTCGTTGGCCTCGGCCCCGGAGTTGCAGAAAAAAACCTTGTCCATGCCGGAGAATTCGCAGATTTTGGCGGCGAGCTTTTCCTGTAAATCGATTTCGTAAAGATTGGACGTGTGGATCAGCGTGCCCACCTGTTCGCGCAGCGCTGCCACCAGCTTGGGGTGGCAATGGCCGATGGCGTTGACCGCCACGCCGGCGATGGCGTCGAGGTAGCGCTTGCCATCACGGTCCCATAGCCATACGCCTTCGCCGCGCGTGAAGGCGACGGGCAGTCTGCCGTAGGTTTCCATGATGTGCGGCATGGCCATGGTGGGTCTCCCTTTGCTTGGTCAGGTCAATGTATCAAGTTTAATCAAAACGTCGAACGCAAATAACAGTCGGACGAAAGTTTCAAACGCCAGAAACACCAACGGCAGCTTAGTGAATTTTTTGAATGCCCAAAATTCCCTAATGCCGCCGCCCGCTAAAACCAGAAATGCCGGATTCAAAAAGGCATTTTACCTACAGAGTCTTGAAACGCAAGGGGTTCTTGCGAATTCGCTGTTTGCCGCTCTGCGCTCTGCGCCGCCTCTGCTACACTTCGACCACCATGTTCGAAGGCGCAGCCGAAATCGTGATTCAGGGCATTACCGCGTCTGGCGAGAAATTTCGTCCCAGCGAGTGGTCAGACCGCTTGAGCGGCATGATGTCGGTGTTTGGCGAAGACCGGCAATTGAGTTATTCACCGTATTTGAAGCCGGTGATCGTCGCGGGCACCCCCTGCGTGGTGGTAGACCGAAAACTCGCGCAACTGGACAGTGCCGCCTACAAATTTCTGCTGTCGTTCGCGCGCGACAACGAGCTGGTGATGCGGCCCGGACGTATGGAAACGCGCCCGGAGCCCGACACCTGTCTTAACGTGGCTGCTACGCCATTGCCTTGACGGCTGCGGACAATCGGCTCTTGTGACGCGCCGCCTTGTTTTTGTGGATGAT
This sequence comes from Bordetella parapertussis, assembly GCA_945865805.1. Lineage (GTDB taxonomy): Bacteria > Pseudomonadota > Gammaproteobacteria > Burkholderiales > SG8-41 > UBA5216. The sequence continues at coordinate 11,591 of CAMBGJ010000126.1, forward strand.
GTCCTTATCGGCGATGATATCAATGGTGCTGGTAGCACGTTGATATACGGTCGCGGCTGCGGTTTTGTCGCCAGCCTCTATCGCTTTAATGACATCTTTAATCGCCGTGCGCATGCGCGAACGCAAGCTCGCATTGTGCTGGCGGCGTTTTTCACTTTGCCGCGCGGCTTTACGCGCGGATGCAATATTGGCCATCTGTTACACTCCGATCCGGGAGAAAATCCGGGCAACAAAAAGAGCGCGATGATACGGATTTTTCAGGGCATTTGCAAGAATTACCTGGCCACTGCTTCCCTCCAAACCGGCCTAAATCCATGAATTTGCTCAAAGCGCTGGCGACCACCAGCAGCATGACGTTGCTGTCGCGCATTCTGGGGTATGTCCGCGATACGTCGGTTGCGGTGGTTTTTGGCGCGGGATTGGCCACGGACGCCTTCATGGTGGCCACTAAAATCCCCAACTTTCTGCGCCGTTTGTTCGCGGAAGGGGCGTTTTCGCAGGCTTTTGTGCCCATTTTGGGCGAATACAAGAGTCAGCGCAGCGCGGACGAGCTGCGCGATCTGATTGACTACGTATCGGGCATGCTGGCGCTGGTGCTGTTCGTGGTTGCCGTGATCGGCGTATTGGCCGCGCCCTACATTATTTATATCAGCGCGCCGGGCTTCGCCAAGCATCCGGAGAAATTCGCTCTGACAGTGGATTTGCTGCGCATCACGTTCCCGTACATCCTGTTTATTTCGCTCACCGGGTTAGCCGGAGGCATACTCAACACGTTTGGCCGCTTCATGGTGCCCGCGTTTACGCCGGTGCTGCTGAATGTGTCGGCGATCGTGTTTACGCTGTGGCTGACGCCCTATTTTGATCCGCCAGCGAAGGCGCTGGCGTGGGGCGTGTTCGTTGGTGGCGTGCTGCAACTCGCGTTTCAGGTGCCGTTTTTGCTGCGTCTGAAGGTCATGCCGCGCTTTAAGCTTAACTTCCGGCACGAGGGCGTGCGGCGCGTGTTGCGGCAGATGGGGCCGGCGCTATTCGGCGTGTCGGTGGGGCAGATCAGCTTGTTGCTGAATGTGTTCTTCGCCTCATTTCTCGTCACCGGCAGCGTGACCTGGTTGTATTACGCCGACCGTTTGATGGAATTCCCCGCCGGCATGCTGGGGGTGGCGTTGGGCACCATATTGCTGCCGAGTCTGTCGCGGCATTTTGCCAGTGGCGCTGACAAGGAATATACCTCGCTGCTCGATTGGGGGCTGCGGCTGACCTTTATGTTGACGGTACCGGCAGCGGTGGGACTTGCCATGCTGGCAATGCCGCTGATCGCCACGCTATTTGTGCATGGCGCGTTCTCGATCGCGGATGCGCACGCCACGCGCTCGGCGTTGATGGCCTATAGCGTCGGGCTGCTCGGCTTGATACTGGTCAAAGTGCTGGCGCCAGCTTTTTACGCGCGGCGCGATATTCGCACGCCAGTGAAAGTGGCCGTGGGAACGCTGGTGATCACGCAACTGCTCAATCTTGCGTTCATCGGCCCGCTGGCGCATGCCGGGCTGGCGTTGGCGACCGGTCTGGGCGCCTGCATTAACGCGTCGGCGCTGTATTACCTGCTGTGCAAGCGCGGCATCCACGTACCGCAGCCGGGTTGGGGTAAGTTTTTACTCAAGCTGACGGTGGCGGTGCTCGCGATGGCCGCTGCGCTGTGGTTTGCGGCGGGCGAGCCGCAGCGTTGGCTGGCGGCCTCCGCCACAGTGCGCGTGGTGTGGCTGACGGGTGTGGTGACGTTGGGGGCCGGCGTGTATTTTGTGGCGCTGTGGCTGATGGGTTTCCGGCTACGTGACTTTGCGCGTTCCGAGGGACGCTAGCCAGGGCAATTGCATCAAATAGCCACCATCCCAAGTAATTGCTCACGATAAGAATCGCTGGTTGATGCGACCAAGCGTCGCGTCTTGATTCCGCCCTTGCGGGACTTATCAAGACGCAGAATTTTGAGCACCATGCGACGCACGGCGGCAAGGTTTTGGGCGCTGTTCTTGACTCGCGCCCGCGCCTGATCGTCGTTCAGACACACATCCAGACACCAGTGCAAACGGTTCTCCACCTCCCA
>CAMBGJ010000127.1 GCA_945865805.1 Bordetella parapertussis
ATCCCTCCCAATCACCGCTCAACCCCGCTGCCGCCTTCCGACTTAATGGGCAGGGTAGACTGCGCTTGTCGTTCTGAAATGCTGTGAAATCAATTCCACATAATGCCAAACACTTGAGATCGGATTGTTTGTGCAACATTCGGGTTAGAACGCCGCGCTTTGCAAAGGAATTTTTTTCGATTACCTTTGCCACCCCCCGCAACCTTGCAACCAGGCATCTCATGAGCTTCAGCACCCTGATATCGGCCCCCGAACTCGCCGCGCAATTAAATAATGCGAACTGGGTTGTGTGCGATTGCCGCCATGATTTAACCAGCTACGAAGCGGGCCGCCGCGCATATGCCGAAGCGCATGTGCCAGGCGCGCGGTTTCTGCATCTGGATGAAGATTTGTCCGGCCCGAAAACCGGCATCAATGGCCGCCATCCGCTGCCGCATCCGATTACCTTCACCCTGCGCCTTGCTGCGCTCGGCATCGACAACAACACGCAGGTGGTCGCCTACGATGCGATGGGCGGCGTGTACGCTTCGCGCCTGTGGTGGATGCTGCGCTGGGTGGGCCACAAGAACGTCGCCGTGCTCGACGGCGGCATCGACGCCTGGGTGAAAGCAGGCCAGCCGGTGACCGCCGCCCTGCCCGCGATCAAGCCGGTACGGTACAACCCCAACCCCAGCCCGCAACTGGCGGTCAATGCCAACGACGTTGCCGCCAATCTCGATCATCCTGACCACAAGGCGTTTCAAGTCATCGACGCCCGCAGCGCCGATCGTTTTCGCGGCGAGAATGAAACGCTGGACCCCGTCGCCGGACACATTCCCGGTGCCGTGAACCGCTTTTTCAAGGACAACCTTGCCGCCGACGGCAGCTTTAAGCCGCCACAGGCACTGCGGCAGGAATTCAACGTCGTAATCGCTGGCCGCGAGCCCAAGGCCGTGTTGCACCAATGCGGCTCCGGCGTCACCGCCTGCCACAATCTGCTGGCGATGGAAGTCGCGGGGCTGGGCGGCTCACGGTTATTTCCCGGCTCATGGAGCGAGTGGGTCAGTGATCGCCGGCGGCCGGTGGCGGTGGGCAGTTCGTAGCGTCGTGGTGTAGCGTGCCATGCGCGCACTGGCCGCCGACGCGATTCTGCTGATTCACTTTGTGTTTGTGCTGTTTATCGTCGGCGGACTCGCGCTGACCTGGCTCGGTGCGTGGCGCGGCTGGCACTGGGTGCGTGGCCTCGCGTTTCGCCTCGCGCATCTGGCAGCGATCGTTTTTGTCGCGTGCGAAGCGCTGATCGGCATGGCGTGTCCGCTGACGCTTTGGGAAGACGTCCTGCGTGGCGTGGCGAATGAAAAAAGTTTCATCGCGCGCTGGGTGCATCAGCTCATGTTCTACAGTGCGCCCGAGTGGGTGTTCACCGCGTTGTATGTGGGATTCGCGCTGATCGTCGCCGCGACGTTTTGGTTTGTGCCGCCGCAGCGTGCTACGCGCAAAATGTAAGCCTGTGAGCTGCGCTTCAGGCCCGCAAGCGCATCAAAAAAACGCAATAAAAACAAATACTTATGATTTTTCGCGTAGAGGGCTATCGGCTGACAGCCGCCACCGGCTCCGGCGTGCCGCACTTTAAGAATTGCCCGTGCCCCTTGCGTGGCGCGGGCTCACCGTCACGTACCACCACCACGCCGCGCGAGATCGTGATGATCGGCCAGCCGCGCACGGTGATGCCTTCGTACGGCGTGTAATCAACGTTGTGATGCAGCATCGCGTTGCTGATGCGCACTTCGCGTTGCGCGTCCCAGATCGCGATGTCCGCATCGGCGCCGAAGGCGATGGTGCCCTTGCGCGGATACAGGCCGTAGCAGCGTGCAGGGTCGGTGGCGGTCAACGCGACAAAACGATTCAGCGAGATGCGCCCGCCGTTCACGCCGCCCGAAAACAGCAGTGGCAGGCGCGTCTCGATGCCCGGTATGCCGTTGGGAATGTGGCGAAACGGCACTGATTTGCCGCCGGGTTTCTTGCCTTCGGGATCATCGTAACGAAACGGCGCGTGATCGCTTGAAAAAACGGTAAACAACCCTTCCGCGAGTGCGTTCCACACCACTTGCTGATTGGCAGCGTCGCGCGGCGGCGGGCTGCACACGCATTTGGCGCCTTCGTAGCCCTTGTCATTTTCCGCGCCCAGATCGTCCGCGGTGAGGTAGAGATATTGCGGACAGGTCTCGGCCAATACGCGTAAGCCGCGCGCACGCGCCCAGCGAATCTGCTCGATGGCCTCGGCGCCCGACACGTGCACGATCAGCACCGGCACGTCCACCAGCTCGGCCATGCTGATGGCGCGGTGCGTGGCTTCGCGCTCCACCACCGCCGGGCGCGCTTGTGCGTGATAACGCGGCGCAGTGTGACCGGCGCGTTCAAGCTGGTCGGTCAACCACGCGATACAGTCGGCATTCTCGGCATGGATCATGGTGAGCGCGCCTTCGCGCCGCGCCAGCGCCAGCACCTCCAGCACCTCGCGATCATTGAGTTTCAGATCGTCGTAGGTCATGTAAATCTTGAACGAGGTGTAGCCCTGACGGATCAATTCCGGCAGTTCCTCGCGCAACACGGTTTCATTCGGGTCGCTCACGATCAGATGAAACGCGTAATCGATCAGCGCCTTGCCCGCCGCACGCGCGTGGTAATCCTCGACTGCGGCCATCAGCGATTGCCCCTTCTGCTGCGCGGCGAAGGGAATCACCGTGGTGGTGCCACCGCAGGCCGCCGAGCGCGTGCCGCTTTCAAAATCGTCGGCCATGCGCAAGCCGTCGGGCATGGGCTGATCCAGATGGCAATGCGCATCGACGCCGCCAGGCAACACCAGTTTGCCGGTGGCGTCTATTTCCTCGGTTGCCGTGCCGTCGATGTGCGCGGCGAGCGCGGTGATGCGACCATTGACGATGCCAACATCGCATTGCATGGTGTCGGCGGCGGTGGCTACCGTGCCGTTACGCAGGATCAGATCGTAGGCTGCCATTGCTGCGCCTTCGCAGGGTTAACGTACTTCGTCAAACAACCGCCCCCAACCCTTGACCAGCGAAGGCTGCACGCCCGCGATGCGCAGCGACTGCCACAGCGCAGTGCTCACTGTGTCGTACACCGGTAGGCCGTGGCGGCGCTCCCATTCGGGCACCAGGTGCGCCGCGTTGAGATTGGTGCAAAACGTGGAGATCGCCTGCGGGCGCGCGGCGGCGACCGCGGCGACCATGCCGTCAAGCTGCGCTGCGGTGACTTCGGAAAACGAGAAGTTGTCGCGCAGTTTCAGGTGCTGCTCGGCCACGCAGTCGAATCCCGCGCGGGTGTAGGTGCCGATCACGCGGGCCTGCACGTCGTCCAGATACGGCGTCACCAGCGCCATGCGCTTCGCACCCGTGAGGCGCAGCGCCTCGTTTAACGCCAGCGTCGAAGTGGTGGCGGGAATGCCGGTGGCCTCGGTAATGCGGCGGCAAAGGCGTTCGTCGGCGTCGAAGCCGAGCCAACCGCCGGAGGTGCCGTTCCACGCGATCACATCGACCTTGGCGTGCGCCAGCAACATCGCCGCATCGAGAATTTTTGTGTCGTCGAACTGCGCCAGCACGTTGGCGTCGAGCGCGATTTCAGTGACGGGAAAGCGCGAGAAATGCGCGGTGACTTGCGGCACGTCGGCGACCATCGCGCTCACCAGCGGCTCCAGCGCTGTGTTGGACGACGGCGTCAACATGCCAATCAGAATGCGCTTCATACGCGGGGCCCTTCGCCTTCGTTAAGGTGCGTCATGCCGCGCTTATTCCGTGGTAATTTTTGCATCGCGTATCGCCTTGCCGAAGCGTGCAGTCTCGGCTTTGACAAAGGCGGTGAAATCCGCCGGGCTCTTGCTGGTGACGATAGTCACACCGCTTTCGGCCAGGCGGCTGCCCACCGTTGCATCGCGCATCACGTCCAGCGATGTCTTGTGCAGTAGCGCAATAATCGGCGCGGGCGCACCGGTGGGCGCGAACAGACCCTGCCACGACCCCACCTGCATGTCGAACCCCTCCTCGCGCATGGTCGGCACGTCGGGCAACGCCTTGCTGCGCTCCGGTGCCACCACGGCCAGCATGCGCACCCGGCCCTGCTTGGCAAACGGCAGCGTCGAGGTGAACGTGGTGAAGAGGAACTGCACTTCGTTACCGAGCAACCCCAGCGTGGCCGGCCCGGCACCACCCTTGTACGCGATCTGCGTGGCCGTGGTGTTGGTCATCCCGAGAAACATCAACGCCTCCAGCGTGTTGGCGCTGCTGGGCGCAGCCGCGCCGTAATTCAGCTTGTTGGGATTCGCCTTGAGGTGGGCCGCCAGGTCCTTGGCGGTTTTCACGGGCAAAGAGGGGTGCACAACCAGGCTGCCCGGCACATCAACCAGTTGGCTGATCGGCACCAAGTCTTTCAATGGCTTGTAGGGGAATTTCGTGTAGTAGACCGGATTGATCGCCATGGTGCCGACGTTGCCCAGCAGCAGCGTGTAGCCGTCGGCATTGGCACGCGCGGCGACTTCGACGCCGAGGTTGCCCGCCGCGCCCGAGCGATTATCAATCACCACCTGTTGTCCCAGCCGTGACGAATACGCCGGCTGGATGATGCGTCCGACAAAATCCGATGCGCCGCCGGGCGCGAACGGCACCACCACGCGCAGCGGACGGCTGGGATATTCCGCCGCCACGGCCTCGCCGTACATGGCAACGAGCACAGCGGCAGCCGCCGCGAATTTAATCCTTTGCATTGCAGTCCCCTCAGTGACTTTTTTTATTGCACACCGTTGTTGAACGGCGCGGGCGTATTTTAAAAAACTCAATTAAAACAAATACTTAAAATCAAACATCTATCAAGCCAGCGAATCCGCCCAGATGTTGCGCGCCCAGCCCCAGGCGTACTGACCTTCCAGTTCGCTAGGCCCGGTGGACAAGCCGCCGGAGCCTTTCACGACGGTCATGGTTTTGTCGGCCGCGTTGTAGGCGTGCACCGACGCCACGTGAATCACGTTTTTCGCATCGACGAAGCTGTAGCAGGTGTTCATCATCATCGGCTCCGGGTTCACCGGCTGGCCCTTGATCAACGCGATCACCGCCGCAGCAGCCACTTTCGCGTGCTGGTTCGCCATGCTCGCCGACTTGGGCATCAGGTTCGCCGACAGGGTGGCGTCACCCAGCACATGCACGCCTTTCACCGCAGTCGATTCGCAGGTCAGCCAATCGATGCCGCACCAGCGGTTGTTCGCGGTAATCAAGCCCGCCTGACGCGCGATTTCGCCGGCGCGTTGCGGCGGCACCACGTTCAGCACGTCGCCTTTGACATCGCCGAATTGCAGCTTGATAGTGCTGCCCTTCACATCGACATCGGCGATTTCGCTGTTGGGGCGGTAGTCAATCATGCCCTTGTATTGGCCGTTCCACACCGCTTTGAACAGGCCCGCTTTCGACACCACGTCCGGGTTGCTGTCGAGCACGATGAGTTTGGATTTCGGTTTGGCGCGCTTGAAATAATCCGCCACCTGACACACACGCTCATACGGCCCCGGCGGGCAACGGTATGGCGCCAGCGGTATGTGCAACACATACACACCGCCGTCGCGCATCGATTCCAGTTGCTTGCGCAACGCCAGCGTTTGCGGCCCGGCCTTCCACGCGTGCAGCACCTGTGCTTGCGCAGCAGCATTGTTCAAACCGGGAATGGTGTCGTAGACGAAATCCACACCCGGCGACACAATCAGCCGGTCATAGGCCAGCGTTTCGCCGCCCGCCAGACGCACGGTTTTCGCTGCGGCATCAATGGCCACGGCGCTGTCGCGCGCGACACGTATGCCACGATCAGTCAGGCCGCCGTAACCGCGCGTGATTTCGTTCATCGTGGTGCTACCCGCCAGCACCAGATTGCTCATCGGGCACGAAATAAAACTGGATTCGCGTTCGACCACGGTCACGTCGATATCCGGTGCCCACATTTTTACGTATTTCGCCGCCGTGCTGCCGCCGATGCCGCCGCCAATAACGACCACGCGCCCGGCGCTGCCGCTGCCGGTTGTGGCACAGCCTGCCATCGCCGTTGCGCTGGCTGCCGCCGTCCATTGCATGAATTCACGTCTGCTGATTGCCATGATGTTCTCCTGTTAGTAGCCGCCGCCCTGCGGGATGGATGAGCCCGAAGGTGCCCGTTTTGCACTGGGCGTACTGGGCACACTGGCAAAATAATCGGCGATCAACACAAACTGCGCGTCGGTGTAACCCTTGGCATGTTGATGCATGATAGTCGCAGGCCGCTTGCCATCACGAAAATCCTTCATCTGCTGCACCATGACATCGCGATTCATACCAGCCAGACTCGGCGGCACGCCGCCTACGCTGCGTCCGTCGGTGCCGTGGCAAGTGAAGCAAGTGGCTGCCAGCGCGCGGCCAGCGTTGGGGGATTGCGCATGCACCGCACCCACGCTGGCGAGTAGCGCGGTGGCGATCCCTGCGGTAAACCATTGAGTAGTCATGGAAACCTCCTTATTCGAATTTTCTCGACTAGTATAACAGCGACAGCAGGGATGCACAGTGGCAACCTTGCTGGCACCAAACAAAAACCCCGGCATGCCGGGGTTTTTTGTCTGGATCTTGTCTGAAATATGACGCGCTCGAAGTACGCGAGCGCGTAGCCCGATCACACAACCGTCTCTTCGGGCTTCTTTTCCTCGGCGAAAACCAGCTTGACCTTATCGTCAGCATCAAGATCAACGGTGACTTTGCCACCGCTGGCGAGTTTGCCGAACAGCAGTTCGTCGGCCAGCGCGCTGCGGATGGTGTCTTGTATCAAGCGCGCCATTGGCCGCGCGCCCATCGCCGGGTCGAAGCCTTTTTTGGCGAGGTGATCCTTCAGCGCATGCGTGAAGGTGATGTCCACTTTCTTCTCGTGCAACTGGTCTTCGAGCTGCATGAGGAATTTGTCCACCACGCGCAGGATGACTTCACGATCCAGCGGCGCAAAGGAAATGGTCGCATCCAGGCGGTTGCGGAATTCTGGCGTGAAGAGGCGCTTGATCTCGCCCATTTCGTCGCCCACCTGCTTGTTGGGCGCGAATCCCATGCTGGTTTTCGACAACTCGGCGGCACCCGCGTTGGTGGTCATGATAATCACCACGTTGCGGAAGGCGGCCTTGCGCCCGTTGTTGTCGTAGCGTTCGTGATGAAATTAAAATTATCCAATAAAACAAATACTTATATCCAAAACTCTTTTTTCTCACCCCTATCCCCTCCCTGGAAGGCGAGGGGTATAAAGCCCTTCTTCCTTCGGGATCGGGGAAGGCTGAAAGCGGCGCAGAAGAGTTGGGATGACGAAAGCGCTTTTGGATTGCCCTCAGAGTTCATAATAGGCGCTAGTGGTTTATTGGATTTATCGATTTTTGGCGTAAAAACAACACCTTCGACATGACCACGCAAGTGCGTTGTTGAATTGCAAGTTAGTTCCATTGGTATTATCTATGGCATCAATGCGGTAATTGATAAATTCAACAAACTGCCAGTGTCTATTGGGAGATACTATGTAAAATGACAAACGTGACCAACAAAAACAGGTCTCAGTTTCGCCGTTCATATAGCTTGCTGCGTCGTGGAGTGAGTGCGGCGAGTTTTCTCTTATGCGTTACTATATGTCAATCATGCTTTGGCAAATGATGCGGAAATAGTTTCACTTATCGGCAAAGGGGATGTCCGCGAAACCGCCAGCGCTGAGTGGAAAGTGGCTGCCGTCCAGCAAAAGCTGCTCGGAGGTTGGTTTGTGCGGACGCGTGAGATGAGCCAGATGAGTCTGTTGCTGCGCGACAACACGCAGGTGCGGCTCAACCAATCCAGTATCCTTAACATCAAGCGGGTGGGCGAACCGACCACGCAGTTGGAGCTATCTCGAGGCCGCGCGTGGTCGCAGGCCAAGCAGAAGGGTCCCGACTCGGCCACTGTGCGCGGGCAGCCCATCGTGGAATTGACCACTCCCAGCGCTACCGCCAGAGTACGTGGCACCGATTGGGAACTCACCGTCGATGATGCTGGAACAGCAATACTTGTCGTGCTGACTGGCGAAGTGGATTTTTACAACGAATTCGGCAAAGTAGTGGTTCTGCCCAATGAACAAGCGCGCGCCGAAATAGGCAAAGCACCTTTCAAAAGTTTACTAAGCAGTGCGGCAGACCGTGTGCAGTGGGTTACCGCTTACCGTCCTCAACCGCGGCGCTGGGTGACGGATTATTCTGATGGATTCGAGGCGGTGGCAAAGGATATCGAGTCGGCGGAATACCAACGGGCATTGGATGTCCTCGCCAAGCTTCGCATTGCACCCAAAACGGGATTGCGTGCCAGCTTGCTGCTCGCGGATATGCACCTGTTTCAGGGGCAAGCCGCCGACGCTATTCGGTTGCTGGAGCCCATCGCAACCGGGGGCAAAGGTGATGCGATGGCGGCGGCGCTGCAGTCACGTGCATACATGATCGCCGGACGTCTTGCAGAGGCACGGCAGTTGCTTGCCTTGTCAGTTGCAACAAATACCGGTCATGCGGAGGTGTTGCTCGCGTTGACTGAATTGGAACGACTGCAGGGAAATGCAGATGCGGCAAAGGCCACCGCACGCCGCGTTCTTGAGATCGATGCGAAGAACGCGGAAGCGTGGTATCAGATTGGCCGTATCGAAACCGAGCGTGAGTACGCGACTGCCGCTCGCGAAGCTTTGCAACAGGCGCTGGCCTTACGCGCCGACGGCCCCGGTTATCGTGGCGAACTGGCGACCCTGGAAACATTTGCCAATCAATTTACGCGCGCCGAAGCATCTTTCCGTCAGGCCCTGGAACAACAGCCCGATGATTATGTTGCGTTAACTGGTCTTGGTGTGCTGCAACTGAAGCGTGGCGACCCGGCCGGGGCGCTGGAGTCATTTCTCAAGGCAGGCGTCATCGAGCCGCGTTATGCGCGTGCGGCGCTGTTTAGCGGCATGGCCCATTACCAATTGCGGGAGCACATACGTGCCGTCGAATTACTCGACAAGGCTTCAACGCTGGACGATAAAGACCCCCTGCCGCATTTAATTAAAAGTCTGATTTTTTTCGATGCGCTTGATCTGGGCCGCGCGCTGGAAGCAGCACGCAGTGCGCAAGCGCGAATGGGCAATTTAAAATCCTTGAATCAAGTGCTGACCGATCAGAAGGGCAATGCCAACGTAGGCAGCGCGCTCGCGGCATTTGGCATGGAAGAATGGGCGCAAGCTTCCGCCTATGATTCTTATAGTCCGTACTGGGCGGGTAGCCACCTGTTTTTATCTGATCGCTTTGGTGGTACGTTCAACAAGAATTCAGAGTTGTTCAAGGGTTTTCTTTCGGATCCCAGCGTGTTCGGGGCATCCAACCGTTTCAGTTCGCTGGTGCCTGTGCCAGGACACTATGGCAGCGTAGAGGCCAGCGTAAGGCGAGACTATTTCACGGAATATGGCGTAAGCGGCGCCGTCAATGGTTATAGTGTGTCGCATGTGCCATTTGCCTATTCGTTTGCCGCCGATCGATCAACGGGAAATTCCCGCATTAACTCCACGAAATCCGAAGGCGATTTCCGCGCGCGTGGCGAGAACTACATTTTGGGCCTTGGCATAAAACCAACGCACGAGTTGGGGCTGTTTGGTTTTGCCAACAGCACAACCTATGATGGGCGGTTTGCTGATCGCAAGAGCGGGCTGCTCGACGATCCGTTTAGCACGAATTACCGGCGTTTTGACACCGGCCTGAACTACAAAATCAACCCCACGAATCATGTCTGGCTGAAAATGGGTGAAGGATGGGAGTATTCCTCTCTCTCCGGCGCCTTGGAAATCGCCAGCGATCAAAACCGGCGCTTGAACACCACGATATTCCGGCCAGGCGGACGCCTGAATGCGTTTTTGCCTGATCAATCGCAGCGGGATGTGCAAGGGCGGCACACCTTCGATGTCTCGCAACAGTGGCAAGTGAGCTGGGGCCTTGAATACACGGTAGAGGCTAAGCCGTCTTACATTGACTACCAGATCCCCGTGTCTATTCCCCGTTCGCCCATTACCGCGATCCGCATACGTGCGGGGCAGGATAACCGTCTAAACGCAGGCAGTATTTATATTTCAAACCGGTTTACGTTGACGCCTCAGCTCGAGGCGCAAGTCGATTTGTTTTATCAGGATATACGAGGGAACTTTGTATCAGACCAGACAACGCAACTGGTGGGTGGCGCTACAACACGAGCGACTCAAGCTGGCGAAAATCGCGACCGTGAGCTTAACCCGCGAATAGGTCTTAAGTGGACGCCGACCGCGGCTCAAACAGTACGCATCGCGGCGCAGGTATGGCGTAAGCCGCCGGGGATCAACACCCTGGCGCCGGTTGATACGATCGGCATCCCCATGGACGACCAGACCGAAGCGGCGGGCGGGCGGATCACACGCGCCCGCTTACAACACGAAGTGCAATTTAGCGCGGCAACGTTCGCGCAATGGTTCGTTGATTACAAAGAAATCAGCAACTCAACACTGGGTGGCGCTAACATTCTTTCGGATCTGGAATTGATCGACCTCGAACGCCTGCGCAGCCGTAAGCGTGTTTACGCGTTACCGCAACATTACCTTGAAGACAAGCCGAAATTTATACAAGGCCGCGTGGAACAAGCCGGCATGGCGATGAACCAACTGCTCTCAAGATCGCTTAGCGCGGCGGCCCGCTATATCCACACGGAGTCTCACAACACGGCTGCGGCCACCATCGGCAAGGCAGTGCCGTATCATCCAAGGCACTACGTGAACTTCGCATTGAATTGGCAACCGTATGCCCGTTGGGTGTTAGGAACCACCACCACCTACCGCAGCAGCCGTTTCCGTGATGAAGCCAATGCCGAGCCGCTGAGCGCGGGCTGGGCATTTGGTTTAAACGGCTATTGGGAAACCTCGGACAAGCGATTGTCACTGGGTTTGACGATCGATCAGTTGCACGCGAACAAGCAATCCTCCATATACCAGTCTCCGACGGCTACATTGCAAGCAGTCTACCGATTCTAACGTGGTGGCACTGACAAAATCAGTGCACACTTTTTTGCGCCGAATGCTGGCGCTGGGCAATCCCGTCTGGATAGTAGTCGTGGCGTCGCTGTTGGGATGGGCGATCACGCAAACGGCTTACTGGCGCCATATTGAACTCAGACTGTTTGACCTGATGGTGGTCAACAGCGCGCCAAACAAGGTTGAGTTACCGATTACGCTCATCGGAATAGACGAGGCTACATTCAGTGCGCTGGGCGTGAATTGGCCATTACCCCGGTATCACCATGCAACATTGCTCGACAAGCTTAAACAAGCGGGCGTTGCGGTGGTGGGGTTTGACTTCAGCTTTCCCGGCAACAGTACGCCGCAAGACGATGAACTTTTCGCCGCCGCGATCAAGCGCTTCGGCACCGTGGTGCTCGCGTCGGACTTTGGTTTTCGCGAGGACAACACCGTCAGGCAATGGTCTCGGGTGGATCCTGCGCAAATACTCATGGAGGCCGGCGCTCGCCAGGGCTATGTGCCGCTGCAAGTCGACGACGACGCGATTCTGCGCCGCACGCCGGTTGAAACCGATGCCTTTTGGCGCGTGATGCTGCGGGAACTGGATCGCTTGCAGCCTGGCGTGGTTGCGCCGCTGGAACCCGACGAATAGCAACGCATACGCTATGTCGGCGGCGCGAATACGTTTACCTACATCTCTTATTTTCAGTTGCTTGATCCCGACAAGCATTTGCCGCCGCACTGGAAGGATTTTCTGAAAGACAATATTGTTGTTATAGGCCGCAAGGTGAGCGCCACGCAGGATATCGGTGCGGCGCAGGCAGAAACCTACCAGACGCCCTTCTTTGCGAAAACGCGTGAATTCATGCCGCGAGTGGAAGCCCATGCCAATCTGATCGCCAATGGCGTTAGCGGCGACACCTTGCGCGAGGTTCCCTCGACTTGGGCCTTGGCTGCGTGGTTCGTGTCGGTGCTCAGCGGCCTGGCATTTGTGTGGCAATGGCACCCGCTTCGTAGTGGTGTCACGCTAGCCGCCCTGACTATTGGCTTTGCCGGTATTGAATATGGCGTTTTCCAGAAATGGCACCTGTTGCTGCCCATGGCGGGCTGCATATTGACCATACTATTGATCTACGCGTCGCAAGGGTGCGTGGCGTTCATCACGGAGCAGCGGCAAAGGCGTGAATTGCGCACCGCGTTTTCCATGTACGTGTCACCGTCCGTGGTGGATCAAATCATCGCCGATCCCGGCAAATTGCGGCTGGGCGGCGAACGGCGCGAAATCACCATACTGTTTTCCGACTTGGCGGGCTTTACCTCCATCGCCGAAAAACTTCAGCCCGAGCAGGTCGCTGCGGTGATTAACCGGCATTTATCTGCCATGACCGTTGCCATTCAACAGCATGGCGGCACGGTCGATAAATTCATCGGCGACGGCATCATGGCGTTTTGGGGTGCGCCGGTGGCCGACCCCGATCAGTCAGTGCACGCCGTTCAGGCGGCCCTTGAAATGCAGCAAGAAATGATCATCATGCGCGCTGAAATCATGCGCGAAATGGGCGTTGAATTACACATGCGCGTGGGTCTTAATCGGGGCGAATGCATCGTGGGTAACATGGGCGGCAGCAGCCGCTTTGATTACACCCTGATGGGCGGCGCGGTAAACCTCGCCTCGCGTATGGTGGGCGTCAATAAAGTCTATGGCACCGGCATTCTGGTCAGCGAGACCGTCGCCTTGGCGGCCAAGGCACAAATGACCTTTCGCGAAATCGACACCGTGCGTGTCAAAGGCAAGCAAACCGGCATCACCATCTACGAGCCATGCAACGACAACGCTCTCATAGACATGAGCGCAACCGCGCTTGGCGCCTACCATGCGGGTGATTTTGTTAAATCAGAAAACGCCTGGCGAACGCTTTTCGATGCATACCCTCTCGACCCAATCGCCAAAGTGTTCCTGAAACGTGTTGCCGAATTGCAACTTGCACCGCCTGAAATATGGGATGGCATATCCACGCTGGATGAGAAATAGCGCACAGGATAAGCGGTAGCTCTCTTGAGGAAAACGGTAGGTCGTCCTCTAGTGAATCCCCAAGTTCCCGCGAGTTCGGCGCAGATCGCCCACGTGCACAACACACAGGCCACGTCGCAGCGAATACAGTTATAACTCATTGTTTTTATTGAACTATTTTTGTTTTACCAATTTCCGGTGCGGCATCTTCAATCATCACTTACCACAGCAAATGGTGCTTTGCCGCAAGCCATTTTCAGGCAAGCAAAGACTGCTTCTCAGTGTGACAAAGTTCCATGGTGAATTCCGCAATATTGGTGTAACGATTCATCTGCCTAGATAAACGATTACAAACGCTGCAAAACCGTGCTGTGGCGGAAGTCGGGCTTCTCTGCTGTGGGAGAGACTTTTAGCCTCTGGGTTCGAAGGCCCGCTTCACAGCAGTACGTTCGAAGACCTGTTTGACAGTGTATTTGCCGCGATCGACTACACCCTCACCG
The DNA here is from genome assembly GCA_945865805.1 of Bordetella parapertussis. GTDB lineage: Bacteria > Pseudomonadota > Gammaproteobacteria > Burkholderiales > SG8-41 > UBA5216. The sequence continues at coordinate 13,558 of CAMBGJ010000127.1, forward strand.
ACTTTGTCGAAAACCTCACCCTAAGCGGCACCGCCGACTGCGGCACTGGCAACCTTGAACACAACACGATTAGTGGCAACACGCGCGCCAATACCCTGGACGGCGCGGTAGGCAACGATACCATT
>CAMBGJ010000128.1 GCA_945865805.1 Bordetella parapertussis
GAACGCAATCGAAAGGAACAACCTGTAGAACTCAAAAAAGCAGCTTGAATACAAACAATCAGGCGACAACTAGCTTGCAAAATTCCGCTACCCTTATCGAGCGCGATCCACTTATTTATGCGTTCTGGCACTGCCTTTTTGAGCATACAGAAAAGCTGGTCGATAGGTTTCTTGAACTACCGATTTCCCTAAAAACGTGGCGAGCGCTGAAGCCATTGCTCGCCATTGATAAGCCAAATTCTAAGAACATGTTGGATTTGGCCGTTGCTGGACTTTTCTTCAATCGGGCAAATTTTTCTGGAATTATTTCCGGTGGACCGATCGGCGGAATGTCGCAAAAGTCGGATTACAAAATTGACTGCCGAACAAACAAATCAGAATTGATAGCAAGAATCGCGCAAATCGCGGATCTAGCAGATCTTGTGAGCATTAAGTTTGGGGACGGACTCGCTGAAATAAAAAAAGATTCACGGAAGACAAGCAGCTTGTACTACGTCGATCCCCCGTATTTTCTAATGGGAGATAGATTGTATCGACACCATTTCTCACACAAAGATCATAAATCATTGGCTTCCGCACTAGCTAAAGCACGATTTCCTTGGATACTTAGTTATGACGACCACCACGTGATAGAGTTTTTGTACAGAGATTGCGACGTTAAGAAATACCGATTTCTGTACAGTGTAAAAAAGAGCAAGCTCAACTTAGAACTCGTGATCGCAAATTTCAAGTTGCCGCGCAAAATACTTGGTGACTAGCTATGTTTTCACTTTAGGTAGGTAAGGGTGCGGGGTCTTTCGCTATCGGAAACCTCAGGGTTAAACCTCAGGGTCAGACACCATATTAGATAACTATTTGTTTTTATTGATATATTGTGTCAGTTCAGTCCGAAGGAATTGTACTTTAGTTCATAGCGGCGTAAGCTGTGCTTTATGAAAGGGATCAAAGGGGCCAAGCACGAATTTCCCACGCCCGCGGCAAGTCCTTCGCCAATACCGCATCCACCCGCATCGGCAAATCACTTTCGCTAAACGCTTCTCTAAGCGCGTAAGCCTGATGCGGCTTCAGTGGCGGGCCTTCCAGCGCCAGGTCGAGATCGGAATGCGGCTTCAGGCGCGCTCGATCCGCTGCGTTTGACACGACGCGCGATCCAAACACGTAGGCGCGATGATGCGGGGCGTGAGTACGCAACACGGCGCGAACCAGGGCCAAGTGCTTGGGTGCGAGCATGAGTTTGCCGCCTTTTTGGGCAACCCTGATCATTTCGCGGCCTTGTCCAGGCGCGCGTGCAGGTCTTGCGCATCACGTAGAAAGCGGGGTAGCCCGCCAAAGACCTTTCTCGCTTTTGCCGGATCGTAAACATGACTGGTGATATTGCGTAGCTCGCGATAACCAAACCACGGCATTTCGGCTTTGACCAAGCCGCGCTCGACACCCATGCGTATCATGTCGCGATAACCGAGAGCATCGATTTCCGAAGGCGAATCGGACATGGCCGTCAACTGTCGCCGCAATGATTTGACGCGAAGCTCGTAGGTGTACTCAAAGCGCTGTATCGACGCATCGCGCACGTACTCGTCCTTCGGGCGCAGCTTGGCTGCGTCCAGCGCCTTTGCAAGCGTGGCGATTGCCTTGCGTAGCGATGTAAAGTCGATTCATGGTTCAATTCTGCTCAACATCCGGTGGTTAAGTCGAGGTAATGAGGTCAGTCGTAAGCGTAGCATAACTATTTGTTTTTATTGGTTTTTTAAAACGATTCAAGCCGTTAGGCTTGGATTTCCCGTGGCTCGGTCCAGTGATTATCTCAGGCCGCTACCTTCTCATTCGGCACAAACGCCCATTGCAAATTTCGCCGCGTGGCATTGCGGTGACACATTGCGGTTTCAGGCCTCGCCTTTTGCTTTCTCACTGAGTTAGCGTCGCTGCTCTGGCTAGGCGAAACAGGGCTTCACGGCTTCGTCCCCGCAACTGTAACCCGATGCCCATAGCGCTTCTGCGGAAAGTAATCCCACATCGCCTGATGCATGGTGCAGCGGTTGTCCCAGAATGCGATTGAATTTGGCCGCCACTTGAAGCGGCACTTGAAGTCGTCGCGCTCTGAGTGACGATACAGCATGTCGAGGATCGCTTCGCTTTCGAGCCTTGAGAGGCCGACGATCTGCTCGGTGAAGTTCCGGTTGACGAAGAGCGCGCGGCGTCCGGTGACCGGGTGGATGCGCACCACGGGATGCTCTGAGCGCGGCAGTTCGCCCACGACATTCTTCTTTTGCCGCCCGCGCCACACGCGATCGCCGTCGTGGATGGCGGTGAGGCCGTCGATCATCTTGCGTACGGGTTCGGCCAGGGTGTCGTAGGCGCGGTACATGTTGACGAACAGCGTGTCGCCGCCGCCGTTGGCTGGCGTCTGGTGTAAATAAAGTATCGAGCCCATCGGCGGCGTTGGGCTGGCGGTGACGTCGGAGTGCCAGACTTCGCCCGCGATGGTTTTGGAGTTCTCGTCCGCCTTGATCTCGATGACTTCGGGGTGGCCTGCCATGCGCGAGGTGGGGTGAATGTCGAGCTCGCCGAAGCGCCGGCCGAAAGCTTTGTGTTGTTCGATAGTGAGCTGCTGATCGCGAAAAAAAATCACCAGATGGCGCATCCACGCCGTGTGGATTTCATCGAACTGAAGTTCGGAGAGCGGCTGGCCGAGATCGACGCCGACAATCTCGGCACCGATGGTCGGGGTGAGCGGTTCGACGCGGATGGTCTTGTAGTCGGGGCGGTTGCTATCGTCGGGGCGGTCGTCAGGCATGGCGTGGTTCCTCCAGTATATTTGTGCTCGCCGGTGTGTCTGTCCGACAAGCTTCTCAGTGGATGAGATTGTAGCGAAGTTCTCGCCCACGGGCCGGGGCCGCAATCTGCGCACACCACAGTGGGCTGTTGGCAGAAACCGTTTGAACTGCGGCAAGGCGTATCCGATAATGCGCCCTGATCGGTCAGGGAGCAACGTCATGGATCGCGGGCTGTGGGCTATCTGGTATGAAATCGCGGATGCGCATCGCGCAGAGTATCTGGCATGGTTTCATGGAGTGCATATCCCGGAAAAGCTGGCGCGGCCCGGGTACGCGTGGGCTGCGCATTACGCGCTGGCGGGTGGCGACGGACGCGCTTATCTGGCGTTGTTTGCCGCAACCACCACGGCCACCTTTCTCAACCCCAGTCCCGCACAACTGGCGCTACGCCAAAGTGCGGAAACCCGGCGCATGATCAGCATGCGGCAACAGGCGCAAAGCTGCATCCTCGCCGAAGAATCGCGCTTGGACGGGCCGCAGGTGGCACAGCGCGGCCCCGGTCTCACCGTGGGTGCCGTAGTACAGTTTGGCTGCTACACCACCGCCAGCAGCGCGGCGGATGACGATCTGGGCGCGTGGTATGCGCAGCAGCGTTTCCCGTTACTGGCGGGGCTGCCCGGCTGCATAGGCGCGCGCAAAATGCTGGTGAGCGTGGGCGCGCAAAAGCACGCGATCTTGTATGAGTTCGTGTCGATGGCGGCACGCGAGCAGCATTTCGCACCACACGAAGCTGACGCGCACAAGCCCGATACCTGGATGGGCCGCGTGCGCCCGCAACTCACGCACGCACCGGGCTCGCCGATGGTGGGACAGCGCGTGTGGCCGGCGGTGGCGGGGTAGGTGCACGGGTTCGTGCCGCGAACTGCGGCACCGCTGCGACGAGTTACAAAAAAGTCAATAAAAAAAATGCTTATGAGATCGTCCGACATGCGCTATGCCGTCACGGTTTCATGGCCGCACCGGCGGACTCACGGCACGGGTCTCAATCTCAACGGGGCGCAGCACCCGATACACCGGCACCTCGCTGCTGGCCGATCCTGTCGGCGGCGAGCCTTTCTTGTCCACCGGGATCATGCCTAACGACACGAAGCTGCTTGGCGACTCCGGCTCCAGCGCTACGGCGATCACGGCGGCATTGGCCTGCGCCATCGGGAACAGGTAGCTGCCGGCGGGAAAGCGAATATTTTTTTTCATCACTTCGGTCGTGACGCGGCTGGTGATCCGGCCTTCGACATAGGTTGCGCTCGGGCGGCGGTCGGTGACCAGAAACGTTTCGACATCCAGTTCCACGGCCTTGTCGAGACCCCGCACGTCCACCCCCGACAACATCAGCCGTTGCGCAATCTCGTGAAACACCGGCGGCATGACGTAGGCCCACGGTCGCTGGCGTGCGATTTCAACCGCGACGTTGAGCGAATCCGACCAATCGACTTCGATCGTTTTCAACGCACCGCACTCCGGATCGAGCATATCGAGTTTTTGTTTGATCACCGGGCTTTTTAGCAACACCGCCACGGTGTCGCCGGGCTGCGGATCGCGGCCGCGGCGTATGGTGTCGGCGCGTGCGGCCGATACGGTATCGATCAACTCCCTGGCGTTGTCAGCCGCGGTGTTGAGCAAGCCACTGATCGAGACGATATGGCTGTGTACTCTGAGCGCGAAGCCCTCGCGACCGATGCCCCCGCCACGACTTTCGATCAGGAACGACACGGCGTTCTGCAAGCCGGCGAAGTTGCGCCCGATGTCGGGCGTGGTGCCGCCCATCGACACCAGCATATCTTTCAGGTTGTAGCTGGTGGTGTAATACCAGTGGTTCGTGTAGCCAGCACGGCCAGCCGCCGCGCGAAAGCCGGCCATGAATTTGCCATCGGCCAGTGCCGTCAGCGTGGGATGCACATTGGGGTTGGTCGCATACTGCACCGTCAAGTCGTAGGACTGGAGCACGCCGAATTTTTCGATCCAGCGGGTGGCGACGCTGAACTCGTGGGCATCGACAAACACGTGCGGCTCGAATTCGTTGACCACGCGATGCAGGCCGCGGGTTTCGGGCAGGTCTACCTTGACGTGGTCGCGGTTGATGTCGATGGTGCTGTAGGGCGAGCGCCGGAAATAATAAGCGCCATCGGGGTTCGAGTGCGGGATGATGACCACGGTTAGTTTGTTGAGCAGCGGGCGCAGACTGCCCAGCGCGAGCTCACGCGCCAGTACCAGCATCGCCTCGCCGCCAGCCGGTTCGTCGCCGTGCTGCAGACCAGCCAGCACCACCACCGGGCGGCCGAGGCGGCGCGCCTGCGCACCGGTTTGCACGCCCTCCGCCGATAGCACCAGGGCCGGCATCGCTCGGCCTTCCTGCGACTCGCCGATCATGCGCACTCGTACTGTGTCGGCGCGGCGGCGCAGCGCTTCGACGTAGGCGAGCATGTCCTCGTGCGAGGTGAAATCCGTGCGCCCCGCTTTGAATCCGGGCGTGTCGTAAGCGACCGGCGGATCGGGATAGCGCTGCCGCACCTCTGCGCTCTGCTGGTAAGCACGTGCAGGGTCGAACTGCGCATGCAGCGCGGGGGCATGGAAAGCCGCCAGCGCCAGCAGTGCCCGCAAAATTTTCACAACGACAGAGCGACGCTCAGACACAATATCTCCAAACACGGATGCCGGGGTACATTCTGAAAACCTCGTCTTCGACTTACCTCAAGCCGCAGTCGGCGTAGGAATCGGCACGCGATGCAGCTTCATGCCCATCGATACCGCGCTATAGTAGCCCAACAACCCAACCACTTCGGCAATGCCGTCGCGCCCCAGCAGCTTGTCGGCGCGCGCGAACACTTCGTCGGAGCCGCCGCCGGGGGCCATCGAGATGGCGGCCAAATCGTAGATCGCCCGTTCGCGCTCGTGGTCGAACGTCGGCGTTTGCCCGGCGCGCATGGCGTCGAACACGGCCTGTTTGTAGCCGATTTCGAGGCAGTGCTTAACGTGCGCCGCCCACACATATTCGCCGCGCCAGTGGTTGGCGATAATGCAAATGATGAGCTCGACCTCGCGCTCGCTGAGCGAGCCCGCCTTGTTGAGAAACGTGCCGATGGTCTCCATGGCCGCCGCGAGTTTCGGCGAATGGATCCAGATTTTGTAAGGCGCGAGCAACTTGCCGCGGCCAGCGACCAGATCCGCGAATACCTTCTTCTGCGCAGCTGTCATGTCGTTATCGGGGATTTCCTTGATGCGATTGATGTCTGCCATGATGTTTGCTTTTCCAAATCCAAAGTTGTTAATAGAGGCCAGCGACGCTTCTTCGTCCGAACGCCGCAAACGATAGGCCATTCGCGACATATTACCAATGATCTTCAGTTTTTTGCGCCACCGCAACTCGACCGATCGACGCTGGCACCAGCGACCGATAGTTGCGGTAGCATTGCTCACTGCGTTTTATGAATCGCGGGAGGCCTCTTGCATCAAGCAATGAAGTTACTGTTTGGCGCGTTCACGCTCAGCGCCACCGCAGCAATAGCACAGCCCGCTACAAAGGGTGCAGAACAGGCCTATCCCACCAAACCGATTCGCCTGCTGATCGGTTTCCCGCCAGGCGGTGGCACCGATGTCACCTCGCGCGTGTTGACGCCACATCTCACGGAAAAATTCGGCCAGCCGATTGTCATCGACTATCGACCGGGTGCGGGCGGAACAACGGGTAATGCGCTGGCGGCCAAAGCCACACCCGATGGGTATACGTGGTTGATGACGGCGGTGGGGCCGCATGTGGTGGCGCCGAGTTACTACCGCTCGTTGCCCTACGATCCGTTTCGCGACTTTACCGCTTTGGCCTTGACATCGATCAGCCCGTATTTGCTGGTGGTGCACACGTCGTCGGTCGATGCCAAAACGGTGCCGGAGCTTGTCGCCTGGTTGCGCAAGCGCGCCACCCCCGCAGCCTATGCCACGGCGGGCGCAGCGACACCGAGTCATCTGGTATCGGAGCTCTTCAAATTGATGACCAAGGTTGACATGACACATGTGCCCTATAAGGGCGCGGCACCCGCGCTGATGGATGTGATCGGAGGGCAGGTGCAACTCTCCTTCAGCGATATCATCATCACCGCACCGCACCTTACAAGCGGTCGCGTGCGGGCGCTCGCCACCAGCGGCAGCACGTGAACGCCGTTGGCGCCGGAGCTGCCGACAGTCGCTGAATCTGGCCTGCCGGGTTTTGAAGCACTGGTGTGGTACGGTTTGGTCGGCCCCAAGGGCGTGCCGGACGCCGTGGTGCGCAAGGTCAACGCGGAGGTCAGCCGTTTGCTGGGCCTGGCGGACGTGCGGGAACGTTTTGCCTCGCTGGGCGCTACGCCCACACCGGGCACACCCGCCGATTTCTCGGCGCAGATCAAACGCGACTATGATAAGTGGGCAAAGGTGATGCAGTCGGCGGGGATACGGCAGGATTGAGGCTTGCGCGTGTGTTCCGTGGATTAAGGTTTGCGTTAGCGATTTGCCTCAGCCCTGATGCACCGCCATCACCGCCTTAACCGCAGCCCGTTCGCCCATACGTTTGTAGTGATCGTGCACCCTGGGGAATTTGGTGATATCGACGCCGTCGGACTCAAGCCAGCCGCTGATGGTGTATAGATACGGGTCGCAAATACTATAGGCGGCGCCCATCACCCACGGGCCTTTGAGCATGTCGTTCTCGATGAGGGTAAAGCAGTCGCTCATGTTTTGCGGCACTTTGGCCTGCATGGTTTTCTGTGCGGCGGGGTCATCCGACCAGCGTGCAGCGCGTGGCCGATGGGCGTGAGCCGGGTGCACGGTCGAACACAAATAGCTGTTGAAGGCCTGCGCCGCCGCGAAATCAAACGCGTCGGCGGGTGCCAGTTTTGCCTGCGGATGCGTCTGTGCGATCCACGCGAGGATGGCCGGCGTTTCGGTGACGACACCGCGTTCGGTGATCAGCGCGGGCACGCGGCCCTTGGGGTTGACTTGCAGATAGTCGGGCTTGCGTTGATCGCCCTGGCTGAAATTGAGTTTGATGGTTTCGTATGTCGCGCCGGATTCTTCGAGTGCAATGTGAGATGCCAGGGCGCAGGTGCCGCTGGCCCAATAGAGTTTGATCATGGTTATTCTCCTTGGTTGGCGTGTGTTCACGCGGGGTGTGTCATTGCGTTGTGTGCTGGTGCTTCATTCGAGCTGCATCTTACGTTCTTTCACCAGTCGTGCGTATTTTGTTACTTCCGATGCGAGCAGCGTGCCCAGCTCCTCGGGCGTGCTGGCGATGATTTCCAATTCTTCGTGCCGGGTGCGCTGAACCATATCCGGCGGGCGCAGCGCTTCTCTCAGTTTGGTGTTCAGCGTGTTGACGATGGGGCGTGGCGTGTTCTTGGGTGCCATCAGCCAGTGCCACGCCGAGAATTCAAATCCCGGCACGCCGCTTTCGATCACGGTGGGCACCTCCGGCATCGAGAACGCACGCTTGGTGCCGGTGACAGCGATGGCGCGCATGCGGCCTGCGGAGACATGTTGCGTGGCCCCGGCTATCGCCAGAAAACTCATCGACACTTCGCCGCCCATGATCGCGATGATTACCGGGCCGCCGCCCTTGAAATGCACCGGCGTCATGATGGCGCCGGTTTGCATGGTGAAGAGTTCGCCCGCGATATGCGGATTGGAGCCGGCACCAGCAGTGCCGTAGTTGATCTGGCCGGGCCTGGATTTGGCGAGTGCAATCAACTCGAGCACGTTTTTTACCGGCACGGAAGGGTGCAGCGCGATCATCGACCCCTGATTGGCCATCAGCATCACCGGCTCGAACTCGCGCACCACGTCGTAGGGCGGCTTGCTGTGCAAGGCCGGATTGGCGACGAAGGGTAGCGTGCTCGATAGCAGCGTGTAACCGTCGGGCGCCGAGCGCGCCACCGCGACGGTGCCAATGGTACCGGATGCGCCGCTGCGGTTATCGATGATGATCTGCTGGCCCAGCGCCTCGGAGAGCTTCGGGGCAGCAAGCCGTGCGAGCACATCGGCGCTGCCGCCGGGCGGGAACGGCACGATCCAACGAATCGATTTCGTGGGGTAAGCCGCGCCGGGGTTGCCTTGGGCGAGTGCTGTCGTTGTGGTTACTGTGGAGAGAATTGCCAGTACCGAAGCCGATCCGCCATGCGCCCATTGGTTGCTTATCATGCGTTCTCCTGTAAGTTGCCTGCGTGCCGTCATAGATTGAATCATCGCATGATTGACGGAATTCTGCTGGGCAAAGGAGGCAGCCAGTCTGGCTGATCAGCGACGGCTTGCGGTATGCTACGCCCTATGAAAAAGACTACGACAATTTCTCAGATGTTCAAGTTTGCCGCTTGCACGGCTAGCGTGCTGGCGTTATCCGCGACCTGCGCGGCGCAAGCACAAAATCCTTCGACAGGCGCAGGACAAGCGTACCCGGTAAAGGCGATACGCTTCGTGGTGCCGTTTCCACCGGGCGGGCCGCTGGATATTTCCGCGCGCGCCATCGGGCAAAAACTCACCGAGACCTGGAAGCAGCCGGTGATCATCGACAATCGTCCCGGCGCTGGCGGCAATATTGGTGCCGACAACGTGGCGAAAAGCGCGCCTGATGGCTACAGCATTCTGATGGGCGCGGTGAGCACGCATGCCATCAATCCGCATCTGTATGCGAAGATGCCGTACGATGCGCTGCGTGATTTTGCGCCGCTGACACTGGTGACGACCGTGCCCAATGTGCTGGTGGTGCATCCGTCAGTGCCTGTAAAAAATGTGCGCGAGCTGATGGCACTCGCCAAGGGCAGGCCGGGACAACTCAATTTTGCCTCGGGTAGCACCGGCAGCACCGGCCATCTGGCGGGCGAATTGTTTAAAACCCTGGCTGGCGTCGATATGGTGCATGTGCCGTATAAGGGGGCCGCGCCCGCCGTGACTGATCTGGTGGCTGGGCAGGTATCGTTGATGTTCGACAACCTGGCGTCCGCGCTGCCGCAGATCAAGGCGGGCCGTACGCGGGCGCTGGCGGTCACCACACTCGCGCGTTCGGCGATGTTGCCCGAGCTGCCCACCATCGACGAATCAGGCCTCAAAGGTTTTGATCTTTCCACCTGGTTTGGCGTATTCGCGCCGGCTGCCGTGCCACCGGCCACGCTGTCCGCGTTGCATCGGGAAATTACCCGCGCGCTGGATGCGCCCGATCTGCGTACTCGCCTTGCTGCCCTCGGCGCGCAACCCACGCCCACCACGCCCGAGGCCTTTGCGGCGTTCATCAAGACGGAGCACGCCAAGTACGCGCGCGTGATCAAGGCCTCTGGTGCGCGGGTCGATTAGTCGCCAGGGTATTTATAAAAATATCAATTAAAACAATTACTTACATTATTTTTTCTGAAACCGGCTATGCTCGGTTAGTATAGAATGGTAGAACGAGACGGCAATCCCATAAGCCGAGCCATATTGGGGAGACAACAGATGACCACGCAATCATTCAATGGCTGCGCGCCGTATCGCCGTGGCGCGCCAGTGGTTTTATTTGGCGCGTTTGGCGCGCTAAGGCGTACGATAATCGGTACGATATTCGCCGCCTTGTCGCTTGCCGCCACCGCACAAGACTATCCCGTTAAAGTGGTGCGCCTCGTAGTGCCGTTTCCCGCCGGCGGTTCCACCGACGTGCTGGCGCGGTTGGTCGCGCAAAAGCTCACCGAATCGTATGGACAAAATTTCATCGTGGAAAATCGCGCCGGCGCTACCGGCACCATCGCCGGCGCGTTGGTGGCGAAAAGCGCGCCCGACGGCCACACCTTGTTGATGCATTCGAGCAGCAGTTACAACGGCGGGTTTTTGTATCGCAAGTTGAGTTACGACGGTGCCACCGCGTTCGCGCCGGTGATCCGCTGCGCGATCAGCGGCTTATATATCATTTCCAGCGCGACGCTGCCCGTCAACAATGTGAAGGAACTGGTCGCATTGGCGAAGCGTCGTCCGAATGAGGTGAGCTACGCCACTGTGGGCAAAGGCAGCGCCGCGCACCTGGGCGCAGAACTATTCAGCGCCGCAGCCGGCATCAAGACGCTGACGGTCGATTACAAAGGCGCGGCGCCCGCGTTGCTGGCGTTGGGTTCGGGCGAAGTGGGTTTCTCCGTGTTGAATATTCTGGACCCAGGCCCCTTCGTGAAGCAGGGCAAATTGCGCGGGCTGGCGGTCACCAGCGCCAAGCGCTCGCCCGCCATACCCACGGTGCCGACCCTGATGGAATCGGGCATCAACGTCGAGGCAAGTCTGTGGACGGGCTTGTTTGCCACTGCGGGTACGCCAGCGGCCATTCTCAACAAGCTTAATACCGACATCGCACGTTTTTTGAACGATCCGCAAACGAACACCTGGCTGGTGAACAATCTCGGCGGGGAGTTTTCTTCGCACACGCCGGCGCAGTTCGGCGAGTTTCTCGCGGGCGATATTGCGCGCTGGCAAAAAATCATCAAGCAGATTGGTTTGCAGCTGGATTAAAACTATTGAGCGCCGTGCTCCCCGCTTAGCGCGCGCGGGCGCATCCAGCGAAACGCGATCAGCGCCAGCAACATCAGCACCGCGATCAAGCCGAACGAGACGCCCCAGCCGGTGCGCGACATGCCGCCCGCCAGATCAAGCGTGTAGCCGATCATCAGCGGCCCGACAAAACCGCCGCTGTAGCCCAGCATCGAATGCACCGCCAGCGTGGCACCACGACGTGACGGCTCCGCGGTGCCCGCCGCTCCCGCAGTGAGCGACGACGAATCCAGCCACACCACAAAGCCATAGACGAGCAGCAGCGTCACCGCCAGCGTATACGACAACGTGCCGAGAAAGCCGATGCTGCCGCTGACTGCGACGGAAGCCAGCATGGCGAGCGTAATCAGCCGCACGCGGCCCCAGCGGATCGCGGCTTCGTTGCCGAAGACGCTGGCGAAGGTGCCGATCACGCCCAGCGCGGTCAGCACCCAGGTGGGCGAGAAGCTGGCCTCGGCGCCGGTGCTCACCGCGACATAGGCGAGAAACGCCACGCCCCAGCCGCGCAGCGCGTTCATCTCCAGCGTGTGGATGCAATAGGCGGTGGCATAGGCCATCGCCGAGCGGTTGCGGAACACTGGGCGAAAATCAAACAGCGCTTGCCCATCCGCCGCGCGCGGCAGCGGCGTGGTGCGGCGCGGCACCAGCACGGCCACCATCAGCCACGCCATGATTGCGGTGATGCCCGCGATCAGAAAGGTGATCGGCCAGCCAAAGTTATTGGCCAGTATGTCGGCGCAAGCAAACGACGCCGCGCCGGAAATGCCGATGCTGGCGGCGTGTCCGGCGGTGGCGCGCGACATCAGCGATTTGTCTACCTGGTCAGCCAGTAGTTTCAAGCCCGTCATGTACGTGCCGGCCCAGCCGATGCCCGCCAGCCCGCGCAGCCACAGGGCTGACCAGAAACCTTCGGCTACCAGCCCAAACAGCAGGTGCGCGAAGATCGTGCAGCCCACGCCGAACAGATACACGCGCCGCGCGTCGATGCGGTCGGTGAGCGTCACGAGTATCGGAACGGCAACCAGATAGGCGCCGTAGAACATGGCGGTGATCCAGCCCGCCTCGCTGTTGGTGAGACCCCAGCGCGGCATCATGCTGGGCAACAGCGCCGGCCAGAAAAACGCGCCGAGCTGCACCAGCACCTGCGCGGCGCACACTACCGCGACCAGGCGTGCGCCGGAGAGGGTGCGGGTAGGTGGACGGGAAGGGGTGGGTGCGTTCACGTCGCTGCGTCTTTGGTGGATGGGCAGTGTGCATTATTGCACTGCGCGGCGCGGATGGCGCATCGTTCGCGGCGGAAAATCTATCGGGAAGCGCAGCGGCGCGGTAACATCGCGCATCACGAAACACAACGTCCATGCCGCTGAATCTGCCCAACCTGCTGACCTGGCTGCGAATCATTCTGATTCCGCTGTTCGTCGGTATTTTTTATTTTGAAAAAAGCTGGGTGTCAGCGGCGAATCATAATCTGGTGGCGACGGTGATTTTTGTCGCAGCGGCGTTGACGGATTGGCTGGACGGCTGGATCGCGCGCAAGTTCAACCAGATGTCGGCGTTTGGTGCCTTCCTCGATCCGGTGGCGGACAAGCTGATGGTGGCCGCCGCGTTGATCGTACTGGTGCAACTGAATCGCGTGGACGCAGTGATCGCGCTGATCATCATCGGCCGTGAGATTACCGTCTCGGCGCTGCGCGAATGGATGGCGCAGATCGGCCAATCGAAAAGCGTCGCTGTGTCGTTCCTGGGCAAGGTCAAAACCGCAATGCAGATGGTGGCGATACCGATGCTGCTGTATCACGACAAGCTCGGCCCCTTTAATCCGCAGGCGGTGGGCACGTGGCTGATCTACGTCGCGGCAGTGCTGACGCTGGTGTCGATGGCCTACTACCTGAAGGCGGCGCTGCCGGAGATGTGGAAGCGCGGGTAGGGTATGGCAACCAGCACGGTGGCGTTAAGAAAACATCAATAAAAACAAATACTTATGATGTGAAGTGTTTGGCCCTGTCACTCGTGTAGGTTAGGGTATATTCGACATTCGGCCCAATGCGCTTCGCCCCTCGACAAGCTCAGGACAGGCTTATTGACGCCCTACGGAGAGCGGGTTACGCGCGTTATTCGTCGCAGGCGCTGATCAAATTGGAGAAGATTC
>CAMBGJ010000129.1 GCA_945865805.1 Bordetella parapertussis
CTTGATGTCCAAGCTCCAGCTTTGGGGCGAGTCGGCGAAGGTCTTTTGAAGCTTTACAAATTCAGCAAGATCGTCGTCATTGAGTGGATTGGTCTTGCCCATGTTGCAGCCAGGTTCAAGCTGGTAGAACCAAACCTTGCGCGTGGGCGCGCCTTTGTCGAAAAACAGCACCACGGTTTTCACGCCCGCGCCGATGAAGGTGCCGCCGGGGCAATCGAGCACGGTGTGCAGATTGCAGCTTTCCAGCAGTTGTTTGCGCAGGCTCACCGAGGCGTTGTCGGTGTTGGACAGAAACGTGTTCTTGATCACCACGCCGCCACGCCCGCCGGCCTTGAGGATTTTGATGAAGTGTTGCAAGAACAGAAAGGCTGTCTCGCCGGTGCGGATGGGGAAGTTTTGCTGTACTTCCTTGCGCTCTTTGCCGCCGAAGGGCGGATTGGCGAGTACGATGTCGTAGCGGTCTTTTTCCTGGATGTCGGCGAGGTTTTCGGTGAGGGTGTTGGTGTGGATGATGTTGGGCGCTTCAATGCCGTGCAGGATCATGTTCATGATCGCGATCACATACGCCAGTGACTTCTTTTCCTTGCCGTAGAAGGTGCGCGTTTGTAGCGTGGTGAGGTCTTTGGTGGTGAGTTTGGGTTTTGCTTGCAGGTAATCAAACGCCTCGCACAAAAAGCCCGCCGACCCACAGGCGCCGTCGTAGATGCGTTCGCCGATGGTGGGCGCCACCACCCGCACCATGGCGCGGATCAGTGGGCGCGGGGTGTAGTACTCGCCGCCGTTGCGCCCGGCGTTGCCCATGTTTTTGATTTTGGCTTCGTAGAGATGCGAGAGCTCGTGCTTCTCGCTCTGTGAACGAAAGCGCAGTTCGTCTATGTGATCGATGATCTCGCGCAGGTTGTAGCCGCTTTGAATCTTGTTTTTAATCTCGCCGAAGATTTGGCCGATTTTGTATTCGATGGTGTTCGGCCCGCTGGCCTTTTGCGTAAAGCCGTGCAGGTAGGGAAACAGCTTTTGGTTGACGAAATCGCGCAGATCATCGCCGGTTAGCGCGGCGTTGTGGTCGAGTTTTCCGTCTTTACCTTTGGGCGCAGCCCAGCTTTCCCAGCGGTAGGGCTTGTCGAGGATGTAAGTGTATTTCTTGCCTTCGAGCTTGGCTTCGTTGGCCTTGTCGTCCTCCAAATCGTCAAGGTATTTGAGAAACAGCAGCCAGGAAGATTGCTCGGTGTAATCGAGTTCGCTGGCGCAGCCCGCTTCCTTCCACAACACGTCGTCGATGTTTTTGAACGCTTGTTCGAACATGGTTTTGCTTGTCCAAAGTCACACAGGGATGGAAGGGGTTTCTCAAGACAAGAAATAAAAATAACTGTTATAAAACAATTACTTAATTCAATCCACTGTTGCCCTGTCGAACGGCAACGCTATTTGGCAGAATTGCCGGCACACTTTACGTCACTGCGGCTTAAACCCCAGTTGCGTCGCCAGCTTGCGGGTGTTGTCGATATCGGCCTGCACAAGTTTGGTGAACGCAGCCGGTGTGAGGATGTGCGATTCGAAGCCCAATTCATCAAAGCGTTGCAGCACGTCGGGTGCGGCCACGGCTTTGGCGAGTTCGCCCTGGAATTTACTGACGTATTCGGTCGGTGTGCCTGCCGGATACCAGAAGCCGAACCAGGCGTAGTACTCATAGCCGGGGACACCCGCTTCCATCACCGTAGGCACATCCGGCAATTGCTTCCAGCGCTTCGAGCTGCTGATACCGACCGCTTTGATCTTGCCGGATTTCGCCATGCCCACGGCGTTGGACGCGGTAAGAAACGACAGATCGATATGCCCGCCGGCAAGATCGGTGACCAGTTGTCCAATACCCTTGTACTGCACCGTGGTCATCTTGATGTTGGCGGCAGCGCTAAAGAGTTCCGTGCCGACGTGGAGTACGCCGCCGATGCCGGTGTTGCCGTAGTTAAGACGGCCAGGATTTTTTTTCGCCAGTGCGATCAGCTCCGTCACGGAATTGATCGGTATCGACGGATGCACGCCCAGCACGTAGCCGACGGTGCGGGTCGCGGTGGAAATGGCGGCGAAGTCGCGTACCGAGTCGTAGGGCAGCTTGTTGAAGGCGGGCAACATCGAGTGTGCGCTGGAAGTGTGCAGCACGGTGTAGCCGTCGGGTGGCGATTTGGCGACGATCTCGGTGCCGATGATGCCGCCCGCGCCCGCGCGGTTGTCGATGATGACGTTGTGCCCCCATGCGGCGAGGAATTTCTGTCCGACCAGGCGACCGATCATATCCATCGGGCCGCCGGGCACGAACGGCACGACAAAACGTATGGGCTTGCTGGGGTAGTCGGCGCGCGGTTGCGCCGACGCTGGGTTGGTTGCAACAAGGGCAAACGCGGCCGGCAACAACGCCGCTACGCGTATCAACGCTGTGTTCATTGTCGCTGTATTCATTGTTTAAGCCTCTAAAGCCAGAGCGTGGCTCGAACGCTGTATCGGCTAGGGCAACTGCAACTTGCCGCCACCCATACCACCCATGCCCATTCCTCCCATGCCACCCGCGCCGGGCACGACGATGGAGGATTGCTGCTGACGGCGCAGCTCCTGCAATTCGCGCACGGTGCGTTCAACGCCTTCCTTGGCGGCATCGCCGAAATTGGCGACCACCTCGGCAAGATTCTTGCCGTCGATTTCAAAGTTAATCGGCAAAGGACCGGCCTGCGTCATGATTTGCGCTTCGCCGATGTAGAGCGTGGGGCGCGAGGTGTCCGCCGAGCCGTCGCTTTTAATCGGTGTCATCATGCGCAGCGTGCCAACCTTGCGGTCGGTGACGACTTCTTCGCGGTACAGATTGTTCGCGTCCATTTTTGCTTCGGAGCCGCGTTCTTCGGGGGAGCCTAGTGCCATGGTAGCCTCGTGTGAAATTTGGTTCAATCAATAAAAGCGAAGATTATCAGAAAATCGCTGCCGGCCGGCAGGCCAATGTTGGCGAGGGTGCAATTCAAACTGATGTCTCGCCACAGATATCCCTACAAAGAAACACCTTCCCCCTGAAGGGGAAGGGACTGTATGCGGGGTTGTACAGCTCGTAGCTTAGACATCAGTTTGAATCGCACCCGTTGGCGAGTGACAGAAGCGCTTGTCGGGTGATAAGGTGCGGGCCGCTGGTTGCCACGGCTGATGGCGCGGTTGATCATACATTTCACGAGGGGTTGCAGATGGCGAAAAGGGTATGTTTGCGGGGTGCGGTGGTACTGGCGACTCTCGGTATCACGGCGGTGGATGCACAAGTTTATCCCGCGAAAACCGTGCGCTTTGTGATCACCTACCCGGCGGGCGGCGGTTCGGATTACACCGCGCGGCCCATCGCGCAACGACTCACCGAGCGCTGGGGCCAGCCGGTGGTGCTGGAAGCTCGCTCCGGCGGCAGCGCCATGATCGGCACCGACTTCGTGGTGAAAAGCCCCGCCGATGGTTATACGCTGCTGCTCTCGGCCTCCAGCGAAGTGTCGATGAACACGGTGCTGTTCAAAAAGATGCCCTACGACCCGGTGCGTGATTTGCTGCCGATCACACTGGTGGGCACCACGTCGCCAGTGCTGCTGGCGCACCCCTCGCTGCCGGCGAAAAACGTCAAGGAACTGGTGGTGCTGGCGCGCGCCAAACCCGGCGCGTTGAGTTACGCGTCCATCGGCAACGGCACGCCGCAGCACTTCGCGGGCGAGCTGATGAAAACCACATTCAACATCGACATGGTGCACGTGCCCTACAAAGGCGCTGCCCCGGCGCTGATTGATCTGGCTGGCGGCCATGTGCCTATCGGCCTGACCGCACCGACGACGGCGATACCGCTCATCAAGTCAGGCCGGTTGCGCGTGCTGGCAGTGACTTCCGCGCAGCGTTCCGGCGCGTTGCCGGACGTGCCTACGATAGCCGAAGCGGGCGCGCCGGGTTTTGACATCGTGCAGTGGTACGGGATATGGGTGGCGGCGAAGACACCCAAGGATATCGTCGACAAAATTTACACCGACGTTACCAGCATCATTCATTCACCGGACTACAAGCAGCGTCAGCTTGAGGCCGGCACGGATATCATCGGATCGACCGCTGAGGCGTTGAGCAACCGGCAAAAACAGGACATTGAAAAATACCGCAAGATTGCTGCTGCGGCGGGCATCAAGCCGGAGTAACCCGTCTGATGATCGCGGGCGGTCAACTACTGCCGCTCGGGATACAGCCAGGGCCGCGCCACACGTTCGCGTTTTTGAAACGCGGCGATGGCGGATTCCATGCCGAGGATCACGTCGATTTCATCCAACCCCTTCATCAGCGCGTCGCGCCGCTCGGCGGGCACGTTGAACGGGATTTCACGGGCCTCCAGTGTGCGCACCACGCAGCGCTCAAGGTCGACCGTGATGCTGGGGTCGCTGCCGTGTTCCAGTGATGCACCCAGTGCCGCGCAATCCGCAGCGCCGATGACCACTGGCAACAGCCCGTTCTGATACGAATTTTCGCGGAAGATGTCAGCGAAGCTCGGCGCGATCACGCAGCGGATGCCAAATTTCAACAGTGCCCACACCGCGCGTTCGCGCGAGCTGCCGCAACCGAAGTTCGCGCCCGCAACCAGAATCTTGCTTTGCCGGAACGGCGGTCGGTTGAGGATGAATTCGGCAATCTCGCTGCCATCCAGGTTGTAGCGCCAGTTGTTGAACATCATCTTGCCCAGATCGACAGATGTCGAACGCCCAGCCGCCATCGGCGTGATGGCGTCGGTGTTGATATTGGGCATCATCATGGGCGCGGCGATGCCGGTGACTACGGTGAAGGGTTCCATGAATCGCTCCTAATGCTGACTCAGCAGTTTGCGCACATCAGTAATACAGCCGCTCACCGCTGCCGCCGCCACCGCCACCATCGCCGGGCCGGCCAGGTGCGTGCGGCTGTGCGGCCCCTGCCGGTGTTCAAAGTTGCGGTTGGTGGTGGAGATCGAGTTTGTCGCAGACTGCACGCACCAGTTAACTTTCGGCGCACTACGCATGGCGAACCCGCACCACCGCAAATCCATGATGGACTTGGTTGCACGTGCATTGGCACGCACACTTGCCGTAACTCTGGTGATATGCGCCGCGACACACGCCCGCGCGGCGGACACCTGGAAGCCGCGGAAGGTGGTCGAAATCGTGGTCGGCGCGCAGGCGGGCGGTGCCAACGATCGCATGGGACGCGTGTTGCAAAAGATACTCACCGATACCAACGCGCTGCCGGTGCCGACGGCAGTGGTCAACAAGCCGGGGCAGGGACAAGCGCTGTCGGTCGCGTATTTGAATACACATGTGGCCGATCCGCATTACGTGGTGATTCTCGGTTCGAGTTGGGTCACCACATCGATTACTTCCGGCAGCACCAGCACGCATCGTGACCTGACGCCGCTGATCAAGGCTGCCGACACGGATCTCGTGTTGTTTGTGAACGCCGGTTCGCCGCTGCGCCATACGAAAGAGATGGTCGATGGCTTGGCGAAGAACGTGGCTGCGTACAGCTTTGGTTTTTCCACCTCGGCTGGCAACGCCTCGCATATCGCGCTGGCCGAGATGGCGCGCATCGCCGGTGCCGATTCACGCAAGTTAAAGCTGGTGGTGAACGCGTCGGGCAGCATTACCGCCACGCAGGTCGCGGGTGGGCATGTGAACGTCGGCATTTCCAGTTCGGGTAGTGCGCAAGCAATGGTGAGCAGCGGAAAAATTCGCCTGCTCGGCACGCTGTCAACGCAGCGCCTGCCGCTGCTGCCCGAGTTGCCGACGTTGCGCGAGCAAGGCTACGACATCGTTGCCTCGACCTGGTTTACGATCTTCGGCCCCAAGGGTCTTACGTCGGAACAGGTGGCTTATTGGGAGGAAGTTCTGTTCAAGGCAATGCGTCATCCGGAGGCGAAAAAATTTGCCGAGAGCAATAACTGGACGATTGATCTGGTCGGTGCCAAGGCGTTACCAGCGGTGCTCGACAAGGAATACGCCCGTCTGCGCAAAACGCTGGCGGAATTGGGTATGGTGCAGTGACGTTATGTAAGTATGTGTTTTTAAATAGAAAATATAGAATTTTTATCAGCGACAACGGGCGTGCTCACACGCCTGTCCAAGGAGGTTCCATGAAGCTCGTGACATCCCTGTTCGTGCGGTTGGTTCGGGTGGCCGTTGTCGTTTGCACCATGACGCCGATGATCGCCGCGGCTCAGCCTACGCCCGGCGCTGCGGCGTGGAAGCCCGAGCGGCCGATTGAACTGGTCGTCAGTTGTGCGCCGGGCTGCGGGCCTGACAACATGGCGAGGCTGATGCAGCGCGTGTTTCAGGAGAACCGCTATTTTGAAACGCCCTTCAACGTGCAGAACCGACCGGGCGGCGGCGGCACCATAGGGCGCACCTATTTGAATCAGTTCGCGGGCAATGGCCATTATGTCTATAGCAGTGACCGTGGCATGCTGGCCGCGCATGCGATCGGCCGCGCCGGGCCGCATTACACCGATCTCACGCCGATATCGATATTGTTCGGCGAATATATCGGCATCGCGGTGAAGGCGGATTCGCCGATAAAGTCAGGCCGTGATCTCATCGAGCGGCTGAAAAATCCGGCAGCGCACAGCTTCGGTATTGCCACCAGCATCGGCAACATCAATCATCAGGGCGTGGCGGGCGCGCTAAAAACCGCAGGTGTCGATATCCGCAAAACGCGCAACGTGATTTTTGATTCGGGCGCGCTGGCGATTACCGCTCTGCTCGGCGGGCACATTGATGTGGTGCCGGTGTCGGTGGGCCTGTGGGTGCCGCATGTTAAAACAGGCGCGGTGCGCGTGATCGCGGTGTCGTCGCCCGATCGTCTGCCGGACGTTTTTGCCAACACGCCGACGTGGCGCGAGCAAGGCGCGAATACGGTGGTGTTCAACTGGCGCGCGATATTCGGCGGCAAGGGCATGGGCGCGCCACAGGTGGCTTATTGGGAAAATATTTTCAAGCGTTTCGTGGAAACACCAGAATGGAAAGCCGAACTGGTGACGCGCAACGGCGTCGCCAAATTCATCGGCGCCGCGCCGATGAAAAAATACATGGAAGAAGACTACGCCGAGGTTCGGGCGTTTCTCGTCGAACTCGATCTGGCGAAAAAAGCGCCGTAGTGATTGGTGTGCGCAGCGCTATTTTGCGCCGGCATCCTTCACCGCCTGCCGCCACTTGCGCATCTCCTGCACGATATAGGCGCGCGCCTCGGCGTCGGTCAGCAATTCCGGATCAAAGCCGTTGTCGATAAGGCGCGTGCGAAAATCCGGCGGTTCCATCGCGGTGCGCATGGCTGAGGTGAGCTTTTTCTGGATGGCCGCAGGCAAGCCTGCGGGCGCGGCGAGAAAACGGAATGCGCCCGGATTCACTTCAGCCAAACCGACGCTGGCGAAGGTCGGCACCTGAGGCAGCAAGTGGTACGGTTGCTTGCCGGTGATGACCAACGGAATCATTGCGCCGGATTTCAAATGCGGCGTCACCGAACCGGGCACGACCGAAACCAGGTCGGTATGCCCGCCCAGCACGTCTACGATGGCTGCGCCCGCGCCTTTGTAGGGCACGTGCAGGATATTGATTTTCGCGGCGGTTAAAAACATTTGCAGCGTGAGATGCCCGGACGAGCCCACACCGGCCGAGCCGAAGGTGATCTTGCCAGGCTGGCGTCTGGCGAGCGCCATAAGATCCTGCACTGTGCGTACTTTGAGCCCCGGATGCGTCACGATCAGCGACGGCGAGGTGGCGATGATGGCGACGAACACGAAGTCGCGCTCGCTGTCGTAAGGCAGCTTGTCGGCGTAAGAATGATTGATGGCGAATGCGGTATCCAGCACGCCGAGCGTATGGCCGTCGGCGGCGGATTTGGCGAGTATTTGCGTGCCGAGCACGCTGCCAGCGCCGCCGCGATTGTCAACCACGAATTGCTGGCCGAGCGCATCGGTGAGCCGTTGCGACACAAATCGCGCCAGCAAATCTGTTCCACCGCCCGCGACGAATGGCACGATCACGCGCACCGGGCGCGTGGGATAGTCGGCGGCGTGGGCACCGTGGGTAGCAAGAATGCCGATGGCTGGCGACAGCAGCGCCATCGACAGCAGCAGACGGGACGTGGCCGGGATAGGGGGCATGGCAGGGGGCATGGCAGGGGGCGTAATAGGGAGCATAGTAGGATGCATGGAAGGGTGCATAGGCTTAGTCTAAACCCAAATTTGCCGCAGCGTGGCGCATTACACAGTCCGTATCGCGGCAGGTTCGGATGCGAACTGGCGGCCTGCGCGCTGGCGGTTTAACATGCACCTTTTCCCCGCATTGAGGAGCATCGCAACCATGGACACTCACGACACCCACCATCACGATGGCCGCAGAGTCGAAGACCAACGTCTGATCACCGGCACCGGTAAATTCTCGGCGGACTGGAACAGGGCGGGGCAGTTGTATGCCCACTTCGTGCGCGCGGACTACGCACACGCGGAGATTTTATCCGTCGACACCTCGCGCGCGCGGGCGCATCCGGGCGTGGTGCAAATTTACACTGGCGAGGACGCCGTGGCCGCGGGTTACGTCAAGGCGCAAAATGCCTTGTCTGCCTTCCCTGGACGTAACGGCATGAAGCCGCACGTGCTCGAGCGGCCGGTGTTGGCGCATCGCAAGGTGCGCTTCGCCGGTGAGGGGGTGGTGATGGTGGTAGCAGAGAGCGCGGCTGCGGCGGCAGACGCCGCCGAGCTCGTCGAGATTCAGTACCGCGAATTGTCAGCCATCGCCAATGGCGAGGCGGCGCTCGCGCCGGGCGCTGTGCAACTGGACGAGGCCGTGCCAGGCAATCTGGTGTTTGAAGCCGAGACCGGCGATGAGCAGGCCGTGGCTGCAGCGTTCAAGAATGCCGCCCATGTGACTCGGCTTAAGGTGCTGTCCACGCGCGTGTCGCCCAGCCCGATGGAGCCGCGTGCCGCGCTGGTGCGCTTTGAGCCGACGAGTGGCGAATACTGGTTCAACGTGCCGATGCAGGGTGTGACCAACATCCGCGGGGCGCTATCGACATACTCCAAGGTGCCGCAAGACAAGATCATCCTGGAAGTAGGCGACGTTGGCGGCGGCTTCGGTCAGCGCTCGCCCGCGTATCCGGAATACGTGGCGATGATGCTCGCAGCCAAGGCCTTGGGCAAACCGATCAAGTGGGTGTCGTCGCGAGTGGAAGCGTTTTTGACCGACAACCACGGGCGCGCCACGCTGATCGATGGCCAGCTTGCGCTGGATCGTGATGGCAAGTTTTTGGCGATGCGTTTTGACTGGATTGCTGATTTCGGTGCGTATCTTGCGCCGGGGCCGCAGGGCCATATCCGCAACACCGCCACTTGCATGACGGGCGTGTATCGAATCCCGGCGCTGTATGCGAATTTCCGCGTGCCGCTGACCAACACCACGCCGGTGGGCGCGTATCGCGGCGCGGGGCGCCCCGATGTCGCTTACGCGGTGGAGCGTATCGTGAGTCAGGCCGCAGTCGAACTGGGCATGGATGGCGCGGACCTGCGCCGACGAAATTTTATTCCCAACGACGCTTACCCTTACAAAACGCCGCTGGGATCGGTCTACGAGAACGCGGATTTTCCGGGCATGTTGTCGAAGGCGCTGACATTCGCGGATTGGCAGGGTTTCGAGGCGCGCCGACAGCAATCGGCGGCGAACGGCAAACTGCGTGGCAGAGGCATCGCCGTGGTGATTGAGCCCACCGGCGCGGGCAACGCGCCCAGCGACGACATCGATCTGGAACTTGATGCCAGCGGAACACTCACCGTGTTCACCGTGGCTAAAACGCAGGGCCACGGCCATGAGACGACCATGGCGATGATCGTGGCGGACGCGCTCGGCATTGAGCGGAATCGCGTCAAGGTGGTGCAATGTGCGCCGGGCACCAAGCTTGTCGGCAACGGCACCGGCGGTTCGCGCACCATGGTGGGCGCGGGTAGCGCGTGTTACGTCGCAGCGCAACAGTTGATCGAGGAAGGCAAGTCACTGGCGGCATTGCAGCTTAGGGTGGAGCCGTCTCAGGTGCAATACGCGAAGGGTGAATTCCGCTCGGATCAATCGACCCACGTGGTGGTGCTCGCCGATCTGGCCAAAGCTAAAACTGTCACCTTCAAGGGCGGCGGCAAGTTTGGTTCAACCTTCCCCAACGGCTGCCACATCACCGAAGTCGAAATTGATTTGGATACTGGCGCACCGGACATTGTGTCGTACCACGCGGTTGACGACTGCGGCGTGGTGATCAATCACGCCATCGTCGAAGGCCAGTTGCATGGCGGCGTGGTGCAGGGCGCGGGCCAGGTGTTCGGCGAACACATCGTCTACGACCCAAAATCCGGCCAGCCGCTGACGGCGAGCTTCATGGATTACATCATGCCGCGCGCCAGCCTGGTGCGCGAGGTGCGCGGCGAAGAACATCCCACCACCAGCAAGGTAAGTCCGCTCGGTGTGAAGGGTATGGGCGAATCCGGCTGCACGGCGTCGATACCCTCGCTGGTCGATGCGGTGATTGACGCGTTACGGCCGCTGGGCGTGCAGAAACTGGATATGCCGTTGACGTCGGCGACGTTGTGGCATGCCATACAGGCGGCAAAGCAGGCGAAGACCTGAGCGTCTGCTGATTGGCCTTTGGCGGCGAAGTATCCCTTACTTACCCTGTTGTTCCCGCGCAGAGGGGTACGCAGGCAAGCCGCGAAGCGGCTGCTCGCAAAGCGGGAAGCCCTAACACACCTGCCACGGGCATTGCTCTATGGATACCTGCTGTCTCGGGTATGACAGGGAAGGTATTGCACGTCAGCGTAAATAGAGTACGACGTACGCTGACAACCCGCCCCCGCCCGGTTTACCATCCGTGTTCCCTTTTCATCCTGAATGACTCAAGGAACGCATCAACATGGATACGCACGACCATCATCACGACGGCCGCAGGGTCGAAGACCAACGCCTGATCACCGGTCACGGCAAATATGCCGCCGACTGGACCGTGCCGGGGCAACTCTACGGCCACTTCGTGCGTGCGGATCATGCCCATGCGGAAATTGTCTTGGTCAACACGCAGCGCGCACTTGCGGCACCCGGCGTGAAGGGCGTTTACACTGGCGCAGATGCCGTGGCGGCGGGTTACGTGCGTGCCGCGCATGGGCTCGGCGGCCCCGGCAAAAACGGCATGAAAGCGCGCGCGCTTGACCGGCCGGTGCTGGCGCACGGCAAGGTCCGCTTCGTCGGCGAAGCGGTGGCGCTGGTGGTGGCAGATACCGCCGACGCTGCGGCTGATGCGGCTGAGCTGGTGGAAGTCGACTATCGCGTGTTGCAAGCCATAGTCGATCCCGAACAGGCATTGGCGCCTGGCGCACAACAGCTCGATGAAGCTGTGCCCGGCAATCTGGTCTACGAAACAGAAACCGGCAGCGAAAGCGCGGTTGCGGACGCAATCAAAAATGCCGCGCATGTAACACGCCTGCGTGTCGATTGCACGCGCGTGACGCCCAGCCCGATGGAGCCGCGCGCGTGTCTGGTCGCCTACGACGTGGCGAATGAGTCGTACCGCTTTAACGTGGTGATCCAGGGCGTGACCACGCAGCGCAAGATGTTGTCGTCGTGGACGGGCGTGCCCGAGAACAAACTGATTTACGAAACGCACGATGTCGGCGGCGGCTTCGGCCAGCGCACACCGGCATACCCGGAATACGCCGCGCTGATGATCGCCGCCAAGGCATTAGGCAAGCCGGTGAAATGGGTGTCGTCGCGCGTGGAGAGTTTCCTCACCGATAACCACGGCCGCGGCAACATCGCCGAGGGCGAACTGGCGATGGATAAAGATGGCCGCTTCACAGCGTTTCGTCTGGATTGGATCGCCGACATGGGCGCGTATCTGTCACCCGGCTCGGTCGGGCACATCCGCAACACCACCACGTGCCTTACCGGCGTGTATCACATACCGGCGCTCTACGCGCTGTTTCGCGTGTCGCTCACCAACACCACGCCGATGGGCTCGTACCGCGGCGCGGGGCGGCCCGACATTGCCTATGTGGTTGAGCGCTTTGTCGATCAGGCCGCACTCGAAATCGGCATGGATAAAGCCGACTTGCGGCGCCGCAATTTCATTCCGCCGAATGCGTTTCCCTATAAGACGCCCACCGGATCCACCTATGAGAACGCCGATTTTCCCGGCGTGTTGTCGAAGGCGCTGGCGCTGGCCGACTACAGCGGCTTTGCCGCGCGCCGCGAGCAAAGCGCCAAGCGCGGCAAACTAAGAGGCATCGGTATTTCCACCGTGATCGAAGCCTCCGGCGCCGGCAATGCGCCCAAGGATGAAGTCGAACTCACGGTCGATGCCGAAGGCGTGGTCACGCTTTACATGGTGGCGAAGTCGCAGGGCCACGGCCATGAAACCACGCTGGGTACGATAGTTGCCAACGCGCTGGGTGTGCCGCTCAAACAGATCAAGGTCGTGCAATGCGCGCCGGGCAGCAAGCTCGAAGGCAATCACACCGGCGGCTCGCGTACGACAGTGGGCGTGGGCAGCGTGAGCCACCTCGCGGCGCTGAAACTGATCGAAGAAGGCAAGGCCCTTGCCGCACTCGAACTGCAACTGGAGCCGTCGCAGGTGCAATACGCCAAGGGTGAATTCACCTCCAGCCAGAGCAAGCGCGTGATCAAGCTCGGCGATCTCGCCAAAACAAAAGCCGTCAGCGTGACGGCCGAAGGCAAATTCGGCTCGACCTTCCCCAACGGCTGCCACATCAGCGAAGTCGAAGTGGACAAAGAGACTGGCGAACCGAAAGTGGTGTCGTACTGCGCGGTGGATGACTGCGGCGTAGTCATCAACCACGCCATCGTCGAAGGCCAGCTCCACGGCGGCGTGGTGCAAGGCGCGGGGCAAGTGTTCGGCGAACAAATCGTCTACGACAAAAACTCCGGCCAGCCGCTAACGGCAAGCTTCATGGATTACATCATGCCGCGCGCTGGCCTCGTGCCCGAACTGCGCGGCGAAGAACACGCCACCGTGAGCAAAGTCAGCCCGCTGGGCGTGAAGGGCGTGGGGGAATCGGGGTGTACGGCTTCGATCCCTTCGCTGGTTAGCGCTACTTTGGATGCGTTGCGGGCGGTGGGTGTTACGCATCTGGATATGCCTTTGACGGCGGGTAGGATTTGGGGGGCGATGCGGGCTGTTGAGTGAAAATATCAATAAAAACAAATAGTTATTAAATCATAAGCCGTTGAGGGCGCAGCATTTGTCGGGGAGGTGCGACTGATGGGCACCTCTAAAAATAGCTTAATTTCGAGGCACATTGTAAACGTTGGGCGGGTATGTACGTTGTAAGGTTAAATCACCGAGACGAAGCCAAAGCAAAATGCCCATACGCCTTCAACCGAGCTTTTTCGACATTCATGAGCGCAGCG
>CAMBGJ010000130.1 GCA_945865805.1 Bordetella parapertussis
GACGCGGGTTTAGTGGCGATCTGGCAAATGAACGGCGCCAATCTGGTGGATGGCGCGGTAGTAGCCACTGTACCGACCGACTGGAAAATTCAGGATGGCGCGGGCGACTACAACGGCGATGGCAAGAGCGATCTGCTGTGGCGCAACGACAACGGGCAGGTGGCGATCTGGCAAATGAACGGCAGCACCCTGGTGGATGGCAGCCTGGCATCCGTCCCCGTACCCACGGATTGGAATATCCAAGGTTGATCGACAAGGTTGGGCGTAATATACGCACACTCGGGATACCATCAATAATCATTGCGCAACAACAAACACTCAGGGTTGATATCTGTGCTACGGCAAACCGCCGGTGGCGCGGTATTTGCCGTGGGTGTCATCTCGCTGGCCATGAACGTCCTCATGCTGGCGTTACCCATCTATTCGCTGCAGATTTTCGACCGGGTGTTGCTTTCCCGCAGTAGCGCCACGCTGTTTTACCTGACGCTCATCGTTACGGTTTTTATTACAGCCTATGCGTTTCTTGAGGCCATCCGTTTAAAGTTTCTGTTGCGCATCGGCAACCGCTTTCAGTTGGCGTTTGAAGGCAAGACGCTGGACGCCTGTATTGCGCGCTCAGCGCGGATGTCCGAGCCGGTGACGCATCCGCTGCGCAATCTGGCGATCGTGCGCAATTTTCTCGCCAGCCCTCAAGGTATCGTCGGATTGATCGATACGCCGCTGGCATTGGTGTTTTTGGTGGTGGTGTATTTCATACACCCGCTACTGGCCGCGGCGATGGTGGTGGGTATCGTCGTGCTGATGATCATCGCTCTGCTGACCGAGTGGACGACGGCCGGGCCGGTCAAGTCAGCCAATGATGCCGGCACGAAGGCGCAGGGCCGCGCCAGTGAGATCGTGCGCAACGCCGAATTGGTGGAGGCCATGGGCATGCGCGAGGCCATCCTGCGTTACTGGCGCCTGCACAGTCAGGAAAGTCTGCACCATCAATCCGTGAGCAGTGACCGCAGTGCGGTGCTTACAGCCCTGGGCCGTTGGGATCGGCTGATTATCAGCATTGCACTAACCGGGCTGGGCGGGTATCTGGCTATCGAAGACCGTATTACCGTCGGTGGCATGATCGCTGCCAGTATTCTGATGGGACGCGGCCTAGCGCCGCTGGAGAGTCTGATACCGCTGTGGCGTCAGTTGATCGGCGTGCGCAATGCGTGGCACGATCTGAGTGAATCGCTGACGCAATACCCGCGTGCCGAAAACCAGATGGCCTTGCCGACGCCGCAGGGGGCATTGAGTGTCGAACAGGTTACTTACGGGCCGCCCGGTGCCGACGCGCCTACGATCAAGGGAATTACCTTGCAGTTGGCGCCTGGCGCACAACTCGGGTTGGTCGGTCCGGTCTCTGCCGGCAAATCCACGCTGGCCAAACTGATCTGCGGCATCTGGAAGCCGCGCTCGGGTGCGGTGCGGCTGGATACTGCCGATGTCTATCAGTGGAGCCGTACTGATTTTGGCCGGCATGTTGGGTATCTGCCGCAGGGCGCGGAGCTTTTTTCCGGCACCGTGCGAGACAACATCGCGCGTTTCGGCGACGCGGTGGATGAAGACGTTGTCGCGGCGGCCCAATCGGCCAACGTGCATGACATGATTTTGCGATTGCCTGCTGGGTACGAGACGGTGATCGGCGCGGGCGGCGCCACGCTCTCCGGCGGCATGCGGCAGCGTATCGGTCTCGCGCGTGCGCTATTCGGCAAACCCCGGTTGGTGGTGCTCGACGAGCCGAGTGCGAATCTGGATTCCGACGGCGAGCAGGCGCTGTTGCGGGCGTTGCATGAATTGCGCGCCAGGCGCGCCACGGTCATCCTGGTGACGCATCAAATGGGGCTGCTCAAGGATGTCGATTTCATCGGTGTGGTTGTTGATGGGCAACTGAAATCCTATGGCCCGCGCGCTGAAATCATGCGACAGAATGCAAATCCGGCAGTGCAACCGTTGCGTTCCGTATGAGCGAAAGTTCTCTTTCGCATGCGCTTTCGCAGGCACCCGATAAATTTCCGGTGCCGGTGGATCTGTCGTCAGCCACGCGCGCCACGCTGTGGGTTTTCTCCGTCGTGTTGGGCTTCGTGATCCTCTGGAGTGTCTTCGCCGAACTGCATGTCGGGGCGGTGGCCATGGGCGAAGTCACCCCGCTCGGTCGCAGCAAGACGATCCAGCATCTGGAGGGCGGCATCATTCGGGAAATTCGCGTACGCGATGGCGATGCCGTCAAGGAAGGCCAGGAGTTGGTGATACACGACGACGGCGAGGCGCGTGCCGGCGTGTCGATTACGGAAACCGAGCGTGTTGCACGTTCAGCCCTGGTCGACCGGCTGGCTGCAGAGCGAGATGGCTTGCCATACACGGCGCGCGGCCCGGCAAGCGCTGCCACGCAGTCGCAAGTGCGCCTGTTCGAGATTCGCCGCAGCGCGCTGCAAAAAGAGATCGCCGGATTGGTATCGCGGCAGGTGGATTTACGCCAGGAACTGGCCGCGTGGCAAAAGAAAACCGAGGCGCTGGTCAATCTGATGGGTCATGCGGACGATGAGCGGCGCATCAACCAGGATTTGTACGACAAGAATTTCATCGCCAAGTCCCGGTTGCTCGCGCTGGATAGCCGCACCGCCGAAACACGCGCCAGCAAGAGCGAGAGCGAGGCTGAAATGTCCCGTGCGCAGCAGCGTATCAATGATACGGACGTACAGATCACCAAGCTCAAGAATGACTGGATGAATCTCGTACTTGAGGATCTGCGCCGCGCGCAGGACGAATTGGCGGTGGCCACTGAGCGCGCACGCGTGGCCAGAGAAAGGCTCGCACGCACGCGTATCGCCGCGCCGCAAGAAGGTATCGTCAAGGGGCTGCGCACCATGACCTTGGGCGCGGTGGTTGCGCCCGGTGGTGTCCTGCTTGAAGTGGTGCCGGTGGCGGACCGCATGGTTGTCGAGGCACGCATCATGCCGGATGATGTGGACGTAGTGGCTGTGGGTACGCGTTGCCGCTTGCGCTTAACCGCGTATAAGGCGCGCGCGCACCTGCGGCTGGAAGGTGTGGTTCGCAGCGTTTCGGCGGATGCTTTCCGCGACGAGAAAACCAATCAAAGCTACTACACCGCACGCATCGAGGTTACCGACGACAAGGCGCGTGCCGAAGCCAAGCTACCCATGCAGCCTGGCATGCAGGTGGAAGTAGAGATCGTCGGTAGCGCCCGCTCGCCGTTGCGCTATCTGTTTGATCCCATCGTGCAGAGTTTCGACCGGGCGTTCAAGGAAGAGTAATTGCCTGGCGCGCTCATCGCCACGCCATCGCTAAAACCGCTGCACATTAAACATCGCTTCACCCCGCACCCAGTGCCCGAAGTTGGCGACAAACATCTCAGCGCTGCGCGGTTCGTTGCCGGTGGAGGCCGAGGCGTTATGTGGCGAGATGATGACATTGGGCATGTCCCACAGTGGCGAGTCGGCGGGCAACGGCTCCTGGCGGTGTGCGTCGAGCGCGGCGCCGCCGAGCTGGCCGCTCTCTAGCGCATCAAGCATCGCCGCATCATCGACGATTTCGCCGCGCGCGATGTTGATCAGCTTGACGCCTTTTTTCATGCGCTTGAAGGCCTCGGCGTTGAGCAGATTTTCGGTTTCTTTCGTTAACGGGCAGCACAGCATGATCCAGTCGGCGCGCGGATAGAGTTCCGGCAGGCTCGACGGCGCATGCAGTTCGTTCACCGTGTCGTCAGGCTGCCGGGGCGCGCGGCGTACGCCGATCACGTTGAGGCCGAACGCTTGTGCGTAGAGGGCGACTTTTTTTCCGATGGCACCCACGCCGATCAGCAGCAGCGTTTGCCCACGCAAATCGTCCGGCAGCGCCTTGCCGCGTATCGGTTGCCATTGCTTCTTGGCCCGATTATGAATGTGACTGCCGAAGCCGCGCGTGAGCATCAGCAAGCCGGTGATGCCGGTTTGCGACACCGGTTCGGCGTTGCCGCCGGTGGAGCTGGTGGTGATCACGCCCCTAGCGTTGAGTTCCTTGACGTGCAATTGCTGCCCGATGCCGGAGCTGGTGTAGTGCACCCATTGCAGATTTTTCATCTCCAGCAGCGCGTCGGCGTAGGCATCGTGCAGTTGGTCGTCAAAACGCATGTCGCGGTCGAGAAACAGGCAATCGACTTTGTCGCGCTCGGCAGGTGACAGGCGCGCGCCCTTTGCGGCGGGCAGCGTCATGAAATCAACGGTTTTACCGGCGGTACGTGCTGCGGCTTGCAGGGCGTCGCCGAAGCGGGCGATGAATTCCTTGGAGACCAGGGCTGTGGGCATTTTTTTAGTGGCGTGTTAAGTGTTAAGCGTTCAGAGTTCGGGGTAGATCGTGGTCAATCGGCTTTCATGCTGCGTTCGCGAATGACTTTGCCCCACTTCTCGGTTTCTTTTTTCAGATGCGCAGCGAAGTCTTCAGGGTTGCTGGCGACGATATCCAGCCCGCTGTCGTTAAAACGCTTGCTGTGCTCCGGCGCGCTGAGTGATTTTTTGATGCGCTCGTTGAGCGAGGTGATGATCGCGCGCGGCGTGTTTTTGGGCGCGAGCACGCCTTGCCAGGTGGTGAATTCGTAGCCGGGTAGTGTCTCCGCGACGGTGGGTACGTCCGGCAACTGCGGCGCGCGCTGTAAGCTGGTGACGGCGATCGCACGCAGGCGGCCGGAGCGTACGTGCGCCAACGCGTCTGGCACGGCCGGGATGCTCAGGCTGATTTCACCCGACACGGTGGCGATCATCGCCGGCCCGCCGCCCTTGAATTGAATAATCGAAATATTGGTCTTGGCGAGGTAGTTGAACATTTCGCCCGCGATGTGCGGATTGGTACCAGGGCCCGCGCCGCCGTAGTTCAGCGCGTCGCTACGCGTGCGCGCCAGTGTGATCAGTTCGCGTACGGTTTTAGCGGGCAGCGACGGATGCGCGATGATCGCCGCCGGCGTCGTGGTCAACAATGAAATCGGCACGAAGTCGCGCAACGCGTCGTAAGGCACTTTGCGAAACAGAAACTGATTGGTGATGAGCGGAATAGTGTTCACCACCAGTGTGTAGCCGTCGCCCGGCGCGTTGGCGGCGATTTCCATGCCGATGCTGCCCGACGCGCCGCTGCGGTTATCGATGACGAAATTTTGCCCATAGCTTTCGGTGAGTCGCGCCGCGAGCAGCCGCCCGACGGTATCGACGCTGCCGCCCGGCGGAAACGGTGCGACGATGCGTACGGTTTTGGCCGGGTAATTTTCTGCACCGGTTTGCGCGATGACGCTAGGCGGCAACGCCCAGCCTATCAACCACAGAGATATCGTAAGTATTTGTTTTTTCATGATATTTTTTTACCTGTCCTGCGTAACGATAAGAACCTTAAACGTAACTGTTCAGCCTCGATGGTAAAACTTCTTCACCGCAGAGGCATAGTTGATATATTGAGGGCGCAGAGAAAAAGCACTTCTTTGCGTAACCTCTGCGTCTTTGCGCCTCAGCGGTGAAGGGATTTAAAGCGGCTGAATGGTTACTCGGACCGAATAATTTCGAAATTTTTAGGGTTCCAGCGAGCGCCGGTCATGGCGATGGGTGAGCGTATGCGTATGACCATTGATGGTATCAAGCCTGCGTGCTTGCCGACCCGCATTATCCTATGCCACGACCCGGTTGCGCGGCACTTGCCGTTGGCGCATGGCAAATTCGCTAGAATGATGGTTCATCATCACCGGGTTCGCCGTAGCCTATGCCTGCCAGACCTTACGCTCACGTCGCCGATCCCGCCGCTTGGATAGGCCCCAACATCCAGCGCGACGGTTCGTGGATTTATCAGTTTGACGCCGCCGCGCTGGCCGAGCTCGATGCCGCGCTGGCGCAGGTGAAACGCGCGGGCGCGTGTATTCCATTCGCGCCGGATGCGTTTCCGCTGCCGCAGTTGAGCGCGGCGATGCGCGACGTGCTGCACGATGTCGAGCAGGGCCAGGGTTTCAAGCTGCTGCGCGGCATTCCACGCGCGCGCTACTCGGATGAAGATTGCGAGTTGCTCTACTGGGGCCTCGGCGTGCATCTGGGTACGCCGATTTCACAAAACGGGCGCGGGCACCTGCTGGGCCATGTGCGTGACGAAGGCCGCACGCAGGCCGATCCGAATGCGCGCGCCTATCAAACCAGCCAGCGCATGGATTTTCACACCGACATGCTGCCGATGGATCTGCTCGGCCTGTTTTGCCTGCGCACCGCCAAGCGCGGTGGTGCGAGCAAAATCACCAGCGCGTTGACCATCCACAACATATTGCGCGAAGAGCGGCCCGATTTGCTGGCCGCCTTGTATGACCCGTTTCATATCGACTGGCGCGGCGAAGAACCCGACGGCGAACAGGGCTTTTTTACTTTGCCCATGTTTAGTGAAAGCCGCGGCAAGGTCACCGTGCGTATCAACAGCCTGCCGTATTACGACTCCGCCGCGCGCCACGGCGCGACGTACGCCCCCAGCGCGTTGCAACGCGAAGCGCTGATTGCAGTGCAGGAAATCGCCAACCGGCCCGAGCTGATGCTGACCATGGATTTTCAGGAAGGCGATATCCAACTCGTCAACAATCACACCCTGCTGCATGCGCGCGAGGCGTACGAGGATTTTCCCGAGCCGGGGCGCGAGCGGCACTTGCTGCGCATGTGGATCGCGGTGGACGAGGCGCGGCGCAGGCCGCTGGCCGATGCGCTGACGGCGCGCTATCGCTGGGTGCAGCGCGGCGGTATTCCGCTGAAACCGACGCTGGCGCAGGTGCCGGTGGTTTAACGTAACCAATTGTTTTAAAACATTATTTTCTGGAGGTTAACGCCATGACAGTGAGCATACGCAAGCTGCATCCCCACGTCGGCGGCGAAGTCAGCCCGATTGATCTGCGCCAGGTACACGACCGCGCCACGCTGGAGCAATTGCGCACCGGCATGGATGAACACGGCGTGCTGGTGTTTCGCAACCAGCCGTTTACCGATGCGGAACAGCTCGCGTTCGCGCAACGCTTTGACGGTACGCTGCATGCCAAGCCGGGCGCGGCGGCGTTGTCGGCAAACCGCTTCGGCAACGATGCCGTTGCGGATATTTCCAACGTGGACAACGACGGCAAGATACTCAAGGCCGACGATCGCAAGCGCGCCTACAGCCTGGGCAACCGGCTGTGGCACACCGATGCTTCGTTCCAGGATCCGGCGGGGCGTTATTCCACGTTGTCGGCGCGCGTGATTCCCAAGGTCAACGCCAACACCGAATTCGCCGACATGCGCGTGGCGTACGATACCTTGCCCGCCGCGACCCAACAAAAGCTCGAAGGCCTGAAAGTGCATCACACCATCACGCGTTCGCGTGAGGTACTGGGGTTTTCTTTTTCCGCAGAGGAAAAGCACAAACTCAAGGGCGCGATTCATCCGATGGTGCGCACCAATCCGCGCACCGGGCGTAAATCGCTGTATCTCGCCGCGCACGCCGCGCGCATCATCGATTGGGCGGTGGCCGATGGCCTGCTGTTCGTGATGGAGTTGATGGAACACGCCACGCAACGCCCGTTTGTCTATAGCCACGAGTGGCGCGACGGTGACTTCGTGATCTGGGACAACCTCGCCACCATGCATCGCGCCACGGCGTTCGACGACGCCGTGCATCATCGTGAGTTGCGGCGGGTGACGACGATTGATGTGCCGTTGGTGGTGTAGCGCGGCTACGCAATACCGGCACTGTCATTCCCGCTTTCGCAGGAATGACGGAAGGGATAGTGGCGCAGCATCGAGAATAATGCGAGTAATAATAATGTTTAAAAACAATTGCTTACGGATACTATTCCGTGCCTGCTGTTGGCTGGCACTGTTCTGTGCGTCGCACGCCGCAGCCGAAGTCGTCCGCATTGACATCAGCAAAACCGCAGACCTGCTCGGGGGGCGCAGCTACGGCGCGGCTGGCGCTTACGAATGGATCGAAGGTCGCGCGCATTTCACGCTGGACCCGAACAACCCGCGTAACGTCATCATCGTCGATCTGAAACTTGCGCCGCGTAATGCGCGCGGGCTGGTGGAATTTTCTGCGGACATTGGCATCCTGCGGCCGAAGTCGGCTGCGCGCGCCAACGGTGTGGTGATACTCGATGTGGTGAATCGCGGTCGCCATACGATTCTGGAATACCTCAATCGGGGCAATCGCACCGCCGCGCCCGCCAGTGCGGGTTTTATCGGTGACGACTTTTTAATGAAGCAGGGCGTTACGCTGGTGTGGCTGGGCTGGCAGCAGGATCTGCCGCATAACGCCGGCATGATGCGCCTTACGGGGCCGGTGGCCGAAGGCATCGAGGGCCGCGTGTACGGCGAATTTACCGTGCCCGCGCGCGTGACGGATGTTTCACTCGGCGACCGCACGTCGATTCCCTATGCTGTAGATCGTGTGGGCGACGCCGCCAACAAACTGGGCGTCAGCCCTTCGCGCAGCCTGCCGCCGCGCGAGATTCCGCAAGCCAATTGGGCCTATGCGCGCCTGCGCGACGGCGTATTGTCGCCTGATCCGATGCGCCTGCATGTCGAAGGCGGCTTCGTGCCGGGTGCGATTTATCAGTTCGCCTATGGTGCGCGCAATCCGCAAATCGCGGGCCTGGGGCTGGCCGGCGTGCGCGATCTGGTGTCGTGGATACGTCACGACAACACGGCCATCGTGCGCGCCACGCACGCTTACGCCTTCGGTATTTCGCAGAGCGGGCAGTTTTTGCGACAGTTTTTGCACGAAGGCTTTAACGAAGATACCGCAGGCCGCCAGGTGTTCGACGGCATGATGGTGCATATCGCGGGCGGCGCGCGGCGCGGCTTTAACGAACGGTTTTCGCAGCCGTCACGCACCACCGGCTCGCGCGTGTTTCCCTTCACCGATCTTGCACAGACTGACCGCGAAACGGGCGAGAGCGGCGGCCTGCTCACGCGCGCCGCCAAGGCCGGCGTGGTGCCAAAAATTTTTTACACCAGTTCATCGTGGGAATACTGGGGCAGCGCGGCGTCCATGGTACACACCACGCCGGCGGGTGCCGATTTCGGCATGGCCGAAACCAGTCGTGTTTATTTGTTCGCGAGCACGCAGCACGTGCCCGCGCGCCTGCCGCCTGCGGACACGCCCGCTACGCGCGGGCAGTTGCCGCACAACCCGATGGATTACCGCCCGGCGTTGCGCGCCTTGTACGTGGCGCTGGATCAATGGGTGCGCAACGGCACCGAGCCGCTACCCAGCCGTTACCCGAGAGTCAGCGAGAGCAGTCTGGTGCCGCGCGCGGCGCTGAATCTGGCGGGTCTGCGCAGTATGGCTGTGCCGGAGGCGATTCAACCAGCGTACCGGCTGGACAACGCTGAGCAGCAACCCGGCATTCCCACGCTCGTGCCGCCGCGCGTCGGCAATCCCTACACAGTGTTGGTGCCGCAACTCGATGAAGACGGCAATGAGCTGGCCGGCATACGCCTGCCGGCGTTGAGTGTGCCGCTCGCGACGTACACCGGCTGGAACCTGCGTGCGCCAGAGACCGGCGCGCCACGCGAGCTGGTGCAGTTGGTCGGCGGCATGTATCCGTTCGCGCGCACGCGTGGCGAACACAGGCCGGGCGACACGCGCGCAGCGATCACCGACCGCTATACATCACGTACCGGATATCTCGCGCGTATCAGTGAAGAAGCCGCGGCACTGGTGCGGCAACGCCTGCTGCTGAAAGACGATGTGCCGCATGTCGTCGACAACGCCAGTGCGTTGTGGGATTTCGTGATGTCGGGGCAGATGACGGGTGCGAAGTAGTTGGCGTGAATTCATGCGCGGTATTGATGCGCATGGGGGCAGTGCGGCCCCGCGCTGGCATAATACGCCCTGACAAAAAATAACGAGGAGCCGTTGATGAGGTTGCATATACTGTACGCTTGTTTGTTGGGTTGGGGCTGCGCGGTGCCATCCGTGGTTGCGCAGACGTATCCGGCCAAGTCGCTGCGTTTGATATTGCCGTTTCCGCCCGGCGGGCCGACGGATTTGCTGGGTCGCACGCTGGGCGCGAAGATGGCCGAGAACATCGGTCAGACGGTGGTGATCGACAACCGGCCCGGCGCGGGCGGCAATCTCGGCGTGGAGCTCGCGGCCAAAGCGCCGCCGGACGGTTATACGATGGTGCTGAGTTCACCGTTAATCTCGATCAGCCCGTCGCTGTATGCCAAGCTGAATTACGATCCGGCGAAAGACCTTGCGCCCATTTCACTGGCGGCGGCGGTGCAAAACGTGATGATCGTGCATCCTTCCGTGCCGGCAAAAACGCTGAAGGAATTCATCGCCATGGCCAAGGCCAATCCCGGCAAATTCAATTTTGGTTCGGGCGGCTCGGGCACCACGTCGCATCTCGCGCCTGAGTTATTAAAGAGCCTCGCCAAGATTGACATGGTGCATGTGCCGTTCAAAGGCACAGGTCTGGGCATGATCGGGCTGATGAGTGGACAGGTCGATACGCTTTTCATCGCCACGCCCATCGGTGCCCCCCAAATCAACGCCGGCAAAGTACGGGCGTTGGCGGTACTGGCGGAAAAACGCAACGCAGCGCTGCCCAACGTGCCGACCACCAAAGAGGCAGGTCTGGACAACTACGTGGTGCCGATCTGGTATGGCATTCTCACCGCCAGCGGCACTGCGCGCGACCACATCGTCAAACTCAACAGCGAAATCGGCAAGGCGCTGGCGGCGAAAGACGTGGTGGATAAATTCGGCTCGGCGGGCATTGATCCGACGCCGAGCACGCCGGAGCATTTCGCCAGCTTCATTCGCAGCGAAACCGTGCGCTACGCGAAGGTGATCAAGGATGCGGGGATTAAGCCGGAGTAGTCGTGGCGGCATGGTAGCTTGACCAATGCATTTTCCCTCGTCATTCTCGCGCCGGCGGGAATGACAGGGTAGAGATCAACCTGTTGCTGTGTGCTTACGAAGCCTGTAGAGAGAGTCTTATGAAAAATCTGTTTAAAAACATCATGTTATGTGCGTTTATTGCTTCGGGTGTCAGCCACGCCGCAGACCCTGCCTGGCCCACGCGCCCAGTGCGCGTACTGGTGCCGTTCGCACCCGGCGGCACCACCGACGTGATCGCACGCATCATCGCTGCGCGCATGACGGAGATCACCGGGCAGCAATTCATCGTCGACAATCGCGCCGGCGCAGGCGGCAACATTGGCACCGGCATCGTGGCCAGCGCCGCGCCCGATGGGCATGGTGAACAGCTCGGCGTTTGGCGTGAATCCCGGCTTGTATAAATCGATTCCGTACGATCCCTTCAAGAGCTTCATTCCCATCACCAATTTCGCGGAGTCGCCGAATCTGTTTTCCGCGCACGCCAGCATGCCCGCAAAGACCTTGTCCGACGCGCTGAAGCTCGCCAACGCGGAACCGGCCAAATATGGCTTTGCCACGCCCGGTATCGGCACCACGCCGCATCTGGCGGTGGAGATGCTCAAATACGCGGTGAAGATGGATCTGAACAATATTCCCTACAATGGCGCCGGCCCGTCGGTGACGGCGCATCTGGCGGGCCAGGTGCTGCTGGGGTGTTCGGCATTGCCCACGCCCGCGCCGCACGTCAAGGCGGGCCGTTTGCGCGGTCTCGCGATGGGCTCGCGTAAACGCCATCCCTCATTCCCTGATGTGCCGACGATGGCCGAGGCAGGCTACAAGGATCAGGAATCCGAAACCATGCAAGGCCTGTATTTCCCGGCCGGTACGCCGCAACACATCGTGCGGCGCTTTCACGCGGAGCTCAAGAAGATTTCGCAAATGCCCGAAGCGCGCGAGCGCATTGAAGGGTTGGGCTTTCAATTCGTGATGAACACGCCCGAAGAATTCATGGTGCAAACGCGCAATGAAGTCGAGAAGTGGACACGTGTGGTGAAGAACGCGAAGGTGCAGGTGCAGTAGGCGAACCCCCTCACCGCAGAGGCGCGGAGGCGCAGAGAACTGCCGCAGAGACAGCCCGAAATGAACCTGGAGTTCTCTGCGTAACCTCTGCGCCTCCGCGCCTCTGCGGTGAAGCATTTGACCTTCATACAACTTGGAGCAATATGCGCATAACAGACATCCGTGAAATCGCCATCCCGCTGAAATCAACGCTGCGTAACGCGGTATTCGACTTTAGCGAAATGACCACCTCGGTCGTCGCTGTCATCACCGATGTGATGCGCGATGGCAAGCCGGTAACCGGTTTTGCCTTCAACTCCACCGGGCGTTACGCCTGCGGCGCGCAAATGCGCGACCGTTTTATTCCGCGCCTTCTCAAGGCGAAGCCCGAGTCACTGCTCGACACCACGGGCAACAATTTCGATCCTGAAAAAATACTCGCCGCCATGATGCAGCGCGAAAAGCCGGGCGGCCATACCGAACGCTCGGTGGCCATCGGCACCATTGAAGTCGCCTGCTGGGACGCCGTGGCGAAAATCGAAAACAAGCCGCTGCATCGCGTGCTGGCGGAGCGCTACAACGAAGGCAAGTTGATCGACAAAGTGCCGTGTTACGTCGGCGGTGGCTGGTACGAGCCGGGCAAGGGCATTGCCGAATTGCTCGACGAAATCCGCGAAAAGCTTGATCAGGGCTATCAAGTCATGAAGATCAAGGTCGGCGGCGCGAGCATCCCCGAGGACGTCGCGCGCGTCGAAGCGGCACTAAAAATTGTTCAATCAAATCAATGCCTTGCGGTAGACGCTAATGCGGGCTTTAATCGCGAACGGGCGTTGGCCTATGCCAAAGCGTTGGCACCCTACAAGCTGAAATGGTTTGAAGAGCCGACCGACCCGGCGGGCTTTGAACTGCTCAACGAATTCATCGCGCAATACGGCGCGGCGGTGGGCACCGGTGAAAATCTGTTTTCGACACAGGACGTGGAGAACCTTGTCGCCTTCGGCGGCATGCGTGCGGGCGTCGATTTCATCCAGACCGATGTGCCACAGTCGTATGGCATTGTGCAATTCGCGCGCACGCTGGCGATGTTGAAGCAACGCGGCTGGCCACGTGAAAGCATTTTCCCGCACGGCGGCAATCAAATGACGCTGCATCTGGTCGGCGGCTTTGGCCTCGGTGGCTGCGAGGCGTATCCGGGTGTGTTCGGCATCTTCGCCGGGTTCGCGGACGATGCGAAAGTGGAAAACGGTTTGCTCAAATTGCCAGATCGGCCAGGCATCGGCTTTGAGGCGCAAAATCAATTGTATGCGGCGATGAAAGGATTGCTATCGTGAGTCAACACACCGCCTTACGGACAGCGCTCGATCACCTCGATAAGGGCGATTGGGATGCCGCGCACAAAATCGTGCAAAGCGACGAGTCGGCCGAAGGCTGCTGGGTGCACGGCATCGTGCACGTGATGGAAGGCGATCTGGACAACGCGCGCTATTGGTATGGGCGGGCAG
>CAMBGJ010000131.1 GCA_945865805.1 Bordetella parapertussis
ATCCCTCCCAATCACCGCTCAACCCCGCTGCCGCCTTCCGACTTAATGGGCAGGGTAGACTGCGCTTGTCGTTCTGAAATGCTGTGAAATCAATTCCACATAATGCCAAACACTTGAGATCGGATTGTTTGTGCAACATTCGGGCTAATATGATTAACACCACTTCTGCACCGGGTGTCGTCTACCCGATTGGATCAAACGCTTTGCCCCAAAATATTCAGTTAATTCCGGGGGCCGTGTCTTACTTCGCAAGCAGTTACACTGCGCCTGTTCCGCTTAACAGCAATCTCACAGCAGGGGCAGAGATTGCAATGCTAAGGACGAACGACAATAAATTGAAGGGTTATTGCTGGGTGGTCGCCACCAGTTCCGATGGCCAAGTGATGTTCAATGGACCACATTATCACTCGACGGCACACCACTTCCCGACAACGGGTTCGGTTCTAATTGAAAGCCTTTTCGGTCATGCAAATAAGCAATCGTAGGGTGGGCAAAGCGCAGCGTGCCCACGACAATCAACGTGCGTGATACCGTTGCCGAATGTCCCGCTATCGACGTAGCCTCGCGGCTGGTGCAACTTTTTTCTTTACGGTTAATCTTGCCAACCGGTCAAGCCGGCTGCTGGTCGAGGAAATAGACCGGCTTCGGCGCGCGTTTGATATCACCCGTTCGCGCCATCCCTTTCTGACTTTGGCGTATTGCGTGTTGCCGGATCACATGCACACCGTCTGGGAAATGCCTGAAAACGATGCCGATTTCGGATTGCGCTGGCGCGTCATCAAGCGTTTGTTTACCAGTGGGCTTGCGCCCGCCAGCACTCGCTCGACGAGCAAGATTGTCAAACGCGAAAAAGGTATTTGGCAGCGGCGGTTCTGGGAGCATCAAATTCGCGACGACGCCGATTTACAGCACCACGTGGATTACGTCCATTTCAACCCCGTGAAGCACGGGCACGCCAAGGTTGCTTGCGAATGGCCGTATTCATCATTTCAAACCTACGTGCAACGCGGATGGTTGCCGCAGGACTGGGGTGGGTGTCCTGAAGCCAATGCTACCGGATTGGGTGAGCGTGTATGATGCCGCGCGCGTGGGCACGCTGCGCTTTGCCCACCCTACGCTTGCTACTTTCCCGTAATCGACCGCACCGCCCGCACATAAGCGTTGTATTGCACCGTTTCCGTGGTGCACGCCCCCTCGGTGTAATACACCACCCAGCCGCGCCCGGGCGCTTGCTGGTCGCTGGTCCAGATAAAAAACGCGCCGGCGGTTTCAAAGGCCGAGGCCAGATGCGCTTTGGCAGATCCCCCACTGGTTTGCAGCGGCTGGCCGCCGTCGGGCGGCATCATCAGTGACATGGCTTCTTCCAGCGTGGGCAGGCGCCAGTCGTCGAAGCCGCCGTAACGCTTGGCATTGAGTGACTGCACATACTGTTCGGCGCCCTGCTGGCCGCCTTGCACCACCGTGCCCGAGCCGCCGCGCTGCCACATCAGCGCGCGCACCGGGTTGACCACCATCAGGCCGCCCGCGTGCACCTGGGTTTCGTACT
Source organism: Bordetella parapertussis (assembly GCA_945865805.1). Classification (GTDB taxonomy): domain Bacteria; phylum Pseudomonadota; class Gammaproteobacteria; order Burkholderiales; family SG8-41; genus UBA5216. The sequence continues at coordinate 1,547 of CAMBGJ010000131.1, forward strand.
GGTGCGGGCCGCCGCGGCCTTGCGCGTTCCAGCCGGTGCGGTAGAAATTCTGCGTCACGATCATCACCTTGGCGTCGTCCGCCGTCACGGTCAGCGGCGTGCTGCGCAGGCGCGCGCCCGAGGTGCGCGACTGGCCCGAGGACTGCGGCGCCAGCGCCACCATCACCGGCTGGGGCACCACCGGCACGGGGCCATCGGGTGACGCGCCAGCGAAGTAAAACTTGCCTTCCAGCGGCGAACTCGACACCCACGGTTGCTGCGCGTTGCCGGTCGCGCGCTTGACCGCCACGCCGACATCATTGAACACCGAAAACACATCCAGCCCCGGCGTAGTCACGGCTTTGGCCAGCGCACGGGTGTACGGGCTGTGGCCGTCCACGCCGTCGGCGGCGACGTTGCCCGGCTGCGTGGCGTAGGCGACCAGCGTGCCTTCCGGCGCCTGCATTTGCGCGAGGCCGGTGCCGGTGGAACGCATGCCCGTGGTAGCGAACGGATTGTTGCGGCAGGCATCGAGGATCACCATGTTAAGCCGCGTGCCGGCGAGCTCCATCTGACGCAGCACCAAGTCAACATTGAGCAACTGAAAATCGGCGTCGGCTTCACGCGTGGGATTGGCGTTCACCGGCACCAAAAAATTGCTGCCGCGTATCTGCAAGCCGTGCCCGGCGTAATAAAACAGCGCAACGTTTGCACCCTGCACTGCCTTGCCGAACGCCTGCACCGCGCTCTCGAAGCCTTGTTTATCAAGGTCCAGATGCGCCTTGCCGCCGACCAGCGTGAAGCCGATCGCGCTGAGCGTTTCGGCCATCAGCCGCGCGTCGGGGCCGGGGTTTTCGAGCTTGGGCACCGACACATACGCGCTATTGCCGATGATCAGCGCGACGCGGCGCTCGGGCTGCTGCGCACGGGCGCTGTCCACAAACGGGGCCGCGAACCGGTCGGTGAAAAACCATACGGCGGCACACGCCATGATCAGCGCTGCACCGCGCACGAGCTGTTGCATGTGTCTCATTCCGTGTTCGAGGAAAGCATCTGCCTTGTTGCCGTTAGCGCCATCATATATGGCTTAAGTATCGCGTCAATGAACGACCATGCCAAGCTGTTGAAGGAGCCCTGTGATCATGCGCGGTCAACTATTCGTAACTATTTGTTTTTATTGATTTATTTGCAATGTCACCCTAAGCCCTTTGCCGCCCCGGCGGAGCCGGGATACATTTAGCGTAATGCAAAACGAAGTGAATCGCGGAATCCGAAATGCCAACACCTGAAACGCCAGACTTCATCATTCGCGGCGGCGATCATGAGCATGTGCTGGGCCTTGCCGGCGCATACGGCGGCGTGCGGCTGGGCTACGAGACCCTGCGCTTGCAGGATATTTTCGTTGCCATGCTTGAAGAACGCCGCTTTGAAGTGTGTGAATTTTCGCTGGCAAACTACATCGTGCTGCGCGCCAGCGGACAGGATTGGCTCACCGCCCTACCGGTGTTTCCGTATCGTGCGTTTCGCCATTCCACCGCGATGACCCGGCGCGACAGCACGCTGACAAATCTCGCGCAACTCGCCGGTAAACGCATCGGCGTCGAAGATTATTCGATGACTGCGGCAGTGTGGTTTCGCGGCCTGCTGCAACAGGAATACGGCGTAGACCATCGCTCAATCACGTGGGTCACGCACACCAAGCAGCGCCTGCCGTTGCCGCCGGGCGCGTCGGTGGAGCGCATTACCGGTGATCTTGAAACCCTGCTGTGCGAGGGCCAACTCGATGCGCTGCTCGGCTTTTCCGTGCGAGACACGCGCCTGCCGCCGCCGCAACGTCAACTGAGAACGCTGCTGGCCGATGCACAAGCCGCAGAGCAGGATTACTACCGCCGCACCGCCATCTACCCCATCAATCATTGCGTCGTGATACGCAACGACGCGCAGGCGCGGCAACCCGCATTGGCCGGTGCTGTGTATGACGCCTACGTTTCGGCAAAAGAACGCGCTTACCGCAGGCGGTTGGGCACCACGCTGATGCCGTGGGGGAAAAATCATTGGGAACACACGTTCGCGTGCTTCGGCGGTGACCCGTTACCCTATGGCATGACCGCGCAAAATCGGATGGTGGTCAAGCGCCTTGTCGACGATTTGCACGAGCAGGGATTTATCGCTGCCGCACCCGATGTGGATTCGCTTTTCATGACGGTACCGGGCGCTGCGGCAGCGCTTACTCTGACTTAATCCCCGCCGCCTTGATCACCCTGGGCCAGCGCTCCAGTTCGGCGCGAATGAAACTCGCAAATTCCGCTGGCGTGTTGCCGACAGGTTCGTAGCCCAGCCCCAGCAGCCGATCCTTCACTTCGTTCATCGCAAGCACCTTGATGGTTGCGCCCGACACGCGTGCGATGACGGCTGCGGGCGTTGCCGATGGCAGCACCAGGCCTTGCCACGTCACCGCGTCGTAGCCCGCGAAACCGCCTGCTTCCGCCACCGTGGGCAGCTCAGGCATGGCCGATGAGCGTTTTAAACCGGTTACCGCCAGCCCGCGCGCCTTGCCGGTCTTGATGTGCGGTATCGCCGAAGGCAGACTGGACACCATCACCGGCACGCGCCCGCCGAGCAGATCGATCAACGCCGGCCCGCCGCCTTTGTATGGAATATGCACGAGTTTGATCGCCGCGACGAAATTCAGCAGCTCGCCCGCGAGGTGTTGCGTGGAGGCATGGCCGGACGACGAAAAATCGATCTGGCCAGGCTTGGCTTTGGCGATGTCGATGAGCTCCTTCAGCGTGCGCGCGGCAAACGACGGATGCACGATGAACGCATTCGGCGACTGCACCAGCTGCGACACCGGCGCGAAATCCTTGACCGGATCAAAGGGCACGCGCTGATACAGGCCGGGGCTGGTGACCAGATTCGCTGCTGTGAGCAGCATGGTGTAGCCGTCAACGGGCGCGTTCTTCACCAGCTCGGCACCAACATTGCCGGTGGCACTAGGGCGGTTGTCGATGACAAACTGCTGGCCAAAATTTTCGCTCAGCCGTTGCGCTACCACTCGCCCGACGGTGTCGGAGGCACCGCCGGGTGATTGCGGAATGACAAAACGAATCGGACGCTGCGGATAACCGCCGTCAGCCGCGAGCGCGACGGGCATGGACATCAACGCGTTTGCCGATATCGATAGCGCGCCGAATAACCAGCACTTTAGTTGTTGCATGAAAGCTCCTCTGTTCACCATGCCAGTATGCCGTGAATCGTAGGCGCTGGGCGCATCCGGTGCTAACATTTCACACACCACTATCGCGCGAGGCCCTTATGAACGATCCTGCACCGCCCCTGCCATCCTATCTCGTCAACGAATACGCGCCCGATCCGTCCGTCACGTTTGACCGCGACATCGGTGTAACCTATGTGCGTTACGCCCACCGGCTCGCAGCGCGTGGCTATGTGCAAAGCACGCTCGGCGGCATGGTGATACGCGTTGCGCATCCGCATTACGCCGACGGTCTGGCCTACGCCAAACCCGCCGGCGTGTCGCTCGAAGAGATGGAAATCGACGATCTGGTCATCACCGATATTCCCTTTGGTCGCGTGCTGCATGGCAATGCCGCTACCAGCGTGGGGCACCAGATGAATCGTGAAATCCTGCGCCTGCGGCCCGATGTCAATTGCGTCATTCATCTGCATCACGACGAAACCATCGCCCTGCTCGCTGCGGGCTGCGACGAAATCCGCAGCTTTTCATTGACGTTTTCGTACCTCATGCAAAAGCCGCTGACGTATCTGCCCGCGCACCTGAATGTCGAAGAAGACGTGGCGCCGATCAAGACCTTCATTCAGGATACCAACTGCATCGTCATGAAGCGTCACGGCATCACCGTGCTCGGGCGCAATGTGTCGGAGTGTTATCACCGCGTGAATGTGTACGCCGCCGAGGTCCAGCGCCAGATCATCGTCGAATTGATCTGTGCGGCCAAAGGCACCAAGCCGGAGTACCTTACCAAGGACGAAATGGAGTGGATGTACAAACAGGGCGACGGCGTGGTTTACCCCAAGCTGATATACAGAGCGCCGCGTGATCAATGATTCATAACTAATTGTTTTTATTGATATTTTCATGACCGTTCCGCGACGCGCCAAATTGACGAAAATAGTGTTGGTGCTGGCGTTGTTCGCCCCGCCATCGCTGGCGCAAAATTACCCCAGCAAATCCATCCGCGTCATCGTGCCTTTTGGCGCGGGCGGGCCCAGCGATTATCTGGTGCGCGCGGTGGGCGTGAAGTTGGCCGAAGCGTGGGGCCAACAATTGATCGTGGATAACCGCACCGGTGCCAACGGCGTGGTGGGCACGGAACTCGCTGCACGCGCTGCGCCCGACGGTTACACGCTGGGGATGGCCACCAACGGCACGCACGGCATCAACGCCAGTCTGTACGCCAAGCTGCCGTACGATACGGTGAAGGATTTCGCGCCGGTGACGCGTATCGCCATTGCACCGTATTTGTTGATCGCGCACCCGTCATTGCCGGTACGCGGCGTAAAGGATTTGATCGCACTGGCACGTTCGCGGCCCGGCGAATTAACCTGGTCTTACGGCGGCAGCCCCTCGCAACTGGCGGTGGAGCTTTTCAAGAACACAGCGGGCATCCCGTTGATTGCCGTGCCCTACAAAGGCAACGCGCCCGCGATCACTGCGGCCATCAGCGGCGAGGTGTCGTTGTCGTGGGGCAATGTGGCGGCGTCCCTGCCGCATATCAAAGCGGGCCGCTTGCGTGCGCTGGGCGTGGGCAGCTTATGGCGTTCGGTGGCCGCGCCCGAAGTGCCCACCATCGCCGAGGCGGGTATGGTGGGATTTACCGGCTATGAAGCGGGTGCGTGGTATGGCGTAATCGCGCCCGCCGCCACGCCGCGCGCCATTATCGAGCGGCTGAACGGCGAGTTTGTCCGTATTCTCAAATTGCCCGAGGTGCAGCAGCGGCTGCGCGGTGAGGCCTACGATATTTTCGCCGATACGCCGGAGCAGTTTGCGGCAGCGATACGCGCCGAGGTGGCAAAATGGGCACCCATCGTGAAGCAGGCGGGGCTACGCGCGGACTAACCGTGCTGCGCCGTAGTAAAATGGTGGCATATCGCCGACAAAGACAGCGCCGACAAAGACAGACATGCACTCTACCCAACACCATCCCTCGCGGATGAATCTCAAACAGTGGATAGCCGCCACGCTGCTGGCGATGTTATGCCATACGGGCATCGCGGATGCCGCCGGTTTGGGCAACATCCGCGTGCTGTCGCGCCTGGGGCAACCGTTTGTCGCCGAGATCGATCTCATTAACATCTCGAACGATGAGCTGGCGGCGACGAAAGTCGGCCTTGCACCAGCGGCGTCCTATCGCGCGGCGAATCTGTCGTACGACCCGGTGCTCAATTCCATGCGCTTGTCGGTGGAACGGCGCGCGAACGGCACGCGCTATATCCGTGCCACCTCGTCGAGCCGCGTAAACGAACCCTACCTGGATATGCTGGTTGAAGTGGCGTCACCCGAGGGCAGAATCCAGCGTGCCTACTCGGCGCTGCTCGATCTGCCGGATGGCGCGGACGGTACGGCGGTGGCAACGGCACCGGCCGCAGCGCCCGTGCCTGCCGCGCGGACGGATGTTGCGCCGCCGCCCCCTCGTAGTGTCGCCGCTACCGGTGCCCCATCCGATGCACCCCGCACGCGCAAGCCAGCCGCGCCGCCAGAGACAGCCGTTGCGCCCGTCGCCGTAGCACAAGCGCCCGCGATTCCCCCGCGCCTCGCGCCGACGCCCACGGCACCCGGCAACACGGCGGCTACTTCACGCGAACCTGTGCCGGTAGCACAAGGCAAATCTGAGCCCCGTGAACCAACCGAACCACCCAAGCCGCCTGCCCTGCAGCTCGATCCTGCGGCACCTGCGGCCGAAGCGCCCAAGCCACCGGCTGCGCAGCCTGCGCCGCCCGCGGCGAAAAAATCTGCCCCGCCGCCCACCGCAGCGCCCGGCGCCAGCGAACCTGCGAAGAAGAGCTACACCACCCTCATCGCCGGAGGCGCCCTGGCGTTACTGGCGGCGGTGGGCGGGCTATGGGCGCTGGCGGTGCGCCGCCGCAAACAAGCCACCAGCGGTGCGGGCGAAATCACCACCTACACCGAACCTACCGTGAGTAGCGCAACAGCCGCTGCGCCTATGGCGACTACCGCAAACGCCACGACCGGTGCCACGGTGGTGCCCGTGGAAACGGTGTCGAATGTCACCGACCTGGTCGATCCCATCGACGAAGCCAAGGTGTATCTCGAATACGGGCAAGACGAACAGGGCGAAAAGATATTGCGCGAGGCCTTGAGCCAGCAGCCGGGCAACGAAGATATCCAAATGCTCTTGCTGGATATTCTCGCCAGGCGTGGCGACAAGGAAGGTTTTAATCAACTGGCCGGCCGTTTGCACAAAGCAACCGGTGGCGTGGGCGACACCTGGAAGCGCGCGATGGCGATGGGTTATGCGCTCGATCCGGCTCACGCCTTGTATTCGCCAGCGGCCGATGCCTCGCTGCAGACACAAAAAATAGCGTCTGATGCGACCGTCAAAGCCGAGCTGGCCGAGCTCGACATTGATCTGGGCGGCCCGGCGTCGAACGCGAGTAACGCGGATACCGGCACTGACATCCTGCTCGAGCAGGGCGATACAGGTCGCAGCATGGCAAAAACCCAGATGATTGCCACTGCCGGCCTGAAGCCAGCGGCCAGCGGACCCAAGCAGGGGCTGGATTTCGTGCTGGATCTGCCGGCGGAAATGACGACCGCGCAGAATGACACGAAGGATGACCCTGCGGCCACGGCACCCCTGCCCGCACCGGCCACCAAGGACGATGGCGGCCTTGATTTCATGATTGACTTTTCCAACCTCAAGACGCTGCCCGAAGAAAAGTCGCCGCTTAAACCCGCGCCAGCGGTCGCCGTTGTGGCACCGGGCATGGACGCGAAGCTGCGCGACGAGCTGCAGCAAAAAGTCGATCTCGCCCTGGCCTACAAGGAAATGGGCGACAAGGAAGCCGCGCTGGAACTATTGAGCGATATCGAGCGCGATGGCGATGACGCGTTTCAGACGGAAGCGCAGAAAATACGCGCCTTGCTCGGATAAAAACCCCGCTGGTGTAATCCCGGCGTTTTCGTTTTGCATTGATTACATTGAGCCGATAGCGCTGATAGTGCGCCGCGCCGCTCAGTCAATTTTTACATTCGCCTCGCGCACCACCTTCGCCCACTTGCCGACATCGGCTTTCAGATAGGCGGCGTATTGCTCCGGCGTGTTGTGCAGCGGTTCCGTGCCCAGTGCCATCCAGCGCTCCCTGATATCGGGCAACTGCACGATCTTGCTGATTTCGGTGTGCAACCGTGACACCACCGCGCCCGGTGTGTTGGCGGGGGCCAGCACGCCATACCACACCGACACTTCATAACCCGGCAAGCCGGATTCAGCAACGGGCGGCACATCGGGCGCAGCCGCCATGCGCTTTTCACCCGTGGTGCCCAGCGCGCGCAGCTTGCCTGCCTTGACCTGCGGCAACGCAATCGGCGCGCCCGGAAACATGATGGAAATCTGCCCGCCGAGCAGATCGCTGAAGGCATTGGTCACGCCCTTGTACGGCACGTGCACGAGCTTCACGCGCGCGAGGCTGTTGAACATTTCACCCGCCAGATGCAGCGCGCTGCCATTGCCGGCGGAACCGTAATTCAGTTGCGCGGGTCGCGCTTTCGCCAGCGCGATCAAATCCTTCGCCGATTTCACCGGCAGCGATGGATGCACCACCAGCAACAACGGCGTCAAACCGATCAAGGTAATCGGCGCAAAGTCGCGCAGCGGATCGTACGGCAGCGACGGATACAAACTCGGGTTGGTGGTCAGCGGGTTCGCGGTTGAGAGCAGCGTGTACCCATCGGCAGGTGCCTTGGCGACGAACTCCGTGCCGACGTTGGTATTAGCCCCAGGACGATTATCAATCACCACTGGCTGACTAGTTTGCTCCGAGAGTTTTTGCCCCATCGCGCGCGTCAGCACATCGCCGGGGCCGCCTGCGGCGAGCGGCACGATGATGCGGATCGGTTTGGCGGGGTAGGCTTGCGCGGCGGCGATAGGCGCCATCAGGCTGCTTATTGCCGTCACTATGGAAACCTTGAAAATATTGTTATAAATCATATGGTTATATAGATTACTCAAAAGTAGGCGTAACTGTTCAGCCCGAAAAAAATTCAAACGCATCCGCCACAGAGGACACAGAGGACACAGAGGAAAAGCGGTGCGCCGTTCTCTGTGTCCTCTGTGGCAAAAGCGGTTTTAAGGTTCTTATCGTTACACTGAGCAGATACGAATTGTTTTTACATGATTTTATCTGCGTTCATCTGCGAAAATCTGTGTCAAAACGCCTTTGCTTTTTATTCCTTCCCATCGTGCGAGCACACCGAAATACGCGCTGACTTACTCGACCGGTTGCTCCACGCATGATTCGCGCCGCGCAGCACGGCGATTTCGCCTTGCTTCATCGGCACTTCCTGCGTGTCGAGCACCAGCGTGATCTCGCCTTCGAGGATGCAGACAAAATCCACGGTGCGGGTTTTTTGCATATAGGGATGTGGCGCGTTTGCGGCGTAAGTTGATGCGCCCGGCGAACCCATCGCCTTGAAATAGGCTTTCACTTCAGCCTCGCCCACTGTGTTTTTCCACGAAGCATCGGGCGGGTAGTCGAACACGCGGCACACGCTGCCACGCGCGGGTGGTTCGAGGGTGTGCGGCAGATGCAGCGTTTCGTACACCATTTTCGCCGGATGGCCGTCGGCCACCCACAGGCGATGCACGGCGTACCCAGGGCGCGCCGGGTCCAGACGCACGTCGGGCGCGGCGGTGTCGCCGACCAATTCACCGCGTCCTTCGCTGCGATCGATGCTGACGATGCGCCGCGCGGGTTTCACCCCGGCAGGTAGCTTGGGCGCGGGCATCGGCCGGTCGTTGCCTTGGGCCAAACCTTTGCCGTCCGGCCCGAAATCGGCCCAGATCATGTCGAAAGCCATCTGCGCGCCTTCGGGAAAACACCATTGGTGCCACGCGCCAACCTGGCACACGATGTCGCCGACCTTCATCGGCAAGCGGCTATCGTCGAGCACCAGATCACGACCACTGTTGATCACGATGCCGTAGTCGAGGGTTTGCGTTTTGTGCATCGCCGACTCAAACAGGCTGTTGCCGCCGCGATCCCACAAACCGTGGCCGCCAGCGCGCGGCTTGGGCGGGTGAGGGGCGATCACGTCGGGGTCTTGGGCGCGGTCGTAAATTGCGGGTTTGGCGCGCGCCTGCACCACGCGAAAGTGGCCGCCGCCGGGCGGGCCGGAGAAAATATATTTCAAGTTGCCATCGTCGTTGGCGCCGTTGATCGGCAGCGGCGTCTCGGTCCACACCCAGATATCGGTGTGGCCGCGCCCGGAGCCGAGCGAGGCTTCGTGCTGGTTGGGTGCCGCGCCGTCCCACTGCAAAGTGGAACGGCCTTGCGCGTCGTGGCCGGTGACCACGCGCCGTAGGGGAGTCAGGCTCGACATGGGGAACGCTCCTTGGGAAATGGGGCGGCTAAGCGGGACCGCGACAGGCAATTATTACATGCCTGATAAGTGCATAACGACCGCGTGCCCAGCGGTTGTATACTGCCGGTGACAGGAGACAGACATGGAAAACAACGAATCAAAATGGAAATTTCACGGCGTGCGCGTGGTCAAGAGCGGCGAGCTCGACACCAACACCGCGCAGACGCCGGGCATGAATCGCGCGGCGGCGATCACTCACGCCAAGATGGGCGCGGAAAAACTGTGGGCGGGCACCGTGGTGATTCATCCGAAAGCGAAAACCGGCGCGCATCATCACGGCCCGGTGGAGAGCGTGATTTACGTCGTCAGCGGCAAGGCGCGCATGCGCTGGGGCGACAAGCTCGAATACATCGCCGAGGCCGGCCCCGGCGATTTTATTTATGTGCCTCCCTATGTGCCGCATCAGGAAATCAACGCCAACGACGACGAACCGCTGTCGTGCGTGCTGGTGCGTAGTGGGCAGGAGCCGGTGGTGGTCAATCTCGACATTCCGGTGGTGGAAAAGCCCGAGTCCGTACATTGGGTGGATAACATTCATCCTGCGCCAAAAATTTAGATAATCGTAACTATGTGTTTTTATTGAATTTTTTATGATCCGTTTATGGCTTGCCGGGATCGTGATGGGGTGTGCGATGACGGCGCACGCGCAGTACCCCACCAAGCCAATTCGTCTGATCGTGCCCTACCCACCGGGCGCGGGCACGGATTTCACCGCGCGCGCGCTGGGCGAACGCATCACCGAAGCGCTCGGGCAACAAGTGGTAATCGACAGCCGTCCGGGTGCGGCGGCAACGGTTGGCCACGGGCTGGTGGCTAAGGCCGCGCCTGATGGCTATACGTTGTTGCTGGCCACCACCGGCGGCATGGTGTCGGCGCCAGCACTCGGTTTTACCATCGTCTACGATCCGTTGAAGGATTTCGCCTACATCGGACTGACGACCTTTGTGCCGTACTCGTTCGTCGCCCACGGCGGGTTTCCGTCAAACAATATGCGCGAGTTCATCGCGTATGCGAAAACGCAGCCCGGCAAAATCAATTTCGGTTCGTCCGGCACCGGCACGCCCAACCACATGGGCGGCGTGTTCCTGATGAAGATGACCGGCATCGACATGCTGCACGTGCCCTACAAAGGCGGCGGCCCCATGCTCACCGATCTGATCGCCGGGCAAATGCACGTGAGCTTTATTTCACTGACCTCGGTGTTGCCGCATGTGCCCACCGGCCGCCTGAAAATTCTCGGCACCGGTTACACGCGGCGCTTGAGAAGCGCGCCGGACGTGCCCACCATCGCCGAGACCGTGCCGGGCTTTAGCAACACCGGCTGGTGGGGCGTGGCAGCACCGCTTGGCACGCCGCAACCCATAGTGCAAAAGCTCAATGCGGTGATGAACAAGGGCATGCAAACGCCGGCGATGATCCAGCATTTTGTCAGCAACGGCCTCGAGCCCACAACCTCGACCCCCGAAGGCATGCGCGACATCATCGCCGCCGAGTTACAACTGTGGCGCAAGATGATCAAGGAAGCGGGCATCAACGTTAAGGCGATGTAGCGTCACGCGATTCCTGCTGGCCGACGCGTCTCGCTGACGGCCACTGCCAACTTTGTCACACTGCCGCGACGCCGCTCGCGTGTCGCCGTGTGAACCAGTTCACACTCGTTATCAAATTGTCCCGAAACTGTCGCGCTAGTGTGAAATATTGCATGGCGATCGCCCTTTGCACCGGGCAAACTTCACTCACGCAATAAATGCCAAGCAGCACATACATGGGAAGATGAAAAAATGATTAAGCCAGCGTTGATTGTGATGTTGTTGTTGGTTTGGGCGGGCGCTTCAAAGCTGTCGCAAGCGGTGCCGGTGTCCACGCAAAACAAGTGCGACAGCCCGGTGTCTTACAAAATAGAGCGCAAGGGCAGCACACTCAGCACCTCGCTCTCGCAACGCACCAGCTCATCGCACGACCTCGACAACGGTGACCGCATCAAGGTCGGCGACAACCTGATACACACGGTGTCGGATGCGTCCAAGGGCAAAACCGTGGTTCTTTGCAGCAAATAACGCTGACACGCCCAGCACGCATTACCGGACTTCAAAGGAGATCAACTCGCAACAACCGAATGCGCTTAACAAAATGACACGCCCTCTCCCTCGCTTGTGGAGGGAGAGGCAGGGCAATTGCATCAAAACCCTATAAGAATGAAATAGTTATGAGAA
>CAMBGJ010000132.1 GCA_945865805.1 Bordetella parapertussis
GCGAGGTGTTGACCGATATCGAATACCTGCCGCGCGGCGTCGCAACGCTGGCGCCGCTGAACAAGCTCGCCGAGCGTGTGTGCCGCCAAATCGAGCGCTACGTCGATGATCCGCACTATCGCTTCAAGCTGCCGTTCGATTACCGGGGCACCGATTTTCAGTGCCGCGTGTGGCGCGAGATCGCTAAAGTCCCCGCGGGAAAAACAATCACTTACAAAGCGTTGGCGCAACGGCTGGGCAGCGCGCCGCGTCCGGTGGGCGGGGCTTGTGGCAGGAACCGGCTGCCGCTGCTGATCCCTTGTCACCGCGTGCTGGCCTCGAGCGGCATCGGCGGCTTCATGCAGGCGCGCGCGGGCGACCCAATTGCCATCAAGACGTGGTTGTTGAGGCATGAGGGTGTTAAGGGCGTGAAGGTATAAATGCGTGAACGGGTTAACGGGTGAACGGGTGAACGAGGAACCCCACCTTGCCATCGTGGCTGGCGTGGCTGCAACGACGCTCGCTTTGAAGTGGCGGCGCCGAGACCCAGCGCGGGTTACCCGTTCACTCATTCACCCGTGCACCTGTTCACCGCAGTTAAGATGTACCCGCAACTCATAGACGAATTCTGCGACGCGCTGTGGCTGGAGGACGGCCTGTCGCGTAACACGCTGGATGCCTATCGGCGTGATCTGGCGCAATACGCACAGTGGCTGGCCGATGCGTGCGGCAAAGATGTGCTGGCGGCAGACCACGGTGATTTGCAAAGTTATCTCGCGTATCAGTTTCAGAAAAAAACACGCGCCTCCAGCGCCGCGCGGCTGCTGTCGAGTTTGAAGCGCCTCTACCGTTGGCTGATTCGTCAGAACCGCATCAGAGTTGACCCCACGCTCAATATCGACGCGCCCAAGCTGCCGCGCACGCTGCCCAAGAGTCTGACCGAAGCCGATGTCGACAACCTGCTCGCCGCACCCGATCTCACCACGCCGCGTGGCGAGCGCGACCGGGCGATGCTGGAAACCTTGTACGCCAGCGGTTTGCGCGTGTCGGAGCTGGTGACGTTAAAGCTGCCCCAGGTGAGTCAGAACATGGGCGTGGTGCGCGTGTTGGGCAAAGGCTCGAAGGAGCGCCTGGTGCCGCTGGGTGAAGAAGCCCTGGCGCGGGTGAAGCGTTACGTGGCGGTGGCGCGCCCCGCATTGCTGGCGGGACAGGCGAGCGATGATTTATTCGTGACCGCGCACGGCGGCGCAATGACGCGGCAGTCGTTCTGGCAGATCATCAAGCGTTACGCGCTGCAGACAGGTTTGAAGACCAGCATTTCGCCGCATGTGCTGCGTCACGCGTTTGCCACGCATTTGCTCAATCACGGCGCGGATTTGCGCGTGGTGCAATTGCTGCTGGGGCACTCGGATATTTCGACGACGCAGATTTACACGCACGTGGCGCGTGAACGGTTGAAGCAACTGCACGCACAGCACCACCCTCGCGGGTGAGCGAACCACCCTCGCGGATAAGCCACGGCCACACAAAGGTTATGTCAGCGCGCGCCGCCCTTGCGCGTTAGTGGATGTGCCGGGACTGCTCGCGTAGTGGTTTCAGTAGGCAGTCTGACCGTTTAACTTATTGTTTTTATACAAATATCTGGAGATCGTGATGAAGAAACTGATCGCTATAGCGTGTGTCATATTGGCGGCATCGCCGTTGGCATTTGCGCAGGATAAAGGCGCGCTGACTGGCGCTGCACCGGCAGCACAGTCTGAAGCGCAAAAGTCCGACGTACTAAAGTCCGAGGCGCCGAAAGCAGACGCGAAGAAAGCCGACAAAGCCAAGAAAGAGCCGACTGAAGCGCAAAAAGCCCAGCAAGAGCGCATGAAGGAATGTAACGCCGATGCCGGTGACAAAAAGGGCGAAGAGCGCAAGAAATTCATGAGCGGCTGCCTGAAAGATAAACAAAAAGCCCAGCAAGACCGCATGAAATCCTGCAACAAGGAAGCGGGCGACAAGAAGATGAAGGGCGATGACCGTAAAGGCTTCATGAAGGATTGCTTGTCCACCAAGAAATAATTGTCGGCCGCTGCCGTGTACCGATGGTGCGCAGCGGTAAGCTGGTAAGGCTGAGGAGGGGCATGGCGACGATGGCATGCCCCTTTTGCGTTTTTGCGGGTGCTGTGGAGGGTTGGATGGCAACAACCCGATGCGCGCTAGCCGTTCGACACGCGATGACGCTCGAACGAATATTAAAATATTAATAAAAACAGATACTTACGTAATTTGTCTGGGATGGCAGCTTGGGCTTTTCCTATACAGGCTTACATTCAACGAAAAATTTCAAGTACAGACAGGTTTCGATCTCAAATGAGTAAAATATGAGTTCGATTTATTTTTGGTAATCTGAAAGTTTATTAAATGTACGCCGCATAGCAGCAAAAACAACTATTGGCGGGTTGTGGTTTCACTACGCGGCGCGCATAATACAAACGTGTTCGGTGCTCGCTGAACATATTCCTCCAAAACCTCCTCCTTTGGTGGATATTCAGCGCAATCCCTCGGGATTGCGCTTTTTTTTTCGCATCGTGGCGCGATGCTGAATTTTCTGGGAATGTTGTCATAAATCCGTAATATTGCGTTGCAGCAATTTTGCGCTATTTGGAATCCCAGCGTGTGCCCACATAAGAATCGTTGCCAACTGTTTATTCGTTGACCTTGGTCTGGTGTAGTGCAGTCGCTGGCCCGCGATGCCATGTTCGTGCTCGCGCGCAAACAGGCATTCCCTGTTGCGGCGCTTTGCGCCAACGATCATCCAGGGCTGTGGTGGAATTGACCACTGTCAAGGCCCACGCGCAGGGGGTGTAATACATTCGCGCAAGTCCGCCGTGGTAGACGTAAAATCCAAACACCTCCGTTCGCCCTCCGGGATCAACATGAAAATTCACGAATACCAAGCCAAGGAAATACTCAAGAAATACGGCGTGCGAACGCTGCGCGCGGTGCCGTGTTTTTCGGTCGATGAAGCCGTCGCCGCTGGCAATACGCTTGGCGGCAGCCTGTGGGTGGTCAAGGCGCAGATCCACGCCGGCGGACGCGGCAAGGGCGGTGGCGTGAAGCTGGCCAAATCGCCCGCGGAATTGAAAGCGCTGGCAGGCTCGATTCTCGGCATGCAATTGGTGACACACCAAACCGGGCCCGAAGGCCAGAAGGTGCGCCGCCTGTTGATCGAAGAAGGCGCTGACATCAAAAAAGAGTATTACGTGGCGCTGGTGGTGGATCGCGTGTCGCAACGTGCGGTGCTGATGGCTTCCAGCGAAGGCGGCATGAACATCGAAGAAGTCGCCGAGCATACGCCGGAAAAAATTCATCGCGTAACGATTGATCCGATGGCCGGTTTGACCGACACCCAGGCCGAAGAGGTGGCGCGCAAGATCGGCATCCCGGCGGGGGCCGTAGCGCAGGCGCGCGACATGATGAAAAGTCTGTATAAGGCCTTCGACGAAACCGATGCCTCGCTGCTGGAAATCAACCCGTTGATTCTGACCAACGACGAGCAGGTGATTGCGCTCGACGCGAAAATCAACTTTGACGAAAACGCGTTGTTCCGCCACCCGGAAATCGTCGCGCTGCGTGATCTGGATGAAGAAAACCCCGCCGAGATCGAAGCCTCGAAGTTTGATCTCAGTTACATCGAGCTTGACGGCAATATCGGCTGCCTCGTCAACGGCGCGGGGCTGGCAATGGCCACCATGGACATCTGCAAGCTGTATGGCGGCTCTCCGGCGAATTTTCTCGATGTCGGCGGCGGTGCATCGACCGAGAAGGTCACCGAAGCTTTTAAGATCATGTTGAAAAATCCCAGCTTGAAGGCGATTCTGGTCAACATCTTCGGCGGCATCATGAAGTGCGACGTGATCGCGCAGGGTGTGGTGGAAGCCGCGCGCCAGGTCAAACTGGGCGTGCCGCTGATCGTGCGGCTCGAAGGCACCAACGTCGATTTGGGCAAGAAAATCCTCGCCGAATCGGGCCTGCCGATACTCTCCGGCAATAACATGGCGGACGCGGCGCAAAAAGCCGTTGATGCAGTGAAAAAAGCGGCCTAGGAGCGAATATGTCCATACTGATCAACAAAAATACCCGCGTCTTGACGCAAGGCATCACCGGCAAAACCGGTCAGTTCCACACCAAAACCGGTAAGGAATACGCCAACGGCGCGGCATGCTACGTCGCCGGTGTGACGCCGAAAAAAGGCGGACAGCATTTCGAGGGTATCCCGATTTTCGAAACCGTGAAGGAAGCCAAGGCCGCCACTGGCGCCAATGTCTCGGTGATTTACGTACCGCCGCCCTTTGCCGCTGCTGCCATCGACGAAGCGGTGGAAGCCGATATGGATCTGGTGATCTGCATCACCGACGGCATTCCCGTGCGCGACATGATCCGCACCAAATACAAAATGATAGGCAAGCGCACGATGCTGATCGGGCCGAATTGCCCCGGCGTGATCACGCCTGACGAAGTGAAAATCGGCATCATGCCCGGCCATATCCACAAACGCGGGCCGATCGGCGTGTTGTCGCGCTCTGGCACGCTGACCTACGAAGCCGTCGGCCAGTTGATGGAAGTGGGCCTGGGCCAATCGTCGTGCGTGGGCATCGGCGGTGATCCGGTCAACGGCTTGAAGCACATCGACGTGATGAAAATGTTCAACGACGATCCGCAAACCGAAGCGGTGGTGATGGTCGGTGAAATCGGCGGCACCGACGAGGAAGAATGCGGGCGCTGGGTCAAGGCGAACATGAAAAAGCCGGTGATCGGTTTTATCGCGGGGCTGACCGCGCCGCCGGGCAAACGCATGGGACACGCCGGTGCGATTATTTCCGGTGGCAAAGGCACGGCGACTGAAAAGATTTCAGTGATGGAAGAGTGCGGGATCAAGGTCACGCGCAATCCGGCGGACATGGGCAAGTTGATGAAGTCGGTTTTGAAATAACGAATAGTACTCACCGCAGAGGCGCGGAGGCGCAGAGAACAGCCGCAGAGAAAATCAATGGCTTTTCTCCGCGTAACCTCTGCGCCTTTGCGCCTGTGCGGTAAGTAGTTGGTTTGAAGTCGTAGCAACCAGTAGCAGCGGTACCCCTCCCCGGCATGGCGGGAACACGGCGCGTCCGACGGATGCAGCCGCGCCTTGACCCGGAGCGCTGAACGTTCAAAGTTGATGGGCATGGAGGGGTGCGTTGGAACCGGTAGCGATCAAGAAAGAGCGGGCGAATGGGGGCCGTCGCGGCAAACCCAAGGGCCGTGCGGTGGAAGCAGGTGCTTTGGGCGAGGTGCAACAGCTGCTGGGCAGCGAACCGCGTCGGCGTGATCTGCTGATTGAGCATCTGCACAAAATCCAGGATAAGTTCGGCCATATCAGCGCTGCGCACATAGCCGCGCTTGCGCGTGAAATGAAACTCGCCATGACCGAGGTGTTCGAGGTGGCGAGTTTTTATCATCACTTTGATATCGTCAAAGAAGGCGAGACGCCGCCAGCAGCACTCACGGTGCGCGTGTGCGATTCCCTGTCGTGCGAACTCTCCGGCGCGGGCGAATTGATGCGTGGCTTGAAGCGCGAGTTGGGACGAACTGCGGGCGATGGCGTGCGCGTGATTCCCGCGCCATGCGTGGGGCGCTGCGAGCAGGCACCGGTGGCAGTGGTGGCGCAAAATCCGGTGGCGCATGCGACGGTGGATAAAGTCGCGGCGCAAGTCGCGGCTGGCCACACCGTATGCGCTTCCAGTAAGTATTTGAATTATAAGAGATATTTATCCAAGGGCGGCTATAACGTTGCGGCGGAATGTTTAGCCGGCAAACGCAACGCGGAAGACCTGATGCAAACCATGGAGCACTCGGGCTTGCGCGGGCTGGGTGGCGCGGGGTTCCCCACCGGGCGCAAGTGGCGCATCGTGCGGGGTGAGGCTGGGCCGCGCGTGATGGCGGTGAATATTGATGAAGGCGAACCCGGCACGTTCAAGGATCGTTACTACCTCGAGCGCGATCCGCATCGCTTTCTCGAAGGCGTGATCATCGCCGCGTGGACGGCGCAGATTTCCGAGGTCTACATTTATCTGCGCGACGAATACGCCGGTGTGCGCGCAATACTTGAAAAAGAAATCAAGGCGCTGCAAAAAAATCCGCCATGCCCGCTGCCGCCGATATTCCTGCGGCGTGGCGCGGGCGCGTACATCTGCGGCGAAGAATCCGCCATGATCGAATCCATCGAAGGCAAGCGTGGCATGCCGCGGCTGCGGCCGCCGTATGTGGCGCAAGTGGGGCTGTTCGGTTACCCCACGCTGGAGCACAACATGGAAACGCTCTACTGGGTGCGCGAGATTATTGAGAAAGGTGCCGAATGGTTTGCCGGCCACGGTCGCAATGGGCGCAAGGGGCTGCGTTCGTTTTCGGTATCGGGCCGCGTGGTGAAACCGGGCGTGCATCTCGCGCCGGCGGGCATCACGGTGAAAGAACTCATCGCCGAATACTGCGGCGGCATGCTGCCAGGACACAATTTTTACGCCTATTTGCCGGGTGGCGCGTCGGGTGGCATCTTGCCCGCGACGATGAGCGACATCCCGCTGGATTTCGATACGCTCAATCAATACGGCTGTTTCATAGGCTCGGCAGCGGTGATTATTTTGTCGAACAAAGATAAAGCCAGCGCCGCTGCGAAAAACATCATGAAGTTCTTCGCCAAGGAATCCTGCGGGCAGTGCACGCCGTGCCGTGTTGGCACTGCTAAGGCATTGAACTTAATGGATAAATCGACATGGGATCAAGGGCTGTTGGAGGAATTGTCCGGCGCCATGGCCGATGCCTCGATCTGCGGGCTGGGGCAGGCCGCGCCGAACCCGATACGCTGCGTGATGAAATATTTTCCGAAGGAAATTCAATGACCGCGCATAGCAATGACGAACTGAAAGCGATGCCGGTTGAATTCAAACTCAACGGCAAAGACGTCACCGCGCACGGCGGTGAAACCATCATCCAGGCGGCCAAACGGCACGGCGTCGAGATTCCGCATCTTTGCTACAAGGAAGGCATGCGCCCCGACGGCAATTGCCGCGCCTGTGTGGTTGAGGTCAAAGGCGAGCGCGTGCTGGCTGCATCCTGCTGCCGCGCACCGGCCAAGGGCATGGAAGTCACCACGGATTCTGAACGCGCGGTGAAGTCGCAAAAGATGGTGCTGGAACTGTTGATGTCCGATATGCCGGAGAAGCGCCACACGCTGAATTCCGAGCTCGATCAATGGGCCGCCAAGCTGCAAATCGGTAAGCCGCGTTTTGAAGCACGCCATCAGCCGCAAGCGGATTTGTCGCATCACGGCATCGCGGTGAATCTCGATTCGTGCATCCAATGCACGCGTTGCGTGCGCGCCTGCCGCGAAGAGCAAGTGAATGATGTGATCGGCTACGCCTTCCGTGGCGAGCACTCGAAGATCGTGTTCGATATTGGCGACCCGATGGGTGACTCCACCTGCGTGGCTTGCGGCGAGTGCGTGCAAGCCTGTCCCACCGGCGCGCTGATGCCGGCGCGCGAAGTCGGGTTGGTGAAGCCGGACAAGCAGGTGCATTCGGTGTGCCCGTTTTGCGGCGTGGGTTGCCAGCTCACTTACAACATCAAAGACAACAAAATCATCAGCGTGGACGGCCGCGATGGCCCGTCCAACCATAACCGCCTGTGCGTGAAGGGCCGCTACGGCTTTGATTATGTGCATCATAAACAACGGCTGACCAAGCCGCTGATCCGCAAGCCGGGCGTGCCCAAGCACGCCGACTTCACCATGGACCCGGCGAACCCGCTGGCGTATTTCCGCGAAGCGAGCTGGGAAGAAGCACTCGATCTGGCCGCCGACAAGCTCAAAGAAATTCGCGACACCAAGGGCAAAACCGCGCTGGCAGGCTTTGGCTCAGCGAAGGGTAGCAACGAAGAAGCCTATCTCTTTCAAAAGCTGGTGCGCACCGGTTTCGGCAGCAACAACGTCGATCACTGCACGCGGCTGTGCCATGCATCGAGCGTGGCGGCACTGATTGAAGGTGTGGCTTCGGGCGCGGTGTCGAATCAGGTCAGCGATGTTCAGCACGCCGAGGTGATTTTCCTCATCGGCGCGAATCCGATTTCGAATCACCCGGTAGCTGCCACTTGGATCAAGAACGCGGTGAAAAAAGGCGCGAAATTCATCTACGCCGACCCGCGCCGCTCGGAGTTGGCGCGCCACGCCACCCACTATTTGCAATTCAAGCCCGATACCGACGTGGCATTGCTCAACGCTATGATGCACACCATCGTGCATGAGAATTTAGTCGATGAAGCCTTCATCGCCTCGCGCACCATCGGCTATGAAGATTTGAAAAAGAACGTCGAAGGCTACAGCCCCGAAGCCATGGCGCCCCTGTGCGGCATACCCGCCGAAACCATCAAGGAAGTCGCACGCCTCTATGCAACATCCAAAGGCTCGATGATTCTGTGGGGCATGGGTATTTCGCAGCATGTGCATGGCACCGACAATGCGCGCTGCCTGATCGCGCTCACGCTAATGACGGGGCAGATCGGCAAGCCCGGCTCCGGCTTGCATCCGCTGCGCGGGCAGAACAACGTGCAGGGCGCGTCCGACTCCGGTTTGATCCCGATGTTTTTACCCGATTATCAGCGCGTGAATGTCGATGCCTCGCGCGAGCGCTTTGAAAAATTATGGAACGCCACGCTGGACCCGAAGCCGGGCCTCACCGTGGTGGAAATCATCCACGCCATACTCGATGATGAAATCAACGGTATGTACGTGATGGGTGAAAACCCGGCGATGTCCGATCCCGATGCGCATCACGCGCGCGAGGCGCTAGCCAAGCTCGACATGCTGGTGGTGCAGGAAATTTTCTTGACCGAAACCTGCTACTACGCCGATGTGATTCTGCCCGCCACCGCGTGGCCGGAAAAAGACGGCACCGTGACCAACACCGATCGCATGGTGCAGTTGGGCCGTAAAGCCATCGACGCGCCCGGCGACGCGAAACCCGATTTGTGGATCATTCAAGAGCTGGCGCGCCGCTTGGGTTGCGACTGGAACTACAGCGGCCCCAAGGATGTGTTCAACGAAATGCGCAAAGGCATGAACAGCATCGCCGGCATTACCTACGAGCGGCTGGAGCGTGAAAGCAGCGTTACCTATCCGTGCGAGAACGAAGGCGACCCTGGGCAACCTATTGTTTTTATTGATAAATTTCCTACGCCTACCGGGCGCGCGCGCTTTGTGCCGGCGGATATTATTCCCGCCAACGAGCGGCCCGATACGGAATTCCCGTTTGTGCTCATCACCGGCCGCCAGCTTGAACACTGGCATACGGGTGCGATGACACGGCGCGCGTCCGTGCTCGACGCCATCGAGCCTGAACCCACCGCGCTGATCCACCCGCTCGATCTGGATGCGCTGGGTGCCAAAGCCGGTGACGTGATCAGCGTGGCGTCGCGCCGCGGCATCGTGTCGCTGTATGCGCGTGCCGACGATGGCACACCGCGCGGCGCGGTGTTCATACCGTTTTGTTTTTACGAAGCCGCAGCGAATTTGCTGACCAATCCTGCGCTGGACCCGGTGGGTAAAATTCCGGAGTTCAAGTACTGCGCGGTGAAGGTGATGAAGGGCGGCGAGCTGACGCCGGTGTCGAGTTATGGCGGCGGGTTGGCGATGGCGGGGGTTTAAAGAACAACACCTCACCGCAGAGGCGCAGAGGCGCAGAGGTTACGCAGAGAAACCCGTTTATGGATTTTCTCTGCGTGGTGTTCTCTGCGCCTCTGCGGTGAAGCTTTTGAACTTAGTCTCAAGGGAGAACGAAATGGCCTTATCCGATATTGAAATTGCACAAGCCGGCAAGATGTTGCGCGTCAATAAGATCGCCGAAAAACTCGGCATCCCCGACGATCATCTGGTGCCGTACGGTCACTATAAAACCAAGGTGTCGCTGGAATACGTCGATTCGTTGAAAGACAAAAAAGACGGCAAGCTGATCCTCGTCACCGCCATCAGCCCCACACCCGCGGGCGAGGGCAAGACCACCACCACTGTGGGTTTGGGTGACGCGCTCAATCACATCGGCAAAAAAGCGGTGATTTGCCTGCGCGAACCGTCACTCGGTCCGGTGTTCGGCGTCAAGGGCGGTGCTGCGGGCGGCGGTTATGCGCAAGTGGTGCCGATGGAAGACATCAACCTGCATTTCACCGGCGACTTCGGCGCGATTGGGCTGGCCAACAACCTGCTGTCGGCGATGATCGACAACCACATTTCGCACGGCAATGCGCTCGGCATCGACCCGCGCCGCATCACCTGGAAGCGCGTGATGGACATGAACGACCGCGCGCTGCGCGACATCGTGGTGTCGCTGGGCGGCACGGCGAATGGTTTTCCGCGAGAAGACGGCTTCGACATCGTGGTGGCGTCCGAGGTGATGGCGATTTTCTGTCTGGCGACTTCATTGAAAGACTTGAAGAACCGTCTCGGCAACATCGTGTTCGGCTACACCCGCGAAGGCAAGGCGCTGCACGCGCGCGACTTGAAAGCGCATGGCGCAATGACCGTACTGCTGAAAGACCAGCTCGCCCCCAATCTGGTGCAAACACTGGAAAACAATCCGGCGTTCATTCACGGCGGCCCGTTCGCCAATATCGCGCATGGCTGCAATACCGTGATTGCCACCAAAACCGCGTTGAAACTCGCCGATTACGTGGTGACCGAAGCGGGTTTCGGCGCTGATCTGGGCGCGGAAAAATTCCTCGACATCAAATGCCGCAAAGCCAATTTGAAGCCTGCGGCAGCGGTAGTGGTTGCCACGGTGCGCGCGCTCAAACACCACGGCGGCGTGGCCAAGGATCAATTGAGCGTGGAAAACGTCGATGCCCTGGCCAAAGGCATGGTCAACCTCGAGCGCCATGTGCATAACGTGAAAAACGTCTATGGCATCCCGACGGTGGTGTCGATCAACCGCTTCACGGCGGATACCGAAGCCGAGATGAAGCTCCTCACCGAGCGCGTCGAAAAACTCGGCGTCAAAGTGGTGGTCGCCAACCACTGGGCCGAAGGTGGCAAGGGCGCGGCCAACCTCGCGCACATCGTGGTTGATCTGTGCGAACAAAAATCGAGCCCCACGTTTGTCTACGAGGACAGCGACACGCTGTGGGACAAGATGAAAAAAATCGCCACCAAGGTCTACGGCGCGGCCGACATTTCAGCCGATTCGAAAATTCGCAATCGCATTAAAGAATTGCAGGAAG
Source organism: Bordetella parapertussis (assembly GCA_945865805.1). Classification (GTDB taxonomy): domain Bacteria; phylum Pseudomonadota; class Gammaproteobacteria; order Burkholderiales; family SG8-41; genus UBA5216. The sequence continues at coordinate 11,263 of CAMBGJ010000132.1, forward strand.
GCGGCTACGGCCACTACCCGGTATGCGTGGCGAAAACGCAGTCGTCGTTCTCGACGGATGCCAATGTGCGCGGCGCGCCGTCGGGGCACATGGTCAATATTCGTGAAGTGCGCCTGTCGGCGGGCGCGGAATTTGTCGTGATGATTTGCGGCGACATCATGACCATGCCTGGCCTGCCGAAGGTTCCTTCAGCCGAGAAAATCGATCTCACCGATGATGGCAGGGTGGTAGGGTTGTTCTAACGCTGTATTGATGTAAGCAATTGATTTATAACAATATTTATCCATGACTACAAAACCAGTAAAAGAACACCATGCCGATGTCGTTCTAATCGGCTTTGGTGCTGCGGGTGGCTGTGCCGCGATTACCGCGCACGACGCGGGCGTCACGACGGTCATCCTCGAAAAGCAGCCGGAGAACAAGCACTACTCCAACTCGCGCATGAGCGGTGGCGGGTTTCACTGCCCCAGTCCCGACGGTGATTTCGAGTCGATCAAGTCCTATGCCAAAGCCATGTTCAGCGGTGAAAATCTGCCGCACAAACTGGAAGGCGAGCAGCCGGAGTTCTCCGACGAATTGGCGCACGCGTGGGCGACTTACGCGCCGCAAAACGAGGCGTTCATGCGCGGGCTTGATCCGCAGTTCAAGACGTTCAGCAGCGCGGGTGCGGCGTTTCCGGATTTTCCCGGCGCGGATCGCGCCAAGTACGCCTGCCTGCGCAGCACCTACACCGGTGAATACGCGATTGGCGAAAACGACAATACCGCGCACGCGGCCAAGTCGCAGAAGGAATCCGGCGAAGCGTTCCACGCATGTCTCTTGACGGGGGTTACGTCGCGCAAGATTCCGGTGCACTACGACACCGTGGCGGAAAGCCTGTGTGTGAATGAGGACGGCACGGTGACGGGCGTGGTGGCAGTTTGCAACGGCGAGCGCATTACCTACCACGCGCGCCGCGCGGTGATCATCACCAGCGGCGGATTCGAGTACAACATCCGCATGCGTAAGGCGTTTCTGGATGGCCCCGGCAAGGAAGGCTGGGCGTTTTATGGTTCGCCCGCCAACACCGGCGACGGCATCCGCATGGCGATCAAAGTGGGCGCGGCGCTGGCGAAAGTCGGCACCGTAGCCGGGCGCGTGATCTGCGCGATTCCCGAGCGACGCCACGGGTTGAAGATCGGCATGAATACCTCTAGTGTCGGCAAGCCGCACGAAATCGTCGTCGACAATCATGGTCGGCGTTACACGGCTGAACGGCGCATCACCAAAGACCCCAGCCGCTATATTTTTTACAAAGAAGCGCTGCACTTCGACACGGTAACGCTGACCTACCCGCGCATTCCGTCGTGGATGATTTTTGATTCGAAGCTGATGAATAGCGGCGCGCTGGTGAGCGCCTCCGCCGCAGCCTACAACGATATTGATTGGGACAAAGGCAACCAGAACGCGTTGCGCAACGGCTGGATTTTGCAGGGCAATACCATTGCCGAGCTGGCGGCGAAGATACGCGCCCATCCCGAAAATCGCGAGAAGATGGACATCGAGGCGCTGGAGCAGCAGGTCGCGGCGTGGAACCAATATTGCGACGCGGGGCATGATCGCGATTTCGAAGCCGAACCCGCCACCATGGGCGAGCTGAGGAAGCCACCATACTTTGCGCTACCGCTGTATCCGGGCGGCCCCAATACCAAGGGCGGCTTGCGCTCCAACGGGCGGCGCGAAGTGCTGGATTGGGACGACAAGCCGATACCGCGGTTATATGCGGCAGGTGAAATCAACTCGGCGTTTCAGTTTGTGTATCAGGGCGGCGGCAACCTAGCCGAGTGTATTGTGTTCGGGCGTGTTGCGGGTGCCAATGCGGCGGCGGAGAAACCACTCGCGTAATTCGCCGGCGCAAACGGAATTTTTCAAGCTAGTTGTCGCCTGAATGGTTGTGGTCAAGCTGCTTTTTTTGGTTTTTCTGGTTGATCCTTTCGAAGGTTTTGTTCAGTAGCATGGTGCTGAACCGGATTCAGGTAAACAATTCGGATTGGCTGCCAGTT
>CAMBGJ010000133.1 GCA_945865805.1 Bordetella parapertussis
GCCGATGCGGATTTCTTCGCGGGTAAAGTGTCCGATCAGACCGCGCCACAATGGCACGCGATGCAGCAGGCCGGTCAGGACGTTGGTGATCAGCGGCAGGCGCGCCACCAGATTAAATTGCTGGAACACAAAGCCGGTGCGCGAGCGCAATCTCCGTATGCCGCGCGCCGCGCGCCCGTCACGCTGAACCGGGATGCCGTCGACCGTGACGCTGCCGCCTTCGGCCAGCGTCAGCGCCGACACGTGCCGCAGCAGGGTGGATTTACCTGAGCCGGATGCACCAATGAGTCCAACCATTTCGCCGGACTGGATTTCGAGCGACACATCGTCCAGCGCCTGACGCTTCCCGAATTGCTTGCTCAAACGATGAATGCGAATAACAGACATGCAGCCCCCAACAGAAAGTAGGCGCATGATGTACACGCTTTGTGACATACGGATGAACGTTTGATTACAACCCGCCGCACGGCCGCGCACAGGCAGCCAACGTGTCACAAGGCCTCAATATGCCCGTGCTAGGATAGTTCCAATAAAACAACAATTTATTGGTGAGACGTGCGGCTATTCAAAAATGCGGTGACAGGCCTCATCGGCGTCGGCTTCGATGCACCTTCACATCGACCGCCGTCGAGTTCCAAAAACGGCACGCCCGTAGCGCCGGCCAATACCAGGCCCGGGCAGCCGACAGCAAATAAAGAACCCACGGAACCCAAGCGGCACACCAGTGCAAAACGCGTGCGTGCCGTGTTTCTGTCGGATATCCATCTGGGCACGCGCGCCTGCCAGGCCGACCGCTTGCTCGCCTTCCTGCGCGACTACGAGAGCGAATATCTCTATCTGGTGGGCGATATCATCGATTTGTGGGCGATAAAACGCACCGTGTACTGGCCGCCCGCGCACAACACCATCGTGCAGAAAGTCCTGCGCATGGCGCGCCATCACACCAAGGTGTACTTCGTTCCCGGCAATCACGACGAAGCGTTGCGCGAATATATCGGCATGTCTTTCGGCGCGGTGGATATCGTGGCCGACCGCTTGCATGTCACAGCCGATGGCAAACGCCTGTGGGTGATGCACGGCGATCAGTACGATCAGGTCACCACCTGCCACCGCTGGATTTCCGTGCTCGGCGATGTGTCTTATACCGCGCTGGTGCATATCAATCGGCTGCTGTCGCTAAGCCGCCGCAAACTCGGCATCGGCGGCCACTGGTCGCTGGCCGATTACGCCAAGCGCAATGTGCTCAAGGCGGTGGCCTATATCGGCGATTTCGAAACCGTGGCGGTACGCGCCGCCGCGCACAAAAAGGTGGATGGCGTGGTGTGCGGGCACATCCATACAGCGGCGCTGAAATCCATTGAGGGCATCGCGTACTTTAATTGCGGCGACTGGGTCGATAGCTGCACCGCGCTGGTCGAACACATGGATGGCCGCATGGAACTGGTGCGTTGCTCGCCCGAACCCGCGCTCGCGGCCGCGCTGCCGCAAGCGTCGGCACACGCTGAAACGGCGCCAGCGGAACGGCTGCGTGCGTAGTGCAACGCTATCGCGACCACTTCAAACACCGTCACGTTGGCGTCATTTATCGCTTTTACACTACCGTTCAGTGATACCCCCGTGTAATTTTCATCAGGAGCCATCATGGCCGAGTTTCTAAAGCAACTGCAAATCCAGCGCTGGGACGATCACCGCTACTACCATCACAGCCGCATCAACCAGTCACTGCATCTGGTCAGCGCGATCAGTTTTGTGTGCGCCTATGCGTGGCTGTTCAAAGACTCTGCGACTGCCGCGCTGATAGCCTGGCTGATTTCGATGACCAGCCGTCAGGCGGGGCACTTTTTCTTCGAGCCCAAGGGCTACGATGCCGTCAATCAGGCCACGCACGAACACAAGGAAGACATCAAGGTCGGCTACAACCTCAGACGCAAGGTGGTGTTGATGGCCGTGTGGGCGCTGTCGCCGCTGGTGTTATGGATGGAACCGGCCCTGTTCGGACTGCTGGAGCCACACACCAACAGTCAGGGCTTCATTCACAATACCGGGCTGATGTGGCTCGCCATCGGCGTGGGCGGCTTGCTGTTTCGTACCATCCATCTGTTTTTCATCAAGGACGTGATGTCGGGTCTGGTGTGGATGAGCAAAATACTCACCGATCCGTTTCACGACATCAAACTGTATTACAAGGCGCCGTTCGCCTTGCTGCGTGGCGAGTTCATCGAACCGCGCAAGTTTCACTGACCGCGCCATCGCTTGATGCGATGCGCGATCATTTCGCGCAGCAGGCGGCGCTTGATCGATTTATGGGTCAGCGCTGGGTTGTGCCACCACCAGCCGTCGCGCTGCATGGCCCGTGCCGCGTTGACGATGCGGTTCGACACGGCTTCAAAATCCGCCGCGCTGTAGTTCAGGCTGAAGATCAGGCGCCCGCTGCCCACCCAGCTCAAGGCCAAACCTTCCAGACGCAGATAGTGCTGAAACAACCAGTTGTAGCAGGCGGGCTGCGTGTAAACCACGGTCCAGATGGTCGAAAAATTTACCACTTGCACCGGCACGTCCGCGCCGGTCAAACGCTGATTCAACGCCCGCGCCCGGGCGTTCCAGATATCTTCCAGGCCGTCGTACAGCGCGCGCACCGGCGCGGTGTCGAGCCGCCGCAGGAAGGCGTTCATCGCGCCCATCACATACGGATGCGAATTGAAGGTGCCGCGCGCGAAGCAGATGTCCGCCGGCGCATCGTCGCGAAAGCGTTTCATCCACGCGTGTTTGCCACATACAGCGCCGATGGGCAGGCCGCCACCGAGCGTCTTGCCGTACGTCACCAGATCGGCACGCACGCCGAAATATTCCTGTGCGCCACCGGGAGCGAGGCGAAAACCGACGAACACTTCATCAAAGATCAACGCTATGCCGCGCTCATCACATATTTTTCGCAGTTGCACCAACCAGCGGGTGTAGGCCTCGCGCGAGTACGCCGCGCGGCGGGAGCTGTCCACCAGCGACGTATCGCCCGGCGCATTCGCATTCGGGTGCAGCGCCTGCAGCGGATTGACCAGCACGCACGCGATGTCGCGGCGGCGGCGCAGCACACGCAGCGTGGCCTCGTCCATTTCTTTCAGCGTGTGGGTATCGCGCGCGCGCGCCGGGTTGCCGATGCCCGGCTGCACATCGCCCCACCAGCCGTGATAGGCACCGCAAAATCGCACCAGATGCGTGCGCCCCGTGTGGTAACGCGCCAGACGCACCGCCTGCATCACCGCCTCGGTGCCGGACATATGAAACGACACTTCATCCATGCCCGATATTTCCAGCAGGCGAAAAACATTGTCGGCCACCACCGGGTGATACGCGCCCAGCACCGGGCCGAGCTCACTCACCAGCGCGCTGCCCTCGGCGATGCATTGCTTGTAAAAATCGTTGCCGAACAGATTGACGCCGTACGAGCCGGTGAGATCGTAAAACGTATTGCCGTCGAGATCGGTCACGGTAACGCCGCGCGTGGTTTGCACGAACGAACCGCCTTTCAGCGGCTCCGCGAGCTGGCGAAACTGAAACGGCACGCGGTAGGCACTGACAAAACGCATGTCCGAGATGCCGCTTTCGGCTTCGGCGGACAACGCCACGCTGCGCGCGAATCGCGTGCGAAATTGTTCGATCAATTGCGTGAAAGCAACTCGGCGGCGCGCCACCACATCCGTCGGCGCGCCATCGATGCCGAACGCCTCATCGTCGTGGTAACGGTACGCCGGCATCAGCGCCGCGATACGCCGCGCCATGCGCGGATGACCGGCCAGCGACCGATGTTTCGCCAGCGACAACTCCAGCCGCGTTTTTGCGCGGGTCAGCGCATACCAGGCGAGCGGCAGCGCGCCACCAAGCGCATACAAGCCGAGGGTTTCGTTCATGAGCGATTCCTTTTTTCAAAAAAGATCAATAAAAACAAATAGTTATGAATTTTCAACAAACCATCCAGAATCTGCTGAAGCACGAAGAGCTGAATTTTTTGCTCACCAATCGCTTGCCGCGCAACACGCTGACACGCTTCATGGGCTGGTTCAGCAAGATCGAGCAGCCGCTGGTGCGCGATGCGTCGATTGCGGTATGGCGGTTCTTTTCCGGGCTGGATGTGAGTGAAGCGCGCAAGACGCAGTTCACCAGTCTGCACGATTGCTTTATTCGGGAACTGAAGGCCGACGCGCGCCCGGTGAATGCCGATCCGGCGGCGCTTGCGAGCCCGTGCGACGGCATCATCGGCGCGCATGGGCCAATCGAAGGCAAGCGAATTTTTCAGGCCAAGGGCTTTCCCTACGCGCTGGAAGACCTGCTCGGCGATGAAACCAAAGGCCACGCATGGCGCGACGGCTACTTCGTGACGCTGCGCTTGACCTCCAGCATGTATCACCGCTTTCACGCACCGCACGATCTGCACGTCGAGCAGTTGACTTACTTTTCCGGCGACACATGGAACGTGAACCCGATTGCGTTGAAGCGCGTCGAAAAACTGTTCTGTAAAAACGAACGGGCATTCATCAAGACGCGCATCATGGGCAACGGCCCGTGCGCGGGCCAGCCTGTGGCGCTGGTGCCGGTGGCGGCAATACTGGTGGCGAGCATCCGGCTGCATTTTTTGGACGTGCTGCTGCATCTTAAATATCGCGGGCCGCGCAACGTCACGTGTGACGCCGTATTCGGCAAGGGGCAGGAGATGGGCTGGTTTCAGCACGGCTCCACCATCATTGTGCTGGCACCCAAGGGCTTTTCGTTGTGCGAGGCTTTGCGCGAAGGCACCGTAATACGCATGGGGCAGGCCCTCATGCGCTGGGCTGATTGAGCCGATCGGCGGTCAACGGGTGCAACGAGTGATCGACGGCACCCGACGGATTATCGTGACGCTCGATCGTGGCGCGCAGGGTGCTGATATAACCATCCGTTACCACCATCCAGCTCATGTGCGCCACACTGCCCGCAGCTTCGCGGCGCAGGGCGTCACGTTTGCCGTTGTCCAGAGCGAGGGCCACAGACGCCTGGATGAACTCGCGTTCCTCGCCGGGTCGCACCAAGACGCCATTGCGGCCATCAGTGATGAGGTTGGCCGCCGCCGCAACCCCATACGAAACCACCGCGAGCCCGCTGGCGAGGGCCTCCGGCACGACGTTGCCAAACGTTTCGGTGAGACTGGGGAATAGAAACAAATCGCCCGATGCATAGTGCTTGGCGAGTTCGCCACCGGTTTTCATACCGGTAAAAATCGCTTGCGGACAGGCCTCGTGTAACGATTTGCGCTGCGGGCCGTCGCCGACAAACACCAGTCTGGCTGAGGGCAGGCGGGTCTGAATCGCAGCAAATGCGGCAAGCACCACAGCGACGTTTTTTTCCCTGGCGAGCCGCCCCACATGCAGCACCACCACGTCCGTGTCGCTTGCGCCCCAGCTCGCGCGCAAACCCGGGGAACGCAGCCCAGGCTGGAACTGTTCGATAGCCACGCCACGCGACAGCACCGCCACATTGCGATAGCCGCGGCTTTGCAGCACACGCGCCAACGCCTGTGTTGGTGCCAGCGTCGCCAGCGTTCGATTGTGGAGCTTTTTGAGGTAAGCCTCGATTGGCCGCGTGAGCAGGCCCATGCCGTAGTGCTGCGAGTATTGGTGAAAATGCGTGTGATACGAACTGATCACCGGCAATTGCAGTTTTCGCGCCGCGCTGACAGCAGCCCAGCCCAGCGGCCCTTCAGTGGCCACGTGCACGATATCGGGCCTTTGTTTCCGCCACCGTTGGAGCAGCCGATTCGCCGACAGCAGGCCGATGCGCAGATCCGGGTAATTCGGGATCGGGATGCCCCTGGCCAGCACTTCATCCAGACCAGCGCGCGGCGTCGGCCCGGCTTCGCGCACCTGGCGCGGACGCACGATCTGCACCGGGTGCCCGCCAGCCAGTAGGCCGTTGACCAGATTGCCCAGCGTCATCGCCACGCCGTTGATTTCCGGCGGAAAGGTCTCCGTAACTAGCGTCACGCGTAAGCTGGCGGCATGCGTCGCGAACGGCTCGGCCATCACCTCTTCGGTTTCTTCGGTCGCTTGCGTATCTTCCGCGTTTTTCACGCAATACAGCTTAGCTGCCAAATACAGCAGGCTGATGACGGTTTAGTTGCCGTTTTGCGACAGCCCGCGCGGCACTTCAACTGCGGCCAGCGAATTATGGGGGTCTGACCTTCATGGCACTCTCACCGGAATGGCACCATCCTTTGATTAATGATGCGACAATCAAACGCCTTTAGACGCTTCGGATTTTATTGGTTACATTTTGCAGGTAGCTTGGAGCATTTTTATTTTAAATAACCCAATAAAAACAAATAGTTATGGTGTATTGATGTCTGACTCCATAAATGCGTGACCCCATAAATGCGGCCAGAGCCGGTTACAAGCAACCCATACTGCATGGCCGCGCGACTTTCAGCGTAGCGGGACATGCATTGCTCAAAACCTGCTGCGGCTACGACGCCGCTAAATTCAAGAGTATGGAAGGTCGCTTTTCGTCACCTGTTTATCCGGGTGAAACCATCCGCACAGAAATGTGGATTGATGGCAGCGTAGTCACGTTCCGCGCCACCGTACCAGCCCGCAGTGTCACCGTGCTGAACAATGGTCGAGCTGAAATAATTTAATTAAAACAATAAGTTACGAAAATGGCTACGCACGCGCTGTAATACGTAGCCGTAGCTCACCAAAGCGCGGCGCAGATCGCCCTTATCCCTTCGGTATCTTCATCGAATACATAATTGCCGCAAATGTATCGCGTTGTTTATCGAAGTTCGATCCCTTTGTCGATACCATGATATTCAACTGCTGATTCTGGCCCTGGTAATTTCGAAAAGCGATCCATTGGTAGCGGCGAGCACCATCCTTGTCCTCTGGCATCGCCTCGATCCACTCCACGCCTTTAACGCCGTCGATCTCGAGCCAACGAACGGCCTCGTATTTGCCCTGCTTCAACTGTTCGAGAGAACTTGTATAGGTTGCATCCAGGCTGACGTCGGCTGGAAAGCTTGCCGGCATTACCGAGATCGATGCAATCAGAAAACCGTTGGCAGGCGAACCGTAATTGAGCGATTCCTTCATCACCTGCATTTGGGGCCAGCCCGTTGGCAGTTTCCATGACAAGCCCTGAGCATCCCATTTTGTCTCACTGCCGCCATCGATGATCGCCTGCTGAGCGGCATTCGGCTTTGCTTTCTCCGCTGCCTTCGAAGAACTCGACGACGAACTCGAGCCCGTGCCAGCGACCTTGTCATCCTTCGCCCCACATCCCGTCAAAATCAGCGGCATAGCCAATATTAGTGATATCAACAATCTGTTCATTTTTTTTGCTCCCTGTTTTGCGTTAATCGTTATAAACGTTACGTTACAAGCTCGTGCGGGGCGTCGGGTCTCGTGTTCTAGCGATCACATTACCCCACCGTGGTGACACTGCCGTTCCAAATGATCCACGAACTGTTGGCACAAATACTCACTTGCGCGGAAAGTGGCAAGTCGCGCAAGAAAGCGCTCACCTGCCGCTCCGCACAATCCGCCCCACCGAATTGAAGTGCATTCCAAAGTGTTCGGCGATCTGCTGGCAGGAATAAGGCCCGCTTGCGTGCGCGCACACGATAGCCGCGTTGCGATCAAGCGCTTCTTTTTCAATCTGCCTCAGCGATGCGGCAGGCGCTTGCCTGTTTGCCGGGTGAGTATATAGACTACTGGTTGGTGCAAAACGGTGGTTTAAATATCTACACCCCGCTGAGGAGCGACAAAAATGAAAAATGACCACACGTACTCCGGTCGGATTGGTAGCACCTTAATGCGGCACGGCCTACACGCAATGATGAATTCTCGTGTCGTTGTGTTCGCATTTGCCGTGGCGATGACTGCGGTCGCCTGCAAGCAGAAAGAGGACGCTGCGCCATCGCCAGCGCCAGCCGCGAAGCCGAGCCCCGCAGCAACCGTATCCGCGGCCGCGCCAGCGAAGGTGGCATACTGCGGGACGAATCCGTGCCCATGCAAGGCCGGCAGCGAGGATAAGAGGGACGAAAAATTGGCCGAGTGCGTTCTCGAGCAGGCCGCCAAGGTTGGGGACTTCGAATGCCAGCCCGGTCGCACGTCGTTTCACGACGATGGTTCCCTCAAGGAATGCATGCTCACCGCCGATACCAAGGTCGGCAATTACACCTGCAAGAAAGGGCCGCTCAGCATAGCCATGCACAAGGGCGGCGCGCTGAATAACTGCAGTGTGGCCAGCGATGTGATGATTGGCGGCGTGAAGTTTGCGTCGGCGGGGCAGGGTATCGCACTATATCCCGATGGCAAGCTGAAAAACGGCTTTACCGAGGTTCCGTTTCAGGTCGATGGCTGGGCGTGCACCCAGAGCATACGCCTGTTCAACGACGGGAAGCTCGAGTCCTGCACTGTGAACACTGCCGGCAAGGTAGCCGACCAAGAGATTCCGACTGGCTCAAAGATCCGGCTTACAACGGATGGCAAACTGTACGGGCTCGAGTTGACTGCCACGACAAAGGTCGCTGGCAAGGACGCCAAGGCAGGTGACCGGTTCTGTTTTGACGACAAGGGGAAGCCGTCTAGTTCGAATAGCTGCTGGATGTACTAAGCGCACGACCATCAGCCCCCGATGATAGCGATCCTGGCGTGTTCGGAGGTATTGGGAACCCAAGGTACCGGAGTCGCGGCAGCCCAAGGTACCAAAATTCTAAGGGGCCGGGGTCGAATGGCACTTACTTAATCCGTAACCTATTGATTTAAATGATAAATATTTTATTGGATGCTCGGCGGCGTGAGCGCATATCTGAATAGCTCGGACGCCGTGCTGCTGGCCGCTCATTGGGTATGCAGAAAATTCAACGCTTTTGGCGCCCATAAATATTATTTAATAATCAAATGGTTACGTGTTAAGTAAGTGCCATTCGGGCCGCGGTCGAATTAAATTCGTCGCAACGTAACTATATGTTTGTATTGGGTTATTTGTAAGATAAATCTCACCCACGCCCGCTACCGCGGGCGTTGTTCATTAGGCTGCGCCGCGAGCGCACAAGCGATCGCATGATCATCATCCAGGTCAGCGGTAACAATGCCCTCAATGGTAGCCGTCGCCGTCAAATTCGCGACATCATGTAGCGGGCCACACAGCGATCCACCGATTCACCGTTGGCGGTTAAACGCTTGGCCAGCCTCGGATAGGCCAGCACCTCACGCAACTCCGCCACTTGCCCGCGCTGGTGTAAAGCTCAACCGCGCCATCGAGTGCCGCATCCAGCAAGCGGCGCGGCGGGCCATTCCATAACAGCCCTGAATTGACCGTATTGGTATCCAGCACCAACCTTGCCAGAGGCATCAAGTCGTGCCGCGCTGACGCCGTTCCGCGCGGTAAGCGCGCACCTCAGCCACCACCTCCTGCTCGATCTCATCGGTGAGTGCTTCCGGCATGCGTGCCCACATCGCGCGCAACGCCTCGCCCGCCTTGCGGCGCTGCTCCTGCGTGGCGAGGAAATTCACAAAATCCGCCACCTGTCCCAAGCGTTCGGGTGGCAGAATCTTTAACTTCGCGAGCAGCGATTCAGCGGTAATAAGTGCGTTCATGGGCAGACCCCGTAAATGCGAATTACCAATCAAATCTGTTTGACATAGGTATATCAATTCAACGCGCCACGCAATTAAAGGTACCAGGGTTTTGCGCTTACAGCCCTTTGAAGCGCGTCGCAGGCGGCGTCTTCATTCTCCCAGATGCGCCCAAACACCGGTTCGGCCGCACGCGAAACGGCGCGGGTAGCGGAGTGATCTTCGTTACGTGCGCGCAGGAAATTGACGAAGTCCTCTGCCTCTTACTCCTTAGGAAGTACTCCTGGCGCGTCAGCTTCGGCGTGAGCGCAACAACGTGCACGCGATCGCCGTCGCGGCGAGTTGCATCAGGATAAAGCCTGCGACGTCGGCCGGCTGTATGCCCGCAAAGGTATTGCTGAACGAACGGGCAATCGTCACTGCCGGGTTGGCAAAAAACGTGCTGGCGGTAAACCAGTAGCCTGCCGTGACGATTAACGCCACCAGCAGCGGCACGCGCTCGGCGGCGTTGCGCAGGCCCAGGTGAATCGTCGCCAGCAGCACGCCGGTGGCCAGGCACTCGGAGATCCATTGCGGCACGCCGCTGCGCACTTTGCTTGAATACTGCATCAGCGGCAGATCAAACATCAGATGCGTGATCCACACGCCGATCACGCCGCCGCACACTTGCGCCACGGCGTAGGCGGCGAGCAGCGCTGCGGACAGTTCGCCGGTGCGCCAGAACGTCAGCGACACCGCCGGATTAAAATGCGCGCCCGAAATGGGGCCAAGCACTGTGATCAACACGTACAACCCCGCGCCGGTGGCGATGGAGTTGCCCAGCAGCGCGACAGCCGCGTTGCCGCCGGCCAGCGTCTCGCCCATGATGCCGGAGCCCACGACGATGGCGAGCAGCAGGGCGGTGCCGAAGAATTCGGCGGCGATTTGCTGTACCGCGCGTTGCGGGGTTAATGCGCTCAATAGAAAGCCGGTGAATTTTGCTTGGGAACTGTTGTTTGCCCTGTCATACCGCTTATCGTGCTCATCGCGCCGGGAACAATTTTTCCCGGTTGGCATCCAGCACCGGCGTCTCACCAATGCGCCGCAAGGCGGCACGCCGCTCGGCATCGGGCATACGTTCAACCGGCAAGGCCAACAGCATTCCGATGCGTTTGGCCATGGCATCGCGTATGGCGGCAAAGGCGGCTCGCTTATCCGCGTCACTGCCGGTCACCGCCGCCGGATCAGGCAAGCCCCAGTGCGCGGTTGCCGGATGCCCCAGCCATACCGGACAGGCTTCGCCGGCCGCGTTGTCACACACGGTGACGATGAGGTCCATCTCTGGGGTGCCGGGAGTAACGTTGCCGCTGAACTCATCCCACGATTTTGAACGCAGATTTTCCTGCGGGTAGTTCATCCCCGCGCACAGCTCGGCGGCAAACGGATTCACCCTGCCGCCAGGGTGCGAACCGGCGGAATATCCGCGCAGGCGGCCGTTGGACAACGTGGTGGCCAGCGCTTCGCCGAGTATCGAACGCGCGCTGTTGCCGGTGCAGACAAACAGAAAGTTCAGTGGATTTGCCATGACGGGACTCGATTGCAATGCCCCTACTGTATCACCCCCTGTTGACAGCTTTGTGTCAGAGCGAGCGCACGCACAAATCGTAAGCATATGTTTTAATTAACATTTTGGTAATTTCTCGCACGCCTCTATAATGCCTGCCAAACTCACCACTAAAGATGCTTGCCATGGATATCACGCCGCCCTACGGTTACCAGGAAGTCGTCCCGCTCACCAAAGAGCATCGCGTGGTGCTGCCCGCTGAAAACAAATTGCCGCCGGTGTTTCGCGGCATGATGGTGATTCCTCTGTCGTATACGGAATTCAGCCTCGCGTGCCACGATTATCCGGTGGTGTTTGTCAGCGGCGATCAAGGCAAATCGGCTGTGGCGATGGCGGTGGTGGGCCTCGAGCAACAACAGAATTTATTCGTTGCGCCCGATCTCACCTGGGATCGCAATGCCTAAGTGCCGGCCTACGTGCGCCGCTACCCCTTTTGCATGACGCGCGTGAACGTCAGCGGGCAGGAACAGCCCGAGCGCATCGCCTGCGTGGAAAAGCGCGCCATCAGCACCAAGGGCGACGCGCTCTACGACGGCAAAGGCGAGCCGCTGCCGGTGTGGGACAGCATGCGCAAGCTGCTGTTTGAGTTCGAGGCCGACCTGGCGCGCACCGAAGCGCTGTGCAAAATCGTCATCGAACTCGGTCTACTCGAATCCTTCACCATGCAGGCCAAACCCGAACAGGGCGAACCGTTCACGCTGGCCGGCATGTTCCGTGCGGCCGAGCAGAAAATCAGCGCGCTGCCGGCGGAAAAGTTGAAGGAACTCGTTGTCAACGGCGTGCTGCCGCGCATCTACGCCCACCTGATGTCGATGTCGAACTTCACCCGGCTGCTGCCACGCAAGGCGGCGCGCGCCAAGCCTGTGCGTAAGGTGGAGGCGAAGGTTTAGCACAGCAGATCAATCCAGCCGCACATTCGCCTCACGCGCAATGCGGCTGTAGCGCTCGCCATCCGATTTCAGCAGCGCGGCGAATTGCTCGGGGGTGCCGGGCGCCGCGATCATGCCCTGGCCGCGCATAAGCTCGCGCACATCGGGCGTGGTCAACACTTTGTTGATCTCGCTGTTTAAGCGCATGATCGCCGCCGCCGGTGTCGCTGCGTGCACTACAAAACCGTTCCAGTTGATGGCTTCGATTTCCGGCACGCCGGCCTCACGCGCGGTTTGCACGTCAGGCACCAGCGGATCGCGCTGCGTGCTGGTCACCACCAGTCCGCGCAAACGGCCTGACTTGATAAACGGCGCGGTAGAAAACAGATTCACCAGCACGCCGGTGATGTGTCCGCCCACCGCCGACGTCACGGCGGGCACCTCGCCCTGGTATGGCGTGTGCACGATATTCACCTTTTGCGCGAGCTTGAGCGCCTCGCCCAGCATATTGTGGCTGGTGCCGGGGCCGGAGGTGCCATAGCTGATCTCGCCGGGCCGCGCACGCGCCAGCGCGAGGTATTCCTTCATGTTTTTCACCGGCAGCGACGGGTTCACCGCGACGGCCATGGTCAACCCCATCGCCATGCCCAATGCCTTGAAATCCTTGTCGGTGTCGAACGGCACCTTGCTGCGCACCGCGTGATGCATGGTAAAGCTGGGGCCAATCGACAAAATAGTGTGGCCATCGCCCGGCTGGCGCGCAACGTATTCCGTACCGATCACCGTGCCGCCGCCGGGACGGTTTTCCACCAGCACGTTTTGTCCCAGTTGCAGGCGCTGCGCGACGATGCGCGCCGTCACGTCAAACGAGCCGCCCGCCGGAAACGGCACCACAATGCGCACCGGTTTGCTGGGAAACGGTTGCGCTGAGACGGTGACGTTCGTAAGGGCGGGCAGTACACCGGCGGCAAAAAGCAGGGGAGACAATTTCATGGGCTTCTTCTTTCTGGTTGTTTTTGGTTGTTTCCGGGTAACTATTCAGCCCGAACAACACATTCAAAAGTATCCGCCACAGAGGACACAGAGGAAAAGCGGTTCGCCGTTCTCTGTGTCCTCTGTGTCCTCTGTGGCAAAAGAGGTTTTAAGGTTTTTATCATTGCGCCGAGCAGTTACGAAGCAGCAAAAATTA
>CAMBGJ010000134.1 GCA_945865805.1 Bordetella parapertussis
GGCGGAAATCAGCACGGCGTCTATGTCGTCGCGCTTGATCAATTCGCGGTAATCAGCAGAGGCCGTGACGGCATGGGTTTTGGCGGCGATTTCCGCAAGGCGTTCCGGTCGCGTTTCGACCACGTGCAGGTCTTTCACCAGCGGATTCATGGCGCAGGTTTCCGCGCGGATACCACCGCACCAGCCGGTGCCGATAACGCCTACATTGATTTGTTTCACTGAAAGTCCTCGGAGATGGGGCAAAAGAGATGGGGCAAAAGAAGGCGCGTATTTTAGCTTAACGAGGTCACGGGCAAGGGCTTTTAGCCGCCGATGAACACCGATAAAATCAGACTGGGTCTATGGCTAAGCGAAAATAAAAAATCGTAACTGTTCAGCCTTGATGGTAAAACTTCCTCATCGCGGTGGCCTCATTGATGTATTGAGGGCGAGAGACCTCCGGCAGAGAAAACGCACTTCTCTGCGTAACCTCTGCGGTGAAGGGGTTCAAAGCGGCTGAATAGCAAATAAAATCAATAAAAACAAATGGTTAAGTAAAGTCGGCACAAATTTTATGCAGCGCTCATCTGAGTCGATCTGTGGTGAAAGGTTTTTGAATTGATGATTTTCGTACTGTGGCGCGCACCGGAAGGGCTGACATTATGAAGCGCATATTGATAGGCGGTGTAGTACTGGCGGGACTGTGGTTTGCCTTCGGGCGCACCAAGCCGCCCAAGGTGGTGGACGCGCCACCGGCTGCGGTGGTGTCGGTCAGTTCGGAACGCGAGGCGCCGCGTCAGGACGCGGTGACCCAGCCCCATGCGTTTGTGATGAACGGTTACGAACTCATCACATTGGCGCAGTTCGGCCTCACCGCGCGCGCGCTCTCGGTAACGGGCTATCGTACGGGACGCGAATCAGATTTGTCGCCGATGGACGTCGCTTTCGGTTGGGGACGCATGAGCGAGTCGCCGGTGAGCGAGCGGCTGTCGATTTCACAGGGCAATCGATGGTACTACTGGCGATACGAGGGCGAGCCCCCCATACCGCCGCAAGAGATTGAAACGTCCAGCGCGAACATGCATCTGATACCCGCCGATGCGGGCGTGGCGCGTACGCTGGGCAGCATTCGCAAGGGGCAGATCGTCAAACTTTCGGGCTACCTGGTGGAAGTCAAGTCGAAGGATGGTTGGGGATGGCGCAGCTCGCTGTCGCGCGAGGATAGAGGGCAGGGCAGTTGCGAAGTGATTTTTGTGCAGTCGGTAGAAACCAGCGGATAGCGGCCTGCACGGCAGGCGACGTCATGCGCGCGATCGCGGTGCCTCGTTTCACGGCTGCAAGCGGTGTATGCCGTGATAGCATTCAAGCCTGTTGCATTGGGCTTACATTTAAAATAGTTAATAAAAACAAATACTTATATGAAGAAACCGGTAATGGTGGGACAAGTAGGACTGGGTATCATGGGCGGCGCGTTTGCCCAACATTTGCTGGCAGCGAAGTTTGGCGTGATCGGCTTTGATCCCGACAAAAAGGCGCGCGCGGCGCATGCCTCGCGCGGCGGCGATTGTGCGGCATCGGGTGCGGAGGTGGCGCGGCAATGCAATGTGATCATCACGTCGCTGCCGAGCATCAAGGCGATGGAAGGGGCGTTTTTCGGCAAAGACGGCATTGCCGCTGGTGCAAAAAAAGGCGCGGTGGTGATCGAAGCGAGCACCATGCCGATGGATGTCAAAAACGATATCCGAGCGCGCTGCGCCGTGCTCGGCGTCACGGTGCTCGATTGCCCGATCAGCGGCACCGGCGCGCAGGCGGCGGCGAAGGATATTTCGGTCTATGCCAGCGGTGACGCGGCGGCGGTGAAACGTTGCGATGCGGTGTTCAAGGGTTTCGCGCGCAGCATGCATTACTGCGGTGAATT
Organism: Bordetella parapertussis; assembly: GCA_945865805.1. Lineage (GTDB taxonomy): Bacteria > Pseudomonadota > Gammaproteobacteria > Burkholderiales > SG8-41 > UBA5216. Next base: position 1,898 of record CAMBGJ010000134.1, read on the forward strand.
CGGTAATGGTTCAAAGCTCAAGTTCATCGCCAATCTGCTGGTGACCATACACAATCTTTCGGCGGCCGAAGCGATGGTGATGGGGCTGAAGTCGGGCCTCGATCTGAATCTGGTGTACAAGGTGATCAAGGACGGCGCAGGCACCTCGCGCATGTTTGAAGTGCGCGGGCCGATGATGATCAAGGATGATTATCGCGCCGCCACCATGAAATGCGAGGTTTATCAAAAAGATATTGATATCATAGGTGCCTTCGCGGCAGGGCTGAATATTCCCGTGCCGCTATTCGAGGCGAGTAAGGCGTATTATTCGGCTGCGCTGTCGCAAGGGTTTGCGAAGGAAGATACCGGCGCGGTGTGCGCGGTGCTGGAACGGATGGCGGGAAATCCACGCGCGAAACCACGCGCGAAACGTAAGAACAAGTAAACCACGGAACACGCAGAATACGCGGAACTCGTGCGGTAGCTTTCGGTGTGTTCCGTGGTTAAATTGGTTTTTCAAATCTCTGAAAGATAACTGAATCATGAGCGAAGCAAAATCGATGTCACCGGCAGGCCAGGCGTCACAAACGCTGGCCTTCAACATGAAGCAGATCGCCCAGCATGAAATGCAGGGTTTCGGCGGCATGGGCGAAGGCATCAGCATGCAAAAAACCCAGGACGGTCGCCGCATCATGTGGATGGCACATGAGTCCGCACCGAAGAACTTCACCGCGCTCGATGTCACCGATCCGCGCAATCCCAAGTTCGTGATTCAGACGGATTTGCCGCACGGCGATGTGCGCTCCAACTCGCTTGATGTGGTGGGCAACCTCATGGCGGTGGCCTACCAAACCAAGAAGTTCGATATGAAGCCGGCAGGCTTCGATTTGTTCGATATTACGGTGCCGGAAAAACCCAAGCTGATTTCGCACTTTGACGCGTCGGGCAAGTTCTCGCGAGGCGTGCATTGCGTGTGGTTCGACGACGGCGAGTATGTGCACATCGCCAGCGGCGCGGCAGACTTCGAGCCGACCAACCCCAAGGATGATCAGTTTTACCGCATCATCGATGTGAAAAATCCGTCCAAGCCGACGGAAGTGGGGCGCTGGTGGATGCCGGGTACCCGCGTGGGTGATTCCGTGGCACCGCCGCCACGTTTAAAACTGGATGGCGGTTATCGCGCGCACAACACCAATGTCTACTCCAAGCAGCGGCCTGACCGTGCGTATGTCGGCTATATCGACGGCGGCGGTTTTATTCTCGACATCAAAGACAAATCCAATATCAAGACCGTATCGCGCTGGAAAAATTCGCCGCCGTTCAACGGCTTTGTGCACACCATGATGCCGTTGTTCAGCCGTGATCTGGTGATCGCCACCGAAGAATGCGTGCGCGACAACGGTGAGGATTGGCCGAAGATGACCTGGGTGCTCAACGGCGCGGACGAAACCAATCCGGTGCCGCTGTCCACTGTACCGCTGCCGTCGGTAGAGAGCTTCGGCAAACGCGGCGGGCGCTTTGGTTCGCACAATCTGTGGGAAAACTATTCTGCCGAAACCGCGTGGCGCTCTGACAACATCATCCTCGCCACATTCTTTAACGGCGGCTTGCGTGCCTATGATTTGAGCAACCCGTACCAGCCGCAGGAAGTCGCCTACTTCGTGCCCGGCACGCCGAAACTGTCGCCCAAGGGCGCGGTGCAGATCAACGACGTGTGGGTCGATGATCGTGGGCTGGTGTATTGCCAGGATCGGTTTACCGGCGGTCTTTATATTGTTGAGTGGACGCAGTGATTTGTTCCCTCCCATTTAAGGGGAGGCAACAATTACGTTCCCTCCCCTTCAAGGGGAGGGTTAGGGTGGGGATGGGGCAGCGCACACGTTGACCCCACCCCCATCCCCACCTTCCCCCTGAAGGGGAAGGCGTTTCTTTAGGCTGTTGTAGAGGTGAATTATGGAAGCCCCCGTTCTAGGCCGTAGCGCCCTGTCAGGCCGTATCCCCGTTAGCGTCGTCACCGGGTTTCTCGGCAGCGGCAAAACCACGCTGGTCAACAAGCTGCTGAAACGCCCCGAGATGAATCGCGTGGCGGTGATCGTCAACGAGCTCGGCGAGCAGGCGATCGATAACGATCTGGTTGAGGTGTCGTCCGAGCAGATGATGCTGCTCAACAACGGTTGTTTATGCTGCGTCCTGCGCGGCGATTTGCAGGAGACCATGCGCGATTTGTTCATCAAGCGGCGCAATGGTGTGATCATTGATTTCGATCGGCTGGTGATCGAAACCACGGGGCTTGCCGACCCGGCGCCGGTGATGCAAACGTTGATGACCGACACCATGCTGCAATCGCAGTATCGCCTCGATTGTGTGGTGACGCTGGTCGATGCGGTCAATGGCCTGGAGCAATTGAAAACCTTGTCCGAGCCGGTGAAGCAAGCGGCGCTGGCGGATCGTCTGGTGATTACCAAGACTGATCTGGTGGATGAAGCCAAGGCTGCCGCGCTGGAAACCGCGTTACGCGATTTGAATCCACGCGCGCCGGTCAAGCGTGCGATCAACGGTGAAATCGAATTGGCGTTTTTGATCGACGTCTCTCTGCGCAGCATGCAATCGCGCATGGAAGACGTGGAGCGCTGGATGGGCGCAGAGAACGCCGAAGACCACGGCCACTACGGCCACGATGAGCACGGTCACGCGCATCGGCACGATACGAACGTGATTTCGTTTTGCCTGCGCTACAAAGAGCCGTTCACCTGGGCGTCGTTTTCGCAGTGCATGGAAGTGCTGGGCACGCTACGCGGCGCAGATTTATTCCGCGTGAAGGGGCTGATCAACGTGGCAGGGCACAAGGGGCCGCTGATCGTGCAGGGCGTGCAGCATCTGTTTCACCCGCCGATCGAACTGGAAAAATGGCCCAGCGACGATCACGAAACGCGCATTGTGTTCATCACGCGCGGCATCACGCAGCAGACCGTCGGCAATCTATTTTCGGCGATTGCCTCGGTGGCTGCGGTGCCAGTCTGAATAAGCCTAAATAATAAATTAAAACAATAGCTTAGGTAGCTTGCGCGGCAACGGGTGCAGCGCCGTCAGGGGTGATGATCTCGATATGATCGCGGCTGACGTTGATGAACGGCGCGGCCATGATCTGGCGTCCGGTCAGATCCCAAATCTCGACGTTGGTGACGGCCACGAAATTCTTCGAATCGATCATAAAATCGGTCACGCGCGCACCTGGCTGCAAATGAATTTTGCCTTTGATGCGATAGCTGCTGGTCAGAATGATGACCTTGGTTTTGGGGTCTTCTTCACTCATGGTGGCGTATTCCTTTGTGGTGACAGGGTGACTGCGCTCACTGCAGTTGAGCCGTGCTGGCCGCCATGTTAGCCGCTCCGCACGCGGCAGGCAATGCAGGGCTTGTAATCAAGGGTTACGCGGCTATTTTTCATCGAGGCCACCACCAAATTTGACGGAAATATCCAGTTCGTAGCCGTCGGGATCGCTCAGGTATAGCGAGCTGGATTTTTCATAGTGCACGATGTAAGGGGTGCCGTTGCGATTCAGTCGGGTTTTGATGCCGGCCGCCTGCACGCGGGCCAGCACGTCGTCGAATAATTGGCCGGGTTGCAGGGCAAACCCGAAATGCACGATGCGCATGTCACGGGCTTGCGCTGCCTTGTCCGTCTGATACAGCACCAGGTAAGCGGTATGCGCGATGCCCAGGGTAACCCACGGATATTCCTGCAGTTCGCGATGATCTTCGCGGATTTCAAATCCAAACACGTCGTGGTAAAACGCGATGGAGCGTTCGAGGTCGGTGACGCACATATTGATATGGTCGATACCGGATATGGGCAAAATCGGCATGCTTGGCTCCGTGAACGTTATCCTGCGGCAGGATTCCGCAGTATAGCGGGCAAGGCTGGTGGCACCGCGACGCCGGGTGCCGCAACCCGCCGCGGTGCTTGATGGCGAAATAAAATATCAATAAAAACAAATAGTTACATATTGAATCCGGGAATGCGACGATATGCGAACGCCGCAAACTACAAGTCGCGACTTCGCGCTAAAATTGGCTGTCGAATCCGTATTTTCAGTGACTTCAACCAATCCGTCATTTTTAACTGGAGGCTCGCATGGACAACAATAGTGAACCGGTTTTTGATCGCACCGCAGAAGATCTGGGTAATTCCATTTGGCTGGAACACACCAACACCACGGTACCGGATCAGATTCCGGCCGTGTTGTTTTACCTCTCGGGCATGGGACTGACGCGCGACCCGTACATCATGACCGGCCTGGAAAATATGTGGGTGAACATCGGCCGCAGCCAGATACACATGCCGGCAAAAGCAGCGCAGGTGCTGCGCGGCCATACCGGCATCGTGCAACCTGATCGTGCCGCGTTGTTAAAGCGTCTCGAATACGTGGCGCCGAAACTCGCGGGCACAAAATTCGCCTACAAAAACTGCGGCGAATATGTCGAGACCACCTGTCCGTGGGGCAACAAGTTCAAGGTGTATGAGCCCGATCCGTCGCGTTTTGGCGGCACGCAATTGGGCATCCCGTATGTTGAATTTGATGTGCCGCCCGGTGTCGCTGACGGCATCGTGCGCTTTTACAATCAGGTCATCAAGGCACCGTCGAAAGTGAAGGACGAACCCGCCGGCCGTGCCGCGCATGTGATGGTGGGCCACCATCAGTATCTGATTTTCCGCGAGACCACCAAGCCGATTCCGGAATACGACGGCCACCATCTGCAAATTTACATCGCTGATTTCTCCGGCCCGCACAAGTGGCTGAAGGACCATGGCCTGATCATCCAGGAAAGCGATCAGTACCAATATCGCTTCAAGGATATCGTCGATCCGGTGGATGGCAAATTCCTCTACACCATCGAGCACGAGGTGCGCAGTGTGACGCATCCGCTGTATGCGCGTCCGCTGGTGAATCGCAATCCGGTGCAGACCAACCGCAACTATCGGCCCGGCTACGACGCCGGCCATTGGGCCACGCCGCACAATAGCTAAGCACCTACGTCGCACACCATGAAACGCACGGGGCGGGCCGAATTGTTAAACGGCTCGCCCCGTGTTTTTTTTGCCAGTGCGCTTCTGTGTTTGAGCGCGACGGCGCAGGCGCAGGCACCTCAGTTACCGACATGGCCGGTGAAACCCGTGCGCGTGATCGTGCCGATGGCCGCTGGCGGTGGCAGCGATAGTGTTGCGCGCATCATGTCGGCGAAACTCGGCGACGTGCTCGGCCAGCAATTCGTGGTGGACAATCGCGGCGGCGGCGGGGGGCTGATCGGCATTGGCATGGTGGTGAAAGCCGCGCCCGACGGCTACACGCTGATGCTGATTTCCGGCAGTGTGCCCGCGACCATCGCCGCGCATAAGCCGCCGTACGATGCGCTTGGCGGGCTCGCTGGCGTGATCCGCGTAGGGTATTCGCCGCTGACACTGGTAGTGCATCCATCGATCCCGGTGAAAACGGTGAAGGAATTCGTCGCCTTTGTGCGCGAGCGGCCGGGGCAGTTGTCGTTTGTGGTGCCAGGCGTGGGTAGTCTCACGCACCTGGCGATGGAGCACCTGATGAGTCTCACGCAGATGCGCATGCTGCACGTGCCGTACAAAAGCACGGGGCTCGGCATGACGGATTTGCTGTCAGGGCAAACGCAGGTGATGATGACCGGCATGCTGCCGGTGTTGCCGCATGTGCAATCCGGGCGCTTGCGCGCGATCGCGGTGAGCACCGGGCAGCGCTGGCCCGCGCAGCGCAGCATCCCGACGGTCGCCGAAACCGTGCCCGGCTTTGACGTGGAATCGTGGTTTGCGTTTGTCGCGCCCAAGGGCACGCCAACGGCGGTGATCGCGCGGCTGAACGGTGAAATGAATAAAATGTTTCAGGATGCCGAGTTGCGCAAGACACTGGATGCCCAAGGCATGGCAGTGGCAGGCGGCACGGCGGACGACGTGGATAGACGCATGCGCGCCGAGCATGATCGCTGGGCAAAAATTCTGCGCGAGGCGAATATCAAGATTGAAGGTTAGGCGCAGTGAACAGAGGAGCAAGACGTGAAACAACTGGCAGCGGCTCTGGCGTTACTTTCGGTTAGCACGGCGGCAATGGCGCAAAGCGGCGCTTTTCCGGTGAAGCCCATACGCATGGTATTGCCGGTGCCGCCCGGTGGCAGCATCGACACCGTGATGCGCGTGATCGCGCCGCGCATGAGCGAGACCATCGGTCAGAGCGTGGTACTTGAAATGCGCGCTGGCGCATCGACCAACCTTGGCACCGAACTGGTGGCGCGTGCGCCGGGCGATGGCTACACCCTGCTTGCCAATACCGTGGGATTGGTGGCGAATGTGTCGCTGTTTTCCAAACTGGGCTATGACCCCGAGAAAGACTTCGCGGCAGTGTCGTTGATTGCCTCGTCGCCCAGCATGATCGCGGTACACCCTTCGGTACCGGCGAAAAACGTGCGCGAGCTGCTTGCGCTGGCAAAGAAAAATCCTGCCACCATCAAGTTCGGCACTGCAGGTGCGGGCGGCCTCACGCATCTGGCGGTGGAACTGCTGGCCTCGCAGACCGGCACAAAATTCGCGCACGTGCCGTACAAGGGCGGCGGCCCGGCGCTGATTGCGTTGATGTCGGGCGAAGTCGATATGAGCGCGCTGGCGGTGGTGGCGGCGGTGGGTTTCGTCAACTCAAGCCGCATGCGCGTGCTGGCGGTGACCAGTCCCAAGCGTCTGGCGATGTTGCCGAATATCCCGACCGTGATTGAGTCCGGCGTGCAATATCAATTCGAAAGCTGGGTCGGCGTGGTGGCGCCAGTGGCTACCCCCGCGCCGGTGATCAAAATCCTCAACGATCACCTGGTGCGCGCCGCGCGTTCGCCGGATGTCGTCGACCGTTTTGGCAAGGACGGCGCGGACGTGGTGGCGAGCTCACCGGAGCAATTCAAAAAAGTCATCACGGACGAAGTGGCGATGTGGGTGCGCGTGATCAAGCAGGCGGGTATCAAGGCGGACTGAGTTTTGTGTAACTGTTTTGCTGCGCGGCACGCGTCTTGACATTCTGCAGGATCGGTGTATTTTAATAATAAAAACAAAGACTTACAAAAAATGCTGACGCGGTTGCGGCACGGCATGGAAACGAGGAGTGTGGCGCATGAAGGGTTTGATGCGTTTACCGTACCGTTTGGCGATGGGCTTGTTGATGGCCGTGCTGTGCACCCCCGCGCACGCTCTTGACCCGCTGACGTTATTTCTGCTGCGTGTCCTGCGCGACAAAATCATCAGCACAGGCATCGAGGCCTCCGTGGAACGTGCCACGGCAGCAGCCCCCAGTCAGCCGCCGGTTACCACACAACCCGGCTTGCCACTGGGCATGGATGATACCCAGTTGCGGCATCTGATCGATGAAGGCTTTGTGCATCTCACCTCGGCGCAGCGTGGCGAGGTCTACCAGCATGTGCGGCGGATTCTGCTCGATCCCAATAATGCCTTTCAGGCACCGGCGATAGTCGCCGATCTGGCAGTCAAGGCATCGGCGGTGCGTCAGGCGCACGAGGCGCTGAACAATCTGCCGATGGCACGCAAGCGGCGGATCGCCGCCGAGGCACGCGAGGAATACGAGCGCATGCCGCTCGATACCCGCGAAGAACTCGCCGGCGCGCTGCGCGCACGCGTGGTGCCCATGCCGGCGGATCTGACCGACATGATCCTCGCCGAGTTTGACCGCGTGCGCGTGCCAGTGCCAGACGCGGCAGCGGCAGCAGCACCTGTCGCTACACCGACTGCAGCACCGGCCACGGTGGCGCAATAAAAAAGATCGTTAGTGCGCTGCCGCTGGCTTGGCCAGTGATGAGGGTTTACCGGCAAACGGGTCATACGGCGTCATGATGTCCACCGCCGCGTCAGTGCCCTTGTCCACGCCGCCCGCAGCCAGCGTGCTGATGGTGCCAGATAGCTCGCCGCCGTCTTCGATGGTGATTTTGCCGTAGCGTATGGTGCCCGAGACGCGGCCGCTGGAGTGAATCAGCAGGTGTTTGCGTGCAGTGAGTTCGCCTTCGAAGCGGCCGTGAATTTCTGCGATGTCGATACACACCGAGCCTGAATACACGCCATGCTCCGCGATTTGAATCACGCGGCTGTCCATCGAGGCTTCGACGCGACCTTCCACGACCAGCGTATCGCAGTCGGTGATTTCAACGCCTTTGAGTTTAATGTCAGGGCCGACGATAAGCCTGCTGCCGGACGTCTGCGGCGTGCTCGCCTGTATCGTAGCTGGGGCCGGAGCGGCAGCGATGACCGCAGCGTGGCAGGCGGCTGCGGCGGGAGCACGCGGTAGCGTGGAAAGTTTATTGTCCCTGATGCCTTCGTCTTTCTTGCCGAATAGGGTGTCTTTGGAATTGAACATCGTGCCTTCTGTGACGGTATCGTTGATGCCTGCAAAAAAATAACTTCACGATTCACAATTACTGCGGTGAATCACGAAGGCCGGCATTCAGTGGGCAAGGTATTTGCGGTTTAGTTCAAGCCACCGGCGATACAGTGACGGCAGGCAAAATTAATTCGCGCGTGAGAACGGCGGGCATGACTTTCGCTTTTGACGAAAAAGTCCAGAGCGAACCCGCATGCGCACCGTTCGTTTCACCGCTCATCACTGCTACTGATGTTTCAGCTTGCCGCTCACCGCTGCATCGCGGGTCGGCGTTGCCGAACCGAGTTGCATCAGCTTTGTGGCCAACCAGATTGCCGATCCCACCAGCGTTTCTGCCATCGTCAGCTTCGCCAGCGCGTGCTCGCGGGCGGACGGCGCCAGCTTTAACGCATCAATTTTTCTATATAGTTCTGAACTTTCTGCTAATTTATACGTCTTTTCCATATTGAGTATCCTTTAATATCAATGATTTAGTTGTGTTGCATCAAACGCATTAAATAATTTAATTCAATTACTTAACGCTACTAGATAGACTCTGACTTTATGATATTGTTGCATCGCATCAATAGATATAAATTGAAGTATCACTTTAGATAAACTTAACAGGTGACATCATGCCCGTGCGCTTGCCGCCCCTGAATTCGCTCAAGGCTTTCGAAGCCGCCGCGCGCAACCTGAGCGTGAAACGAGCCGCCATTGAGCTCAACGTCACCTCGGCTGCGGTCAGCCACCAGATTCGTGCGCTGGAAGAATATCTGGGCGTGCAGCTATTCCGCCGCTACAACCGTGCGCTGGAACTCACCGATGTGGCCAAGGCCGCGTTGCCGAAGTTGGGCGAAGGCTTTGATTGCATGGCGCAAGCGGTGACGATTCTGCGCAGTCAGCAAAACGGCGGTTCGCTGACCGTGAGCGCGGCGCCGTCGTTCGCCTCGCGCTGGCTGATGCCGCGCCTGCATCGCTTTATTGCCGCGCATCCCGAGATTGACGTGCGTATATCCGCGCGCATGCGCCGCGTGAGCGTCGATGGCAAGGGCGACGTAGCCGAGCGCGCCACGGTTGAAAACTGGCTAGCGGATTCGGACGTGGCAATACTCTATGGTCGCGGCCACGTCAGCGGCATCATGGTCGAGCGCCTGCTTGATCTGAGCATCACGCCGATTTGCAGTCCGAAGTTGTTGACCGGCGAACATCCGCTGAAAACGGCGGAGGATCTCAAGCACCATCTGTTACTGCACGATGACACCGGCGAGCTTTACGACAACGAACCGTTCTGGGGGCTGTGGCTGCGCGAGGCGGGCGTTACCGGTGTGGAAGCCAACAAGGGGCCGCACTTCAGCCATGCGGTGTTGGCATTCGAGGCAGCGATCGACGCGGTGGGCGTGCTCGTCAGCATGCCCGCGCTGGCGGCCGAAGACATTGCCAGCGGCAAACTGGTGGCGCCGTTTGATTTAACCGTCAAGTTGCCGGATGGGTATTACATGGCCTGCAGCGAACACGCCGATGAACGTCCGGCGGTGGCGGCGTTTCGCGCCTGGTTGCGCGAGGAAGCAGCACGCTCGCAGCGCGCAGAGCGTGCGGCAGCGGCGGGCGTTTAATGATTTGATGCCGCCTAAACCGTGGCGGAGGCGGTGCGGGGAATCTGCTTTTCGTCCACCGGCAAGGTGAGCAGGGCGGCCACCAGTCCGGTGCCGATGACGATCCACCACATGAGGCTGTAAGAACCTGTCACGTCGAATATGCGGCCGCCGATCCACACGCCGAGAAAGCTGCCGAATTGGTGGAACATGAAGGCGCAGCCGGCCAGCGTCGACAAATAACGCGGGCCGAAAATCTGCGCGATCATCGCACTGGTAATGGGTGCCGTGCCCAGCCATAAAAATCCGATCGCCGATGAAAAGAGATACACCGTCATCGGCGACAGCGGCGTGAGAACAAAGGCCATCACGACCATCGAGCGCGTGAAGTACAGCGTAGCCAGCAGGTATTTTTTGGTGTAGCGCCCGCCGAGCCAGCCCCAGGTGTAGCTGCCGAAGGTATTGAATAAACCGATCAGCGCCAGCGCCATCATGCCAGTAGCGGGTGTCATTTTCTGGTCGATCAGATACGCCGGAAAATGCACCGACACGAACAGCAACTGAAAGCCGCACACCGTATACGAGATGCACATCAACATAAAGCCGCGATGCTGAAACGCCTCGCGCAGCGCCGCCGGTATCGATTGCTTGAACAGCACCGGGGCCTGCGCATTTTTGTCTTCCACCAGCGCGGTGGATAACGGCAGCAACACCAGCACGGTCAGCGCCAGTATCAGCAACGCCTGCTGCCAGCCGAGGTGGTTAATCAGCAACTGCCCATACGGCAGCATCAAAAACTGTCCCATAGACCCCGCCGCGCCGACGATACCCATCGCCGTGCTGCGCTTTTCTGCCGACACGGTACGCCCGATCACACCATAGACGGTGCTAAAGCCACAACAACCCATCGCCACGCCGATGATCAACCCGGCGCTCAGGTTAAGCTCCATGCCTGTGGTGGAATACGACATCAATACCAGCCCGATGGCGTAAAGACTTGTTCCGCCTG
>CAMBGJ010000135.1 GCA_945865805.1 Bordetella parapertussis
CGCCTGCGCCCGCACCTGTGTGAGATCTTCCAGAAAAATCACTGTGCTGGCCTCGGGGCGCGCGCCCACCTGCACAAAACGCAAGCCGTGGCGGTCATCCACCGACGCGGTATAAGCAGGTGCCCCGCCAGCACGCCAGCGCACCAGATGCCCGGCCAGCACCGGCGCATAGTCTTCGATGCGCACGGTTGCGCCGACGGGCGCGTGGCCCTCCAGCGCACCGAGAAACGCCAGCGCCTGGGTATTGATCTGACGAATCACGCCGCCACCATCGACCACGATCACGCCGTCGGGCATGTCTTGTATCACCAGCCGGTTGATCTCAGACAAATTGGCCACGTCGATATCGCGTTGCGCGGCGATTGCTTCGTTTTCCCGGGTCAGGCGCGTCAGCGTGTGGCCCACCATCGCCGTGGCGAAATAGCCGATGCTCAAAAACCCTGCCTGAACGAATTGCGCGACACTTTCCTGATAAATCAACACTTCATACGCTTGCTCCAGCAACACGGCGATACTCGCCAGCGCTGCGTAAAACAGCGTCAGCCGACCGCGGCTGATCAGGCCCGCGCCCGCCAGCGTGGTCAACAACAACAGGCCCAGGCCGCTGGTCAAGCCGCGGCTGGCGTAAATCAAAATTGTCACAAAAATAATATCGGCCACCACCTGCATGCCGATCTGCCAATTAAAATGTCGGCGCGTGCGAATGACCGCCACGCACACCAGACAGAACAACAGGTAAGTCACCGTGACCTGGATAAACAGCGTACGGTCGTGGGAGCCCAGTTGCAGCAGATTACCGGTGAGCATCACGCTGCCCAACAGCACCAGCCCGATCAGCAGACGGAAGAAATTAAATAAATGCAGCGAACGCCAGTACGGTTCGGAATAAGGTGCCGCCGGGCCGCCTCGTACGCGTCGGTCCTGAAGCGCCCTTGTCGCGTGCGCAGCTACGGCCATCGAGTTCAGGTGTCGGGGCTCAGGCACCGGGATCATGGCGGCGCTGGTGCTCCGCGCAGCAGTAGAACTGTCCGCGCACCGTCAGGCTGTCGCCACGCGGCAGATGCACGCCGCAATCCGCGCAACGCACCATGTCATCGATGGGGGTCTTGTCGCGCTTCTCGGCCTCTGTCGTGGCCAGGCGGTCGCGTCGGCGGCGCAAATTGGCGCGCACGATCCAGTAGACCACCAGCACGCCCGCGATCAACAACAGATACTTACCCATAACTATTCGGCCCGCCTGAAAAGTTCCGCAAGTCTGCCGCATTCCACGCCCGCCGTCGAGCCGCAGCCGTTACCACGTGAGGCACGCCACGCACCGGCGACATCTCCGGTTGTGCCGAACGCGCGGGTGTGGCTAAAATCGGTGCCATATCCGATGCACTGCCCCCTGTCCCACTAGCCCCTCATATCCCTACACAAAGGAAAATCGTCATGGCCCAGCTCATCCTCACCGGCGACGTCAATCTGATGAACGTCACCGATCCCACCGTGCCATTTCGCAAGGTCATCGACGAATTCAAAGCCGCCGACGTGCGCTTCAGCAACATGGAGTGCTGCCTCTATGCGCCGCCCACCGGACAAGTGTGGGACAACGAGGGCTTCATGGCCGCGCCAGGGCCGGCGGGCGAGTCGCTCAAATACGCGGGCATCGACGCGGTGGGCATCGCCAACAATGTCAACTACGGCGAAGCGGCTATCAATGCCTCGGTGGCGCGGCTGGATGAAATCGGCGTCCAGCACACCGGCGCAGGCGCGAATCGTACGGCGGCCTACGCGCCGGTGATCATCGAGAAAAACGGTGTGCGTTACGGCTTTTTACAGCGCACTTCGGTCTACTGGCCCACCAACCACGAAGCCACTGCACACACCGCCGGTGTCGCCACGCTGCGCGGCCACACCGCCTATCAAGTGCCGATGCACAAGACACGTCCAGAAATTCCGCCCGCAAACCGTCCGGGTATTCCGCCGGTGATCATCACCTGGCCCGATGCGCAGCACCTGAAACAGTTTCAGGACGACCTCGCCGCGTTGCGCAAGCAGGTGGATATCCTCGTCGCCTCCTGTCACTGGGGCCTGCGCAAGGACCTGCTCGACTACATGCCGATGATCGCCCACGGCGCCATCGATGCCGGCGCGGACGTGGTGATGGGCCACGGCCCGCACTATTCACTACCGGCGGAAATGTACAAAGGCAAACCCGTGTTCTACGGCCTTGGCAGCTTCTCGTTTCACACCGGCCACGGCGGCATTGCGCACGGCGACTGGCTGGGCATGATCGCGCGCATCACCATCGACAACAAAAAAATCTCCGGCGTGGCGATCAAGTTCGTGCGCCACAACAGCATCAACGAAACCTATTTTTGCGACCCCGCCAACGAAGGCGCGGAACTGGGCGAACTTAACGGACGCTGCGCCAAGATTGGCAGCAAGCTGGTGGTCAAGGGCATGGAACTGGCCATTGAAACGGCGTAGGCCGCCGCACGCGGAGCTTTAAAAGGTTATTTAAAACAAGTACTTATGTTTATATTAATCTCGAACACCGCGTCGATCACGACAGCGGTGCGGCTACGCAAGGACGTTGCGCCAAGCACCGTGCGCACGTGCTTGCCAGCGTCGCCCAACACCGCCACCAGAAAATCCGACGCCCCATCCAGCACCTGCGGATGATCGGCAAATTCCGGCGTGGCATTGAGGTAGCCGCAAATGCGCAGGCAGCGCGTCAACTTGTTCCAGTCGCCATGACACGCGGCCTTCACCTGCGCGAGGACGTTGATCGCGGCCAAGCGCGCGGCTTGCCGACCGTCGGCCACTGACAGCTCCGCGCCGAGTCGCCCGACGAAGGCGTGTTTGCCGCCGACCACCGCTGCTTGCCCGGCTATCAACAACTGATTGCCTGAAAGGATGTACGGCAAATAATTCGCCGCCGGAGTAGGTGCATCCGGCAACGTCACGCCGAGGCTTGCCAAACGCTCATCGACGGGATGGATCATGTGCGTGCCTTCAATTGCAACAATTCCCCAATCTTCTCCGACGCCTTTAATCCTGTTCCCGTCAGCACCAGTACCGTCGCTTCACCAGGTTTGATGGTGCCGCTTGCCAGCAACTGCGTCAGCCCCGCGCCTGCCGCTGCCGACGTCGGCTCGACGTATAGCCCCTTGCGCGCCAGCGTGCCGAGCGCGGCGACGATCTCCGCTTCGCTCACCGCGACGATACTGCCGCCCGACTCGCGCACCGCGCGCAGCGCCTCGGCCACGCGCGTGGGCTTGGAGGAAGCGATGCCTTCGGCGATGGTCGGCGTGACAGCCGTCGGCACCAGGTGTTCGACGCCAGCCTTGAACGCCTGAAAATACGGCGCGCAATTGGCCGCCTGCACGCCAAAGATGCGCGGCATTTTGGTGATCTCGCCGTTACGCAGCAACTCGCTGAAACCGCGCTCGCAACCCGCGACGTTGCTGCCGTAGCCCAGCGGCACCACCACGTTGTCCGGCGCCTTGAAACCGAGTTGCTCCCACAGTTCGTAAGCCAGTGTCTTGGTGCCTTCGGCGAAAAACGGCTGCCAGTTGTGACTGGCGTAAAAAATCTCGCGGCTCATGCGCAACGCCGCATCGGCGACATCCTGCCGCGTGCCGCGTATGGTGACCACATCGGCGCCGCCAGCGGCGATCTGCGCAATTTTCGGATACGACGCCGTCTCCGGCACCAGGATGCGGCAACGCATGCCCGCCGCCGCCGCATACGCCGACAGCGAGGCTCCTGCGTTGCCCGATGAATCCTCCAGCACGTCATGAATGCCACAGCTCTTGAGATAACTCACCATCACCGTCATGCCGCGATCCTTGAACGAACCGGTGGGCATCATGAATTCGAGCTTGAACATCACTTCGGTGTTGCGCCCCGCGCCGCCCCATGTGCCACAAGTCAGCGGCGTCCAGCCTTCGCCCATCGTCACGGCGTGCTGTTCATCGACCGCTATCGCCTTGGCGTAACGCCACACCGAGTAGCGCGATGTCTGAATGTCACCGCGTTGCAAGCCCGCGCCGGGCGCAAGATTAAGATAGCCGCCACTGTCGGAACACCAACGAGCGGTGTCAGTCGGGTACAGAGCGCCTGTCGCTGGATCTATATAATTCACAATAAAATCACATAGTTATGTCATTTATTCAGAAACGCTTTACTCAACGCCAATACGCGCGCCACATCATCGCGGTTGTTATACGCGTGCAGCGAAAAGCGCAGCAAACCACGACGTATCGACAGCTTCACCTGGTTGTCGCCCAAGTGTTTGTAGAGCCCGTTAAAACGCGCGTCGTCGCTGCCGTAATGATTGGCGGTCATATTGCCGATGGTGACGATGCCCGCCAGATGCGGCCCCGGCTTGCCACCGGCCACCGGCACACCAAGATCGTAAAACCCCTGCGCCAGCGCGTGCACGAGGCTGGTGACGTGTTGCCCGATCCGTTGCGTACCGATATCCAGCAACTGTTTCATCGAGGCATCCACCGCAGCCGTCGCGGCAAAGTTGTAGTTGCCCAGATCAAAGCGCCGCGCGCCTTCAGCCAGCTTGAACGACACGTCACCGAGGGCCGCCTCATGCGCATCGCCCAGGTCAACGCCGAAGCGCGCGAGATACGCCGGATGCATTTTGTCCGCCCACTCACGCCGCAGATACAAAAAGCCCATGCCGTACAGCCCCAGCAAACCCTTTTGCGTGGACACCACCAGCGCATCGATATTGGATTGCTTCACGTCCGTGTGCAGCTTGCCCACCGACTGCGCCGCGTCCACCAGAAACAACACGCCTCTCTCACGACAGACGCGGCCCAAGGTATCAATGTCGGTGCGAAAGCCCGGCGCAAACGTCACCGTGGACGCGGTGACACAACGCGTGCGCGCATCCATGTTCGCAATCATGTCATCGATGGGAATATGGTTGTCGCGCGCCTTGACCATGCGCACTTCCACGCCGATGCGTTGCAGATTCAGCCACACATACACGTTGTTGGGGTGCTCCAGTTCCGGGCATACCACCACGTTGTCGCCGGCCTTCCAGCCGATGCCGGTGGCCACCATGTTGAGGCCTTCGGAAATATTCTTGGTGTAGGTGACCTCGTCAGCCGACGCATTGATCAGTTGCGCGAAGCGCCCGCGCGTGCCTTCGATCAGCGCGAACATGCGATCCTTGTCGCCGCCATTCATCATCCGTTCGTCTAGGTGCGCATCGAGCGCCGCACGCGTGGTGCGCGACAGCACGCCGCGCGCGGCGACATCCATGTAGATCCATTGTTTCAGCGCGGGAAAGTCTTCGCGGAACGCGGCGATGACATCGAATTCGGTGTTGGGTTTATTCATAAATTACACTCCTTGACTATGGATGCTTACGAGCCGGCCAGATAAATTCGCGACGAATAATCCGCCGATATCCGCCCTTCAATAACGTCTTTCTCGACGGCGGTAATAGTACGCTGTTTAGCCTCGCCATACCCCGCGCCGCCCGGCGTGCAAATGCGCAACACGCTACCGCGCGGCAGCGGCACATCGGCGGCGGCGGACGGCAGTTTTTGCTCGCCGGGCGTATCGGGATTCAGCACAAACGCGCCGCACGCCCCCGAGCCGCCACCCGCCATGCCCTTTGATGCCACGTACTGTCGCTCCGACGACAGGCTCACCACAATATCATCGGCCAGCACGCGGTAATCGCGAACCACGCCCGCGCCACCGCGATACTGTCCGGCGCCGGAGGATTCATCCCACAACGCGTAACGTTCGACGCGAAACGGATACGCGTGTTCCAGCGCTTCGCTGGGCAGATTCGACGAGCCGGAGGCATGCACACGCACGCCGTCCACACCGTCGCGCGTGGCGCGTGCGCCCATGCCGCCCGCCACGGTTTCGTAGTCAACAAAATAAACGCCGGTGCGCGGATCGGTGCCCGAGAGCACAAACAAGTGATGCGGCCCGCTGCCGGCCAGCGCTTTATCCGGCATCGCCTGCGACAGCGCGCGGGCGATCACGTCGCCCAGTACACTCGCGGAAATCGAGCGGCAACCAATCGCCGCTGGCGGCACCGGCCCCACCACGCAGCCCGGCGGCGCCTTGATGTGCAGCGTGCGGTAGTAGCCAGCATTGGCCGGCACTTCGGGGTCGAGCAGGGCTTTGGCCACCGTGTATACCGTGGCAAGCAGCGCGCGATACGGGATGTTGCGTGCGCTTTCCAGTTGCTTGCCGGAGCCGGTGAAATCAAAATCCATGCGGCCCCGGCCGATGGTCAGAGCGAGCTGGATGACGCAGGTTTCGCCCGCCAGATTGCCATCGAGAAAATCCTCCGCCACATAGCGCCCGCGCGGCAGCTTGTTGATCGCCGCGCGAAAGCGTCGCTCGGTGAAATCCAGATAACCGGCGATGGCTTCCTGCGTTTCTTTCAACCCATAACGATCAAAGAGCTGCAACACGCTGCGCGCACCCACGGTATTGGCGGCAAACTGCGCGTTAAGATCACCGATGCGCTCGTCCGGCGTGCGCGAGTTCAGCAGAATAATATCGACGACATCGCGGTTCACCACGCCCTTGCGCATGATGCGCACCGGCGGGATGCGCAAACCTTCCTGGTAAATCGATTTACACACCGCCGCTTCCGAGCCGGGCACCATGCCGCCGACGTCGGCGTGATGCGCGATATTGGCGACGAAGGCGACGATTTTTTTACCGCTGAACACCGGCGCAATCACATTGATGTCGGGCAAATGCGTGCCGCCGCCGTTGTACGGATCGTTGGCGACGAACATATCGCCCGGCTGGATGTCCGCCATGGGAAAGCGTTTGAGGATTTCCGCCACCGCGCCCACCATCGACCCCAGGTGGATCGGCACGCGCTGCGCCAGCGCGATCACCTCGCCCGCCACGTCGAAAATCGCCGTCGAGCAATCCGCGCGCTCCTTGATGTTGGGCGAAAACGCCGTACGCATCAGCGTCGCGGCCATTTCCTCGGCGGTGGCGAGCAGAAAACGCGCGATGACTTCGGATTTGATCGGGTCAATTGTGCGTTTCATTTTTTCACCGCTTTCACCACTTTCGTCGCTTTCGTCGCTTTTGCATCGTTCAACGTCAAATGCAAATACCCCAACGCATCGTTACGCAGGCCCGCTTTCGGTGGCACCACGGTCGTCGCATCCATTTGCTCGATGATCGCCGGCCCCGTGGAGCGCCATCCCGGCGGCAGTTGATCGCGCTGATAAACGGGCGTTTGCACGAACCCGGTTTGCGCGAACCATACGCGGCGTTTTTCTGTAACTATTTGTTTTTTAACGATTTTTTTCAATGGTCGCGCAGCAGGCAAAGCCTTGCGTGCGGCGGTGACCACCAGCCGCAGGTTGACGATTTCCACCGGCTGCGCGGGCATGTCGTAGCCGTAAAACGCCTGGTGACGGCGATGAAATGCCGCCGCGAGCCGCTGCAGGCTGGCAGCGCTCAAGCGTTCGCTGGTCAGCGGCATGATCAACTCAAAATTCTGCCCAAAGTAGCGTAGGTCCACGAACCATGCGAAGGTCGCGCGCTGTTCGCCCTCATTTTTACCCTCTGCACGCAACCACGCCGCGCCACGCTTTTTCAAATCCGCAAAGCCCGTGTTGAACGCCTTGAGGTTCGCCGCCTCCGCGCGCAATAAACGGGTGAGACTGAAGTCGCCGCGCACATCCGCGTGCAGCAATCCGATGGCCGACAACAGACCGGGACGCGGCGGCACCAGCACGCGACCCATGCCCATGTTGCGCGCCACCTCCGCCGCATGCAGCGGCCCCGCGCCGCCAAAAGCCACCAGCGTGAAATCGCGCGGATCCTCACCCTGCTCGACCGAGATCACGCGCACCGCACCCATCATATTGACGTTGATGATCTCGATCACGCCGGCGGCGGCCTTGACTGAATCGACCCCCAGCGATTTCGCCAGTTCATCAATGGCCGCGTGCGCCTTATCGGGATGCATGGCCATGCGCCCGCCGAGCAGCGACTTCGGACTCAAGCGTCCCAGCGTTACGTTGGCATCGGTGACCGTGGCGCGCGTGCCGCCGCGCCCGTACGCGGCCGGCCCTGGGTAAGCACCCGCGCTTTGCGGGCCGACCTTAAGCAACCCGCCGGCATCGATCCACGCAATCGATCCGCCGCCCGCGCCGATGGTGTGGATATCGAGCGAGCGTGTGCGCACCGGAAAACCGCCCATCGAGCGTTCGCTCTTTTTGGCCGGCTCGCCGTCGCGGATCAGGCACACATCGGTCGAGGTGCCGCCCATGTCAAACGCGATCAGGTTCGGTGCCTTCAACTGGCGGCCCAAGCCCACCGTGCCAATGACGCCACCGGCTGGCCCCGAGAAAAAAGTATTCACCGGCATTTTGCGCACCGCGCCCGGCGACACCGCGCCGCCGTTGGATTGCATCACGCGCGGCCTGTTGGGAATACCGAGCGCCGCCACGCCCGCTTCAAACTGCGACATGGTGCGATCCATGATCGGCATCAGGCTCGCGTTCACCGTGGCGGTGGAAAACCGCTCGAATTCGCGAAACTCGCCGAGCACTTCGCTGGAGGTGCACAAATAAATCTCCGGCCACAGCGACTGCACCAGCGAGCGCGCGCGTTCCTCGTGATCGGCGTTGGCGTAGGCGTGCATGAAACAAATCGCCACCGCTTCGACTTTCCTGGCTTTCAGCGTTTCAACCGCGCGGCGCACATCCGCTTCCGCCAGTGGCGTCACCACCGAACCATCCTGCGCCACGCGTTCGCTGACCTCCAACCGGCAGTCACGCGAGGCCGGCGGCATGGGCTTGGGGATGTCGAGATTGAAGTAATGCGGGCGGCGCTGGCGCGCGAGTTCCAGCACGTCACGAAAACCGGCGGTGGTGATCAGCCCGGTGCGCGCCCACTTACCCTCCAGCACCGCATTGGTGGCGAGCGTGGTGCCCAGCACCAGAAACGCCACGTCGCGGCGCGCAATGGCGTTTTGATCCAGCACCTCGGCTATGCCATCGAGTATGCCGCGCGCCGGATCACCGGTGGTGGTGGGCACCTTGTGATAGTAGTAACGTCCACTGTCAAGATCAGCGGCCACCAGGTCGGTGAAGGTGCCGCCGGTGTCTATGCCTACGAAGAACTTGCTCACGGTTTTTCCAGTTGATTGCTTTTAGCGTTAAACCCGCCAGAATGACGGCGTGGGAATTTTACTGACCGGCGCTGTTTGCCGCCGATTCGATTTTAACAATAGCACGCCAACCAGGCGGCCTGCGTTTGTGATAGCGTTTCATGTCCATTGCTTCGGAGAGTCATATTATGGCCACCCCTAATGTAAAAGAACTGTTCGCCGCAACAACTTTTCCACTGCCCGACGGCTACAGCCACGCCCTGTGCGCCACCCTCGCAGGCTGGACGTACGACCTGCTACCCGCGCCGGTGCTGCACAGCGTTAAGGCGTTGATCCTCGACACGCTCGGCGTCATCGGTGGTGCGGCCCACGCGCCGGGTATCCCTGAACTAAACACGCGTCTGTCGCGTTGGGAAAAAACCGGCTCTGCCACCGGCTTGATCGGCAAGCGCCGCTATTCGCCGCCCACCGCCGCCATGGCCAACGGCGCTGCGGCGCACGCACTCGATTTCGACGATCAACACGATCCGGCGCGCGTGCATACCAGCGCGGTGGTGCTGCCTGCGTTGCTCGCCACCGCCGAGGATTTATCCGCCGAAGGCAAACCCGTCAGCGGTCGCGAATTCATGCTCGCCTACGCCATCGGCGCGGAACTGCACGCACGGCTGGGGCTCGCCTGTTACAACAGCCTGGGCAAAGGCTGGCATCCAACGATGATATTCGGCACGGTAGCGGCAGGCGTCGCGGCGGGAAAAATGCTGCGGCTCGACACGCAAGGGCTATCCAACGCGTTGGGCATGGCGTTTCATCAGGCCAGCGGCTCGGCGCAAAGCATGCGCGACGGTGCCCTATCCAAACGCCTGGGGCCGGGCTTTGCCGCGCGTAATGCCGTGATGGGCGCGTTCCTTGCCGCCGACGGATTGAGCAGCACGCGCGCAACCCTTGAAGGCAACGCCGGCTTTTTTGCGTTGTACGAACGCAACGAAGTGAAACCGGAATTGCTCACCGATGGCTTGGGCCGCGACTGGCGTGTGGCGGAATACAGCTTCAAGCCCTACCCCTGCTGCCGCTGCAACCACACGCCCATCGGCATCGGCATCGAGTTACACCAAAAAGGCATCAAGGCCACCGACGTCGCCGCCATCGAAGTCGGCATGGGCAATGTGAACTGGCTCACCGTCGGCGCGCCATACGATCCCGCGCGTAACGACGTCGTGCATGCGCAGTTCAACACTGCCTACAGTTTTGCGCGCGCCTTCGCCGACGGCAAAGTCGATCTGCACAGCTACCGCAAACCCGCCATCACCGACAGCGGCATCGCGGCACTCACCTCGATCACCAGGGTAGTGGATGATCCCGCCATTGATCCCACCGCCATCGAGCCGGCACGCGTCAAGCTCACGCTGAAATCCGGCAAAGTCATCGAACTCAAACGCGACACCATCAAAGGCAGCCCGCAAGACCCAATGAACGACGCCGAAATGCGCGGCAAGGTACGCAGCTGCCTGGAATTCGGCTTGGGGGCGAGCGCTGCCGATGTGGATCGGCTGGCGGACGTGGTGGCGTCGCTGGAAACATCCGGCGACGCGGCAAAGTCGATATTGGAGGCGTTTCCGCTGCAGCGGGGCTAGGCTGGCGGCGCGAGGAATTGCGCCACACATACTTATCGAGCACAACCTGGATGTAATCGCCGACACCGACGGGATCATCGACCTGCGCTCCGAGGGCAGTGATGTCGGTGTATGGCGTTGCAACACCGTCTGTAGGCGGAACGCGTAGCGGTTCCGACACACTGCGGCATTGCCCTCATCGCTGTCGGAACCGCTGCGCGTTCCGACCTACGAGTTGAACATACTTACAAACCGATCCGCAGCCCACTTCTTTCTATCAGAGACCTGTCCGTCACCCAACTCTATCAATCGGGGTGTGCCGTCGATTGCCAAGACAACATCGACAGAGAAGAACGGACTATCAATTCTGCCGGCGATTTGTTCAACAATTTCTGGAATCACATCGTTCCGAGAAAATACTTTTTTATTAAAAACGAAATAGCGCTCCTCGCTCTCGATTTGTAAGGCTTCAAATTACCGAACACAAACTCCACCTTCAATTTGTCCTCGGAATTTCTCAATGAGCGCGATAACCTCAGGAATCTCTTCAATGGTCTTGGCAACAGAGCCGCGAACTGTTGTCAGCGATTTTACGTAATCTTTGATGAAATAGGCAGACCACTCTTGCCCAGCAAGAGCCGCAGGAAAATCCGTTTCTTTCTGCATAAATAAAGTCTTCGGCGTAACGTCTTCGCACAATGGATACCACTCTGGCAAATAGTGGCAAAGGCGGTATTGTTGTGTCGAGGTCAGTACTTTTCCACCCTTCCGCTCAATTGATTGCTGCAATTGAGCATAGCGTTCCGGCGTGAACATCCATCCCCGGTAAAGCACCACCTCATCGCCCGAAAGTGGAGGACGCGGCTTGAAGTCACCAAGTTCGAAGTCTTCATCCGAGTACAAAGAACACAATAATCCAGCATCTTTGGCCGCATTGAATTCTTCTTCGTAAGCTTCGTCGGGCTTCTTCTTTTCGAATGGATCGCAGGGGTAAAGTAGACGCATGAACTGAATCCCGCCCTAATCCAGCGTAGCCCCCGAATCCTTAACCACCTTTGCCCATTTCACGATATCCGCCCTTATCACTTTGGCGAATTGCTCGGTAGACCACGGCGCGGGGTCGGCACCTTGCGCGGCAAAGTGTTCGGCAACGTCTTTTTGCGTCAGCAGTTTGTTGATGTCAGCATTGATTTTTTGCACCACGGGCGCGGGAGAACCGCCGGTGGTCAGAATGCCGAACCACGGCACCATTTCAAAGCCGGGGAAGCCGGATTCGTTCATGGTCGGCACGTCTTTCATCGAATCGAGGCGCTTCAGGGTGGTGACGGCCAGCGGCTTGATCAGGCCGCCGCGTATCTGCCCGATTACCGAGGGCACGCTGCCGAAGGCGATCTGCACTTCGTTGGCGATGATGTTGGTGACAGCTATGGCAATGCCGCGATAGGGGATGTGGGTGAGTTTGATGCCACCGGCGGTGGCGATCATCGGCCCCAGCAAATGGTTGATGGTGCCGTTGCCCGCCGAGCCGAATTTGATGTCGTTGGGCCGGGCCTTGGCGAGCGCGATCAACTCCTGCATGTTCTTCGCTGGCAGGTTGTTGCCCGCGACCACCACATACGGCACCACCGCCAGATTGGCCACCGGCTCGAAGTTTTTCACCGGATCCCAGGTGAGGCTCTTGTACAGCGCCGGATTGATTGCATGCGTGCCGGGAAAGCCCAGCACCCAGGTGTAGCCGTCAGGCGCAGCACGCGAGGTCATTTCGGTGCCGATATTGCCACCGGCTCCGACGCGGTTATCGACAACAACCTGATACGGCCACTGCGCGGAAAGTTTTAGCGCGATGATGCGCGACAGCACGTCGGACGCGCCGCCCGTTGCCTGCGGCACGATGAAGCGCACCGGCTTGGTGGGATAGGCTTGTGCTTGAGTAACAGGGATATATCCCAACGTTGCAACTACAATAAGGGCACCTCTAAAAATAGCTTAATTTCGAGGCACATTGTAAACGTTGGGCGGGTATGTACGTTGTAAGGTTAAATCACCGAGACGAAGCCAAAGCAAAATGCCCATACGCCTTCAACCGAGCTTTTTCGACATTCATGAGCGCAG
>CAMBGJ010000136.1 GCA_945865805.1 Bordetella parapertussis
GCCGTAACTTATTCCGCCTTCGCTCCCGATGCCTTAACCACTGCAGCCCACTTCTTGATATCTTCGCGCATGAAGCTGGCGAGTTCCGCCGGTGATTTTATCGCCGCTTCGGCACCCAATGCCGACAGGCGCTTGGCGGCGTCGGGCGATTTGAAGTGCGCCGCGAGTTCGGCGTAGAGGCGGTTGATGATTGCCTCGGGCGTACCTGTTGGCGCGAACACGCCATACCACGAGGTTACGTCGTAACCGGGCAAGCCGCTTTCGCCCACCGTCGGCACCTCGGGCAGCAACGCCGAGCGTTTGGCGCTGGTCACCGCCAGCGCGCGCAGCTTGCCGGCCTTGACCATCGGCAGCGCGGCAGGAAATCCCATCGAAGCGATTTGCACGTGGCCAGCCACCAGATCGGTGACGATCTGCCCAGTACCTTTGTACGAAATCAGCGTGATCTTCACGCCACCCTGACTGTTCAGCAGCTCCATCGCCAGATGATTGGGCGATGCGTGCGTGCCGCCGTAATTCAACTGGCCAGGGCGCGCCTTGGCCAGCGCGACGAGCTCCTTGACCGATTTCACCGGCAGCGACGGATGCACGATGATCATGCTGGGAAACTCTGCCAGGTTGATGACCGGCGCGAGATCGCGCGCAAAATCATAGGTCAGCTTGCTGAACAAACTCATCCCGATCGTGTGCGGTACGCCGCCCAGCAGCAGCGTGTGGCCGTCCGGCTCGGCCCTGGCGACAAACTCCGCGCCGATATTGCCGCCGCCGCCCACGCGGTTTTCCACCACCGCCGTCTGGCCCAGGCGCTCGGTGAGTCGCTGCGCACTCATGCGTCCGAGGATATCCGTGGCACCGCCCGGCGGAAACGTCACCACCATGCGTAGGGTGCGAGTCGGGTAATTTTGCGCGGCAGCCAGTCTGGGAACCAGGCCGGACGCCAGCAAGGTCACACACACCATCAGCGCGGCTCGAAACATGGTGTTCTCCACGGGAAGCGTTCCCGGCACATTATACGGCGGCCCGTCCACCGCTCACCCGCTCGATGCCCGCCAGATCGCGCCACGACTGTACGTTTACAAAGCCCGCGTCGCGCAGCAGTTCACGGCAGCGTAACTCTTGCGTGTGGCCGTGTTCCAGCAGCAGCCAGCCGCCGCTGGTGAGATGTGTCGGCGCATGGTGAATGATGGCGCGCAGTTCCGCGAAACCGTCGCCGCCCGTGGCCAGCGCCGAGGGCGGCTCAAAACGTAAATCGCCTTGTGTCAGATGCACATCGCCGATGGCAACGTACGGCGGATTGGCGACGATCACATCAAAGCGCTCGTGTAGCGCGGCAAACCAGTCACTGGCCAGCAGCACAACATTTCGGGTGTTGAGCCGCGCTGCGTTCTCGCGCGCCACCGCCAGCGCGGCAGCGGATCGATCGCAGGCGATAACACGTGCCGCCGGGCGCGCCAGCGCGATGCTGATGGCGATGCAGCCGCTGCCGGTGCCCAAATCCAGCACGGTGCCCGATGCATCACGCGACAGGCGTTCAAGCGCGAGCTCCACCAGCAATTCGGTTTCCGGACGCGGAATCAGCACGGCTGGCGACACGGTGAAGGCATGGCCGTAAAACTCGCGCTCGCCGGTGATATAGGCGACCGGCTCGCCCGCCGCGCGCCGTGCCACCAGCGCGCGAAATTTTGTGGCAAGCGGTTCATCCACGGTGTCGCCAGCGTGTGCAATCAGATAGACATCATCGACGTCGAGCGCGTATCGCAGCAGCACGCGCGCATCCACCGCGGCAAGGCCACTGGCACGCAGCAGTTCGGCGATTGTACTCATAAGTATTTGTTTTGATTAATTTTTTAATTCAACAACAATGCGGCGACGCCACCTACCGTCAGCGCCACGCCCAGCACCAGACGCGGGCTCAAGCGTTCTTCGCGCAGGATCACACTATTGAGCAATAGCGTAAATAACGGATACGAAAACGCTATTGGCGACACGATGTTCAGCGCGCCGCTTTCGAGCGCGGTGTAAAGCGCGTAAATGGCGCAGCTGTTAAACAGCCCCGTCAACGCGAACCACATCACACCGCGCCGGTTATAGATGCGCGATTCGGGGCGCGTGCTGCGCGCGCCAATTAGCCAGATCACCACGGCGGACGTGCTGTAGCACAGCAGCGTGGCTGCGTACGGGTTGGGCCATAGGAGTAAGCCCGCTTTTGCGATCACCTGCGCCAGGGCGCGCAGCGCTGCCGCAAGCCACGCGACCCACGAGCCTTGTTGTTCAGGGTGATTTTCCGCGTGACTATCTGCTTGGCCACGGCGCCACACCAGCACCACCGATCCGGCGACGATGGCTAGCGTCGCCCCGGCCTGCCGCAAGCCCAGTGTTTCGCCGAGATACAGCACCGCGCCCAGCACGGCGAACAGCGGCGCGGTGCTGCCGATGGCGCCCGCGATGGTTGGCCCCAGACGGCGATTCGCCTCATAGGCGAGCAGCGTGACCGATACCGGAAAAAATACGCCCAGCGCAATAAACACGGCAGCACCGGCCCCGTTCCGGCCGTGAAAATTGTGTGGCGGGCTTAGCAGAAACAGCAGCCAGAACAGCGCGGTGGCGGACGAGATGCTGACTTTAGCGCCGGCCAGGCCCTCCATGTGGCGCAGACCGAATTGGGTGGTGATCAGGGCCGCGGCGAACAGCACCGCGGCGAGCAGGGCAAGGGCGGCGGCCACGGTGGCGAGCCTAAGCTGGCTGCATGTCTTCGGCGAGTTGCGCCAGTTGCTCGGCCTGATGCTCGGCGGCGAGCGCGCCGGTGACATCATCAATGTCGCCGTCCATGATCTGCGCGAGCTTGTAGAGCGTGAGATTGATGCGGTGATCCGTCATGCGCCCCTGCGGAAAATTGTAGGTGCGAATGCGCTCGGAGCGATCGCCGCTGCCGACCAGCGATTTGCGCTCTGCGGCGATTTTTGAGTTTTGCTCGCGCACCTGCTTATCCTTGATGCGCGCAGCCAGCACCGACATCGCGCGCGCGCGGTTCTTGTGCTGCGAGCGGTCGTCCTGACACTCCACCACCGTGCCGGTGGGCAAATGCGTGATGCGGATCGCGGAATCGGTTTTGTTGATGTGCTGCCCGCCCGCGCCCGAAGCGCGAAAGGTATCGATCTTCAGATCGGCGGGGTTGAGCACCACATCGCCCACATCCGCGACTTCGGGCAGCACCGCCACCGTGCACGCCGAGGTATGCACGCGGCCCTGCGTCTCGGTTTCGGGCACGCGCTGCACGCGATGCGCGCCGGATTCAAACTTCAGCTTGGAAAACGCGCCGCGCCCGACGATTTTTGCAATCACCTCGCGAAAGCCGCCCAGATCGGACGCGCTCTGCGACATGATCTCCACCTGCCAGCGGTTGCGCTCGGCGTAGCGGCAATACATGCGAAACAGCTCCCCCGCAAACAACGCCGCTTCCTCGCCGCCGGTGCCCGCGCGCACTTCCAGAAAGATGTTGTTATCGTCGTTGGGGTCTTTCGGCAGTAATTGTTTTTGCAGGTCTTTTTCCAGGTCTTCGATACGAGCCTTGATGGCGGGGATTTCCGCTTCCGCCAGTTCGCGCATCTCCGGGTCGGCGGCCATTTCCTGCGCGCCCTTGAGATCGGCCTCGAATTTTTCGTGCTCGCGATACAGCTCAACCACCGGCTGAATTTCCGCGCTTTCACGCGTCAGCTTGCGATAGTTGTCCATGTCACTGGTGACATTCTCTGAACTCAACGTGCGGTTGATTTCTTCGAGGCGGCGCGACAGTTGTGCGAGCTTGGCGGCGATGCTGGGCTTCATCGCGTCAAAACCCACAGCCTCACCGCAGAGACGCAAAGGCGCAGAGAACCCCCGCAGAGGAAACCAAAAGCGTTTCTCTGCGTAATCTCTGCGCCTCTGCGCCTCTGCGGTGAAGGGTTTTTCACTTGCGTTTCACTTATTCCTGCCGCGGTATCTGATACAGCCGCGTCAACACCGCCGCCAACTCACCGCGTTCGGCCTCGCTCGCATGATTCAACGCATGCGTCGGCGGATGCATCAGCTTGTTGGTCAACGCCTGCGACAGCGCCTCGATCACGCGTTGCGGGTCTTCGCCGGTGTTCAATTTACGCAGTGCGCGTTCGACTTCGTTACGGCGCGCGCGCTCGGCACTATCGCGTAGTGCGCGGATGGTCGGCACCAACTCGCGGTTGCCCAGCCAGTGCATGAAATCGGAGACCTGGTTTTCGATAATGACTTCGGCCTGTTCCACCGCGCTTTGGCGCTGCGCCTTGCCCGCGCTGGCGATCTTGCCCAGGTCATCGACAGTGTACAAAAATATATCGTCAAGTTGGCCCACTTCGCCTTCGACATCGCGCGGCACCGCCAGATCGAACATCATCATCGGCCGGTGCTTGCGTGCCGCCAGCGCGCTTTCGACGATACCCTTGCCGATGATCGGCAGTGGACTTGCGGTGCAACACACCACGATATCGTGCAGCGGCAACTGCGCCGGCACGTCGTTCAACGTAATCACGCGGCCGAGAAAACGATCCGCCAGATGCTGCGCATGGGCGGCGGTGCGATTGGCGAAGGTGATGCGCTTGGGGTGGTGCGCGGCAAAGTGGCTGGCGCACAACTCGATCATTTCGCCCGCGCCGACAAATAATATCGCCTGCTCGGCAATGCTCGGATAAATGCGCCCGGCGAGTTGCACGGCGGCGGCGGCCATCGACACGGTACTCGCGCCGATGTCGGTTTCAGTACGCACGGATTTCGCCACCGCGAAAGTGCGCTGAAACAGTTTATTCAGATGCAAGCCCAGTGTGCCGGCGGCTTCCGCTGCACGCACCGCATCTTTGAACTGACCGAGAATTTGTGGCTCACCCACCACCATGGAATCCAGCCCGCTGGCCACGCGAAACGCGTGCTTCACCGCGCGTTCCTGCGGCAGCTTGTAAAGATACGGTTCGATCTGCGCAGGTTTTAGTTGATGGTACGCCGCCATCCAGTCCACCGCCGCACGCGGTTCCTCGGCGTGGCAATAAATTTCAGTGCGATTGCAGGTGGAAACTATCGCGGCTTCTTGCACCGGTCGCCGCGCCACCAGATCGTTTAGCGCCCCCTCCAAACGCTCGGCGTGAAAAACCACCTGCTCGCGCACGTTGAGCGGCGCGGTCTGATGGTTAAGGCCTATGGCGTAAAGTTGCATGGCGAGAATAACGCGGCAGGATTCCAGTAAGCGCCCATTTTACCGTACCACCTTGACGAAACTTCCGAACGTGCGGATTTACAAGGGTTTTTTGCCATTCGTGCTGGCGCGGTTGTGGCGTCTGTCACCGGCTCGACGCCGATTTGCTACACCTATCCATACAAAAAGTACATTGACGCACGCCGGTGGAAGGCGTCAAATGAACGCACTCCGGTGATCCGGTCCGGGATGGATTCTCAAACTATCGACTGATCCGGCTGCTGTGTTGGAGTTCGCTGTTGCGCGCGCCCCGCGCGAAGTCTTCGGGGCGCGCCTGAAGCGAACCAGCGGTGGCCACCCTCAACCTAGCGTTTGAGGATTATTCCGGGCCGGGTTGGCGGAGCTACGTGTAGCGTGAGTTGTAGAACGGCTTTTCAATTGGGAGAGGCAATCTATCGATGAAATTTCCGCAAACACTTATCTAACGCTGGCGTGAAACGTTGGCATGCGTCACGGTGACGTGACGGCCCCAAGCCGCGATCCTAAGTGACGCGGCGAATCGGTGAAGCCCTGCGAGATGATCGCAGGGCTTTGCATTTTCGGGCAGGTGTTTTCAGCTTGGCGGTTTTAGGCGTAAGCTGATGGCGCGCAACACCTATCCGAGGCCTCGATGGCAAATTCCAATGAGCGGCTGGATCAAGTCGTACGCGACGCCCGGCGCAATGCCGATAAGCGCGCTGCGGGTTATCGCGAGCAAGCGCTAAAGCTGTATCCGTGGGTGTGCGGCCGCTGCGCACGCACCTTTACCCACGCCCACCTGCAACTGCTGGAAGTGCACCACAAAAACAACAACCACGATGACAATCCGCCTGATGGCAGCAACTGGGAATTACTGTGCACCTATTGCCACGAGAACGAGCATTCGAAGGTGAAAGACAGTTTGGGGCGCACGGATACGGCGAGCACCGTGGTGGCAGCAACGCATAACCCGTTTGCGGCGTTGAAGGAATTGATGGAATCGAGAAAGCGGGGGTGAGCACGGTGGTGGCGCTGGCCTCTAACCGACCTCTCCGCTTCGCGTCAAGTGTGCCGTTATGCTGCACATAGGCATCAGGGAAAATAATCTGGAGGACAGACGTAACGCTATCCCCCCTCACCGCAGCGGCGCAGAGGCGCGGAGAACCCCCGCAGAGGAAGGCAGTGCTCTGCGTAACCTCTGCGCCTTTGCGCCTCTGCGGTGAAGGTCTTTAAGCGTCTGCAACAGAATGACTGAATTGCCCCAAGTTGCCAGCAGCACCTTACAGAGAAATTGGTACCGCGTACAACTTGTTTTTGCTTGAGGCCATAGGGGATCGAAGCGCCGTGACCAGCATTCGGAACATACGTTGGTAGCGCTGGTGGAAATTCCCCTGCCACAGGAGTAGATTGTTGCCTTGATTTGCGGCAGGAGCTGGCGGCAACCACCGCATCCATCGTCAAATTTTTATTGGGAGGCAACATGGCGGTAACCAAACTCGCAAGCAGGGCTAAAAAACAACCCTCGGTAAAAGACCGCGTCAGCGAAGCCGAGTGGAAGGTACGCACGGATTTGGCCGCCGCCTACCATCTGGCGACGATTTACGGCATGACAGATATCATCCTCACGCACTTCTCCGCGCGGGTGCCCGGCACGGAGCATTTTTTGCTCAACGCTTATGGCCTGATGTTCGATGAAGTGACTGCGTCGAATCTGGTGAAGATCGATCACGAGGGCAATGTGATCGAAGACATCACTGGCATGGGCGTCAACAAGGCGGGCTTTGTCATTCACGGCTGCATTCATGGCGCGCGTGCCGACGCGTTATGTGTGCTGCACACGCATACGCGCGCGGGCATCGCGGTGGCGGCCATGACCGAAGGCATCCTGCCGTTAAGCCAGCACTCGGCGCGCATCGTCGATAACGTGACTTACCATGACTACGAGGGCATCGCGCTCGACATGGACGAGCGCACCCGACTCGCGAACGATCTGGGGCCGACGAGCCGCTGCATGGTGTTGCGCAATCACGGCCTGTTGACGCTGGGCAAAACGGTGCGCGATGCGTTCATGCTGATGTACAACATGGAGACATCCTGCCGCATTCAGGTTGACGCCATGGCGGCGGGGCGCGACAAGATTTCGCTGATTTCCAAGGAGACCGTCGAGCGCACCAGTGCGCAGGTCAACCGGCCACGTCCCGACAACGATCACCGCGATTGGCCCGCGCTGCTGCGCATGCTGGATCGCCGCCAGTCGGATTTTCGTAGTTAAGCCAGTGTATTGGCCGTTCCGGCAAGGGTCTAACGACACCATGACAGTACATCTGCAACGCGTGCATGCGCTGCCCCTTGTGCCCCTTGTGCTACTGGTTCTGCTGGTGCCAGGGGCTTACGCGCAAGACGCTTATCCCAACCGGCCGATCCGCATGGTTCTGCCGGTGGCCGCAGGCGGCGGCACGGATACGCTGGCGCGCACCATCGGGCAGGGGTTGCTGGAGCGCTGGGGACGGCAGGTGGTGGTGGAAAACCGGCCCGGCGCGGGGACAATTATCGCCAGCGATGTGGTGGCCAAATCCAAACCCGATGGTTACACCCTGTTGTTGACCACCAGCACGCACGTGATCAACCCCACGGCGTATCGCAAAATGCCGTACGACACGCTGCGTGATTTTGCGCCGATTACGCAGGCAGTGTCGCTGCCGAGTCTGGTGGTGGCGCATCCGTCGGCGGCGCGCTCAGCCAGGGAATTGATTGCGTTGGCGAAGGCGCGGCCCGGCGAGATTATGTATGCGTCGGCGGGGCGCGGCTCAAACCCACATCTGGCTATGGCCTTGTTCGTGCACCTGGCGCAGGTGCGCATGACGCATGTGCCGTATAAAAGCGGCCCACCAGCGCTGATTGATTTGATCGCGGGCCATGTGGCGGTCTATGTGTCGGGCATGTCGTCGAGCATTGCGCATGTGCGTAGCAACAAGTTGCGCGCGTTGGGCATTACCAGCGCAAGCCGTGCTGCGGCGGCACCGGATATTCCCACCATCGCCGAGGCGGCGCTGCCCGGCTACGAGGCGATGCAGTGGTACGGCTTGCTCGCGCCTGCCAGTACGCCGCGCGACATCATCGTGATGCTGCACAAAGAAATCAGCACTACCTTGCGCCTGCCCGAAACGGTAAGCCGCTTTGCGGCGGACGGCACGGAAATTGTCGTCAGCGCGCCGGAGGCCTTTGAGGCTTTCATTCGTGCGGAAAGTGCGAAGTGGGCGCAGGTGGCCAAGGCGGCGGGAATTTTGCCGGAGTGAAGTCGCCAACGTGCAGCGGTGGTGCGTGGCGTTAGCCCTGCACCACCACCATGTCAAAATCAGCCTTGGTCGCCGAGCAATGTGGGCAGGTCCAGTCTTCGGGCACGTCTTCCCAGCGCGTGCCGGGGGCGATGCCCTCATCTGGGACGCCCAGCGCTTCCTCGTACACAAATCCGCACAGGATGCACATCCATTTTTTGTTGTTCATGCTTGCTTCTCGACATCAAAGCCGGGGCGGCATAAGTTGCCGACCCAACAAAATAATCAATAAAAACAAATAGTTACGTCGATGCCGCGAACTGCTGGCTATTTCTTCTTGCTCTGCGCGAACAGCGTATCCAGCTTGCCTTCGAACGTGTGGTAATCGAGATAATCATACAAATCATCGCGCGTCTGCATGGCATCCACCACGTTTTTCTGATGCCCGTCTTTACGTAACGCCTGAAACACGTTCAACGTCGCGGCATTGGCCGCGCGAAAGCCCGACAAGGGATACAACGCCATCGCCACGTTCGCGCTGCCGAGCTCCTGCGTTGAAAACAGCGGCGTCTTACCGAACTCGGTGATGTTGGCGAGGATGGGCACTTTTACCGCATCAGCGAATTTTTTGTACATGGACAATTCAGTGATCGCCTCGGGGAAAATCATGTCCGCGCCCGCTTCCACGCAGGCGCAGGCGCGGTCGATCGCCGCTTGCAATCCCTCCACCGCCAGCGAATCGGTGCGCGCCATCACCACAAAGTTGCTGTCGGTTTTTGCGTCCACCGCGGCCTTGATGCGATCAACCATTTCGTCCTTGCTGACGATCTCTTTGTTAGGGCGATGACCGCAGCGTTTTTGTTGTACCTGATCTTCGATATGCATTGCGCCCGCACCGTATTTGATCAGCGACTTGACGGTGCGCGCGATGTTAAACGCGCCGCCCCAGCCGGTATCCACGTCCACCAGCAGCGGCAGCGAGCACACATCGGTGATGCGGCGGATGTCGGTCAGCACATCGTCGAGCGTGCTGATACCCAGATCGGGCAAGCCCAGCGAACCCGCCGCGACGCCGCCGCCGGACAGGTAAATCGCTTTGTAACCGGTGCGTTGCGCCAGACGCGCCGAGTAGGCGTTGATGGTGCCTATGATCTGCAAGGGCTTTTCAGCGGCGACGGCTGCGCGAAACAGCGCGCCTGCCGAGGCCGGTCGCACGGATTTGCCAGCGGATAAATCGGTCATGATGTGGTTACTCCATGAAGTCGGAAAGATGAATCGGATAAGTGCTGGACACATTCGTAAATGGCGTCCAATTAACGGACTTTGCAGGTTTCAATATGAAAAAGGGTCTTGAAACGAAGCCGATGGCGTTATTTTATCAGTTAGAGTTATAATGGTGGACTCCTAATGTGATAACCACAGTTCGAACTTACTTCGCGGCGGCCGCAGCCGTAACGGCTACTCCGCCCGCGTTGCAGCCGCACGACCTACGAACCCCCTACGGATCCCCAGCCATCATGCCCAGAAAATCCACCGACGAACCCGGCCGCCTGACGGGTACTCAGAGTATAGAACGCGCTTTGTTACTGCTGCGCGAAATTGCCGCGCACAACCGCGCGGGCTCGCGCCTGCTGGACCTTGCCACGCGCACCAACCTGCAACGCCCCACCGTGCACCGCATGTTGAAATGCCTGGCTCACGAAGGCATGGTGCAGCAGGATGCCGATACGCATCGCTATTACCTTGGCTCGATGGCTTTCGAGCTGGGTCTTACCGCTGCGCCGCGGTTTAATCTGCGCGAAATTTCGTATCCGGGCATGGTGCGCATCGCCGAGTCCACGGGCGACACCGTGTTTCTCACCCAGCGCAGCGGGCTGGATGCGGTGTGCATCGACCGTCGCGAAGGCACGTTCCCGATCAAGACTTTCACGCTCGACATCGGCATGCGTCGTCCGCTGGGCATTGGCACCGGCAGCCTTGCCATCGTCGCGGCGCTACCCGAAGATGAAATTCTGTCCATCATCAACAGCAATCAGCCGCGCTTCGAGGAATACGGCATGCAAGGCGCCACGCTGCTGACGCAGGCAAAAAAAGCGCAAAAGCTCGGCTATTCAATGCGTGAAGCGCCCACGCTTGCAGGCGTGCGCTCCGTCGGTCATGCGATACGCAATCAATCTGGCACCGCGTTCGCCGCGCTGTCGGTATCCACCATTTCCAGCCGCATGACCGAAAAGCGCGTCATCGAAATCGCCGCGCTGCTGAAAAACGAAGTGCGCTTGATCGAAAAGCAACTCAGCAACGCCATGTAAATGTAAGCAAGGCGGAATTGCGGTAACGTTGCGCCTACCGACGGCGACTGCCGGTGCGGAGTTGATCAAGGTGCGATATGCGTAACTATTTGTTTTTATTGATATATTTATGCCTCCCCGTAACGGCTGTATCGGCGCAAGCCTACCCGGTGAAGCCAATACGCTTCGTGGTGCCGTTTCCACCGGGCGGCAGCAATGATGTGTTGTCGCGCGCGGTCGCCTTGGGTCTATCGGCGCAGCTCGGGCAGCAGGTGGTGATAGACAATCGTCCGGGCGCAGGGGCGATGATCGGCGCGGAGAACGTCGCGAAATCGGCGCCGGATGGATATTCCATCCTCAACGTGCAGGGCTCGTTTGCCACCAACGCCGTGATACGCAAAAAATTGCCCTACGATCCACTGGCGGATTTTATTTTTGTCGGCATGATGGCCACCGGGCCGATGATCGTCATCGTGCATCCCGTGTTGCCGGTGAAAACGTTGAAGGAACTGCTGGCGCTGGCCAAGGCCAAGCCGGGCGAAATTAATTACGCCTCCACCGGCAGCGGCGGCAGCAACCACTTGGCCACCGAACAGTTTCGCCGCATGGCGGGTATCAACATCGTGCATGTGCCGTACAAAGGCGCGGTGCCCGCGTTGACCGACCTTCTGGGCGGCCACACGCAATTGTTCATTACCAGCCTGCCGTCGGTGTTGCCACAGGTGCAGGCGGGGCGGCTGAAAGCGCTGGCGGTCACCGGCACCAAGCGCAATCCGTTTACGCCCGGCATACCCACCGCCAACGAGGCGGGCGTGCCGGGGTATGTGGTGGAGCTCTGGTGGGGCATCGCCGCGCCAGCGAAAACGCCCAACGATATTGTTAACCGGCTCGCCGCAGATTTGTTGAAAGTGCTGCAACTACCCGACACCAGGGAACGCTTCGCGCGCGAGGGTGCAGAGCCGGAACCGATGTCGCGCGAGGTCTTCACTGAATTCGTGCGCAAGGATATTGCGCGCTGGCGGCAAGTGGTGCGCGATGCCGGCTTGCAACAGGAGTAGTTTTGATAACAACCCCAACATTCACCGCAAAGACGCGAAGGCGCAAAGAACAGCCGCAAAGAAAACCTGAAAATGCATTGGGTTCTTTGCGTCTCTGCATCTTTTTTCCTTGGCAGTAAAGCTTTTTTATCTTTCATGGTATCTATTCAGGTTCCAATGAAAACTTGATGATATAGGCGAACAACAAATTCAAAATCATCTGCCACAGAGGTCACAGAGGTCACAGAGAAAAACAAAGGCGGGGGTCTCTGTGTCCTCTGAGGCAAATAGGGGTTTCTATTGAACCTGAATTGTTACCTTTTATGATCAACATCCCCGGCATACCACAAAAGCAATTCGAACCCAACGCGCGTTGCCCGCTCGATGGCATACGCGTACTCGACCTGTCGCGTGTGGTGGCGGGCAATATGGTGAGTCTGCTGCTGGCGGATTTTGGCGCGGAAGTGATCAAGATCGAAACGCCCGAAGGTGACGCACTGCGCGACTGGCTGGTCGGCGGTGTCGCCGCCAACTGGAAGGTTTACGCTCGCAACAAAAAAAGCGTGTGCCTTAATCTGCGCAAGGCGGCTGCCAAAGACCTGTTGCTGAAAATGGTCGAAAGCGCGCAAGTATTCATCGAAAACTTTCGCCCCGGCACGCTGGAAAAAATGGGCCTCGGCCCCGAGGTGCTGCACGAAAAAAATCCCCAGCTGGTGATCGTGCGCGTCACCGGTTGGGGACAAACCGGGCCTTACAAACACAAGCCGGGTTTTGGCACACTGGCCGAAGGCATGTCGGGCTTTGCCACGCTCAATGGTTTTGCCGACCGTGAGCCAGTGTTGCCGCCCAACCAGTTGGCGGACTGCACGGCGGGCACATACGGCGCGTTCGCGGTGATGACTGCGCTGCGCAATGTCGAGGTCAGTGGCGGCAAGGGGCAAGTGATCGACCTGTCGCTGTTGGAGCCGTTGTTCACCTTCATGG
>CAMBGJ010000137.1 GCA_945865805.1 Bordetella parapertussis
TGGTGATAAAAACGGCCCGCGCGCTGATCAATATACCGTGGCAATGCCACGTCAGCGTCGCGCGTGGTTCTCGGGGCTGTGGAGTGCGGCGCTTGACCCGCCGCGTATCCCGGATTTAGCGACTTATACTTCCTAATGAATAATCTCGGATAAAAACAATAAGTTACAAAACCGTCTCAATACTCACCCAAAGTTCCAGCCTTGGGCACGCCCCCGCAGGTGCGGTAGCATCGCCCCATCAAAACAAACCGGAAGACTGACATGACCCTTGCACAACAAATCGCGGAACGCGTGGTGGCAATGCGTGCGGACAACCTCCCGCAGGCCGCTCTCGACTGGAGCCGCGTCGGCGTGATGGATACGCTGGGTTGCACGCTGGCAGGCGTGGCGGAAGACGCACCGTCCAAGTTAGCAGAGGTCATCGGTGTCAATATCACCGGCGGCGAATCGCTGGTGTTGGGCACCGCCAGCCGCACCAGCGCGCTGGATGCCGCGCTGATGAACGGTGTTGCCGCGCACGTGCTCGATTACGACAACGGCGGCGCGCACATGGGCGGGCACGCGTCGGCGGTGATGGTGCCGGCGCTGCTGGCGGCCGCGGAAGCCTTTGATTGCAGCGGGCAGGATGTGCTGGTGGCACACGCAGCGGGCTTTGAAACCGGTTCGCAATTGGGGCGCGCGGTGCATCCGATGCACTATGAATCGGGCTGGCATCCGACTTCCACCGTGGGCGTGTTCGCGGTGGCGGCGGCGTGTTCGCGTTTGCTTAACCTGACAGCGGAACAAACCGCCACCGCGCTGGCGATCAGCACTTCGCTCGCGGCGGGCACCAAGGCCAACTTCGGCACCATGGTGAAATCGCTGCACGTGGGGCAATGCGCGCGCGGCGGGCTGATGGCAGCACTGCTCGCGCGCAAGGGTTACACCGCGAATGCCGATGCATTCGATCACAAGCAGGGTTACTTCAATTTGTTCAACGGCCCCGGCAAATTTCACGCCGACAAGGTTCTGGAAGGCTGGGGCGCGCCGCTGGATATCATCGAGCCGGGCGCGGCGTACAAACTTTACCCTTGCTGCTACAGCACGCACGCCGCCGTTGAAGCCGCGCTGAACCTCGTGCGCGAGCACGGCCCGTTCAAGGCTGATGAAATCGAGCGCGTGAATTCGTACACCCACGCGCAGCGTCTGCCGCACACCGACCGGCCGCAACCCAAAACCGCGCTGGAAGCCAAATTCAGCGTGCAGTATTGCGTGGCGCGCGCGGTGCTCGACGGCCACGTGCTGATGCAGGATTTCGATCCCCAGGCGTTTAACCAGCCGGGGATGCAAGCGCTGCTCACGCGCGTTCACGCCACGCCGCATCTCGATGGCCAGTTTGAAGCCGGGCAGATGATGGCGGCCGAAGTCAAAATCACCTTCAAGAATGGGCGCACCATCGCCTCGCGCGTGCTGGCGCCGCTGGGCAGAACTTCGGCCAACCCGATACCGCCCGCGCTGCTCAAAACCAAGTTCGAGGATTGCGCCGCCAGCGTGTTGCCGGTGGCGCAAGTCAGCCAACTCTCGCAGGCGCTGGAGCAGTTTGATACGCTGACATCGGTGCGTGCCTTCATGCGCTTGCTGGAAGCGCCCGCATCGCCGCAGTTGCAACGCAAGACCGCCTGAACTTTTCCCGCATCATTCTGAATCGTTGCCATGAATATCGAACTCACCCCTGAACTCGAAGAACTGCGCGCCGAAGTACGACGCTTTACCGAGCGCGAGCTGGAGCCGCTGGCACGCGTGATCGACAGCAGCGGTGAGATACCGCAAAAGGCGTGGGACATGATGCGCGAGGCGGGTTATCTCGGCATGCGTCTGCCGGAGGAATACGGCGGCACCTCGGCAAGCCTGTCGCAGATGTGCCTGGTGCTGGAGGAATTCAGCCGCTCGCACCGCGTATTGACGGCCCTGGTTGATGCCACCAGCGGCTTGACGCCTAGTGCCTTTGTGCGTCACGGCAGCCCCGCCCAGCGCGAGAAATACGTGCGCAAACTCGCCACCGGCGAAATGCGCGCGGCCTTTGCATTGACGGAGCCGGGTGCGGGCTCCGACTCGGCAGCCATCTCCACCAACGCCAAAAAAGTCGATGGCGGCTGGCTGATCAATGGCCGCAAGCATTTCATCAGCGGCGGGCATGTGGCCGATGTGCTGATGGTGATGACCGTGACGGACGCGCAAAAGCGCGCACGTGGCGGCATCACCGCGCTACTGGTGGAAAAAGGCGCGCCGGGTTTTAGCGTGACGCGGGTGGACACCACCATCGGCAGCGATGCATGGAAACTCGCCGAGCTGACGTTCGACGACTGCTTTGTGCCCGATAGCGCGGTGATGGGCAAAGTGGGCGAAGGTTTTCGCATCGCCATGGAGTCGCTCACCGATGGCCGCATGGCTGTGGCCTGTTGCTGCATCGGCGCCGCCAGCCGTTTGCTGGAGCTGATGACCGCGCACGCCAAAGAACGCGTCACCTTCGGCCAGCCGCTGGCCGAGCGCCAGGCAATTCAATGGATGCTCGCCGACACGGCGGTGGACATCGCCACCGCGCGCTCACTGGCGTATGAAACGCTGCGCCAGATCGAAGCCGGGCGCGTGGTGGGCAGCGCGCCGTCGATGTGCAAGCTGTATTGTTCGGAGATGGTGGGCCGCGTGACCGATCGCGCGGTGCAGGTGTTCGGCGGGCAGGGGTTGATACGCGGCTTTCCGGTGGAACGCTTCTATCGCGACGTGCGTCACTACCGCATTGGCGAAGGCACCTCGGAAGTGCATCGCATGGTGATTGCGCGGGAGTTACTGCGCTAGTTATCGAATAAATTATTCAATAAAATCAAATAGTTATGAAAATTCCTCATGGGCTTTGGTTAGGCGCGTCGGCACTGCTTTTCGTGGCCGCGCAAACCGCTGTGGCACAAACCGCCTCGACCGCGTCGGCACTATCGTATCCAAGCAAGCCGATACGCATCGTGGTGCCTTCTGGTGCCGGCGGCATCACCGATTTTCTTGCGCGCATCGTCGGACAAAAGCTGGCGGAAAATCTCGGTCAGCAAGTGCTGATCGATAACCGCATCGGCGCCAGCGGCATCGTCGGCTCTGAAATCGTCGCCAAGGCGGCGCCCGATGGCTACATGTTGTTGATGGTGTTTCCATCGCATCCGGCAAACCCTAGTCTGTACGCGAAGATGCCCTACGACACGGTGAATGATTTCGCGCCGATCACCATGGTGAGTGGCGTGCAACTGGTGCTGACGGTTACGCAATCGCTGCCCGCCAAATCGGTGAAGGAACTCGTCGCACTGGCGAAAAGCAATCCGGGCGTGCTGAACTACGGCTCCACCGGCAAGGGCAGCCTGGGCCATCTGGCCTCGGAATTGCTCCGTTCGATGACTGGCGCGCAGATCACGCATGTGCCGTACAAGGGCGCGCCGCAAGTGATCACCGCGCTGATCTCCGGCGAAATCGGCATGTTCTTCGACCCACCGATCACCGCCGTGCCGCAAGTGAAGGCGGGCAAAACGCGCGCGCTCGGCGTGTCGACCGCCAAGCGGCTGGCAGTGCTGCCCGACGTGCCCACCGTCGCCGAAGCGGGCGTGCCCGGTTTTGAAGTGTTGGGCTGGAACGGCATTCTCGCGCCCGCCGCCACGCCCAAACCCATCATAGACAAGCTGCACAACGAGATCGTCAAGGTGCTGCGCTCGCCGGATGTGGTCGAACGCTTCACGCAAAACGGCGTGCAGGCCATCGCCAACACGCCGGCGGAATTCGCCGCCATCGTCAAGGCCGATGTCGCCAAATGGGCGAAGGTCATCCAAAGCGCCGGCATCCGGCCCGAGTAATTTCAAACAAACCTGCAACGGAACTCGCCCATGCCCACCGCACGCATCGCCACCGATCTGGAGATGTATTACCAGATCGATGATTTCACCGACCCCTGGCGCGAACCAGAAACCATAGTGCTGCTGCACGGCAACTCGGAAAACGGCGACGTATGGTACGGCTGGGTGCCGCACCTCGCGCGCCGCGACCGCGTGGTGCGGCCCGACATGCGCGGCTTCGGCCGCTCGACCGCGATGCCGCGCGATTACTCGTGGTCGCTCGACGGCATCATTAACGACTACGTGACGTTGCTGTCGGGACTCGGCGTGAAAACATTTCATCTGGTCGGCGCGAAGATCGGTGCCACCATCGCGTTGCGCTTCGCGGCAAGGCACCCCGAAATGGTGAAAACGTTAACCGTGCTCGGCGGAATCGCTTCAGGCCATGACGCTCTCGGTGATCGCGCGCAATCGTGGTTCGAACATCTGGAACAAAAAGGCGTCGAAAGCTGGGCGCGCTGGACCATGCCCGGCCGCCTGGGCGAGAAATTCCCCGCCGCCGGTGCCGAGTGGTGGGCGCAATTGATGGGCAAAACGCCGCTGTCGAGCCAGCTCGGTTTTATCCCGATGGTGCCCTGTATCAATCTCGCGGCTGATTTGCCGCACATTCAGTGCCCCACGCTGGTGGTCGCCTCGCATGGCGCAGGGCTGGCCTCGGTGGCAGACACGCGCGTGTGGCAGGAGAAAATTCCGCGCTCCGAGCTAATCCCGCTGGCAGGTGATTCGTATCATGTAGCGGCGACGGAACCGGATCGTTGCGCCAAGGCGACGGTTGAGTTTATTCAGCGGGTGGCGGGCTGATTACGCTAGGCAAAAACCGCACGATTCGACACGACCGGGTTCAGAAAAGCGTCACCAGATGCCGGGGTTCGGCGGCAGCAACTGCGGCGAGCGGAATGCCGCGATCCAGCGTCACAAAACACCCGTTTTGCCGCACCGCGAGAGCCAGCAGATAGGCATCCGTCACCTGCCGCGAACTCAGAATCCGCTCCCACGCGACCCAGCCCGGTTGCAGCAGGCTGACAGCGTCGGCCCAGAATTCGTGTGACGAATGCCCGGTAGCCTCGGCAAGCCGCTCGGCCACCTGCGCCACCGGCACGGCATTGGGATACGCCGGCTGCGACAGTATGCGGATGCAGCCGTTTTGCGTGATCGGGCATGATGCCCAGCCTGCATCGAGATTTGCGGAAAGCCAGCGGGTTACCGGAGCATGGTGTATGTGGCTACTGTCGAGCAATGCGATCAAAACATTGATGTCAAGCAGGGCGCGCATTAACCTGGAAACGGCAGTTGAACGGGGTGGAGCGTGCGGTTATGGAAGCGCAGGGCAAGGCGCAACGACGAGGAAACCTTAATGTATTCCGAGGAGTTGCAAAGCAGCCATGCGCTTCCATAACCGTGCGATCTGCTCCGTAGCGCTCTCACCCATTGGGTGATGCTCGCAAGAATGAAAAAGTATCCATGCATCAAGTGCTTGAACTCGTGGTTAGCGGTCAACAGCCGTTTCCAGGTTTAAACGCCTTCGGCATCGCGCAGGCGATTCACGGCCTCGTTGGTAACCACAGCTCTGCCCGCCGGAAACGGGCGAAATCCGGCAACTGATTTGCCGCGGGCCTCCGCATCCAACGCCGCATTGGCG
Organism: Bordetella parapertussis; assembly: GCA_945865805.1. Taxonomy (GTDB): domain Bacteria; phylum Pseudomonadota; class Gammaproteobacteria; order Burkholderiales; family SG8-41; genus UBA5216. The sequence goes on from CAMBGJ010000137.1 coordinate 5,545, forward strand.
CTTTCCGTTTGGCCCGTTAGTACCTTGCGCAGCAGCTGCGACACGACCTGTCCGGCGGAAACGTGCTTCTGCCGGGCGAGTTCTTTCGCAGCTACCAGCACATCTTCGTCGATATCCAGTGTGGTTCTCATGATGAGCTTTCATTGGATGATTTGATGTATTGATGATATCACATCAGATATTATGCGCCGCCAGCGTCGACCCGGAACCTCGGCATGGGTTTTTCTTACTTCACGAGATATAAAAATAAATCAATAAAAACAGATGGTTACGAATTAACTCGCCGCAATGCCTGAGCCGAAGTAGATGCTCACATCAAGCCGGTCTAATGCCTGTGGCACGTCTACATCAGAAGCTGCCATACGGAACAATACGCGTCGCACTTGACCTGAATAGCGACGCGCCTCTCGTTGAAACCCACCATAAGATTTTTTGCCACACCCCTCATGCCGGGCGTGATGAATGATGAATATTGCAGTAGGCCGAGACCATCGCGGCGATACGGGCTTAAGGCGCAAAAAAATGGGCCGCCACTGAAGCGCCGCGATCAGGGAAACCTCGCTTCTTTATTGCCCCATCGGTTTCCTTTGTCCGGCAACCCATCCGCCACTCCCGCACAATGCAGCCCCCGGCGTCTACCCCCGCAAGTCAAACCGGCGTTTGAGTTTCCTGCCTGCTATGCGGTAAATTCGGGGTTCTGCACAAAATTTCCCCCTTCATCTCAAGGATCACTGAATGTCCACCGTTACAACTGCTCCGGCCACCGACCGCACTACGGTCGCTGGCATCGAGCTGGAGGTTCTGCGCCGGGGTTCCGGCAACCCGCTGTTGCTGTTGCATGGTTTTCAGCATCTTGACCCCCGGCTGCCGGTGGTCGATCTGCTGGCGCGCGATGCGCAACTGATTGCGCCGTCGCATCCGGGCTTTGGCGGCTCAAAGCGGCCACGCGATTTCGGCACCATGTATGACCTGGTGCAGCTCTATCTGGAATTTCTCGACACGCTGCCTGCGGGCCCCGTCACGTTGATGGGCCTGTCATTCGGCGGTTGGCTCGCCGCCGAGATCGCGGTGAAAGCCGGGCGACGCGTCGAGCGCTTGATCCTGGTCGATGCGCTGGGTATCAAAATCAGCGACCGCGAAACACCGGATATTCTGGATGTCTTTAACGCCCATCCGCAGGACGTGGTGCGCAAAAGCTGGCACGCGCCCGACACCCATGCGCCGCGCTACGATGACATGGAAGACGACGAACTCATCACCATCTCGCGCAATCGCGAGGCGCTGTGTCGCTATGGCTTTCACCCCTACATGTATAACCCGCAGTTAAATCGCTGGCTCGGCGCCATCAAGGCGCGCACGCTGGTGTTGTGGGGTGAATCCGACGGTGTGGTGAAGCCCACCTATGGCGAGGCGTACGCCAAGCTGATCCCCGGCGCGCGCTTCGAGACTATCGCTGCGGCGGGGCATCATCCCGAAGTCGAGCAGCCGGCGGCATTGGCTGCGCGTGTGCAGGCATTCCTTAAAACCTAGTCAGGAAAACGAACATCATGGATGTCTGGTATCAGTGTGAAATCCCCTATCCCAACGTAGCGCAGGACGTGCTGGATAAAGCGCCGTCGGTGCGCGCGAGTCTGCCCAATCGTTATTGCGATCCGAAAATCGCCGCCGATTTATTCGAGGAATGCATCGACGAGTTCTTGCTGTGCGACGATCGCGGCATGAACGTCGTCGCCATCGAACACCATGCCGGCATCAATTCGCTGCTCTCAGCTAATCCCATGCTGGTGGCAATCCTCGCGCGGCAGACGAAGAAGGCGCGCATCCTCAGTCTGGGCACGCTGGTGACCTTGCGCCCAGACCCGGTTCGCATCGCCGAGGAATACGCCACGGCGGATGTCATCAGTCGCGGGCGGCTGGAAATCGGCTTTGTGAAATCTGGCGGCAGCGAAATGGCCTCCAGCAATATGAATGCGCTGGACAACGGTTGGCGTTACTGGGAATCCATCGACCTCATCAGCAAAGCGCTGACCTCGCACGATGGCCCGTTCAGTTGGGAGGGCGCGCACTTCACGCATCGGCACGTCAACATCTGGCCGCGCGGGTATCAACAGCCTCTGCCGCGTATGTGGTCGGCGACGGGCGATGCCTCTACCTCGCGGGACGTGGGCCGACGCGGCATGGTGCACACACTGGTGCTGCGCGGCCCCCAAGGAACCAAGGACGCTTTTGCCGCCAACCGGCAAGCGCGCGTCGCCGCGGGCCTGCCGCCACAGACCACCGACCAATTCGCCTATGCCGCGCTGGTGGCCGTGGGCGAGACCGAAGAAGAAGGCCTGCGTCTGGGCGAAAAACTGTTGTGGTTTCTCAATACCAGCATGAAGTCGGCGCCGCAGTTCGGCAAATTTCTGCCGGGCGGCGCGCCACCTGAAGCCGCGCCGATGATTTATCGCACGCGTCCCAGAGCGGGAACCAAGGCCATACCCGGCATGAAGCCGACAGTGGCAAACCCTGGGGGTTTAAGCGGCACCACGCCAGAGGCCGCCAAGGCGCAGGGCATCCTGTTCGCGGGCACGCCCGATTCGGTCTACAAACAGATCATGAATTTTTACGACTTCGTCGGCGGTTTCGGCCATCTGGTGATGATCGGCCGCTCGGGGCCAATGACGCACGCGGAAACCGAGAAAAGCATCAACCTGTTTTCACGCGAAGTGCTGCCGCGATTGAAAGCACTTACGCCCGTGATGGCCGGGTTCAATCAAACGTAGACGTGGTGTCATGAAACTCGATGCCGGCCTCGCGGCGCTCGCCGAACATTTAAAGTCGCGTGGCCTGCGCGCGCTGAATCCCACCAGCGCACCGCTCGCCGATTGCCGCGCCATGAACGAGCGCATCGGCGCGGTGTTGAACGAAGGCTCTGTGCCGCTCGCGCGGGAACGTGATCTCACTGTGCCCGGCGCGGCAGGCCGCCGATCAGGTCTGGCACCGCGAACGCCGTGCCCTTGTACGGCACATGCAGCATGCGCATGCCGGTCTGCATCATCAAAAGCTCCATCGTCAGATGCAGACCGCCGCCGATGCCGGTGGAGGCGTAGATCATTTTGCCGTTGCGGGACTTGGCCAACGCCACCAGTTCCTGCACGGTTTTTGCCGGCACGTTCTGGTTAACCGTCAGTACGTAGGCGGCGATGCCCAACATGCCCACCGACTGAAAATCCCGCGCGATGTCGAATGGCAGGCTCTTGTAAAGCGGCTGGCTGGCGACGATGGAGGTATTGAGTATCAGCAACGTGTATCCATCGGGTGCCGAGCGCGCGACGATTTCCGCTGCGATGTTGCCCGAAGCGCCGGAGCGGTTGTCGACGACGAATTGTTTGCCCAGCGCGTCGATGAGGCGCGGCGCGTAAATGCGGCCGATGATGTCGGCGCTGCTGCCGGGCGGGTAGGGGGCGACGATGCGCACGGGCTTGGTGGGGTAGGGCTGGGCGAGTAACGTTGTGGATGCAATGGCTAACGAGAGATACGCAAGGTGCCGTATCCGCAGCACAGTTACCGGCCTGTTGAAACTCATCATAGGTTTGGCATCGCGCGATTGTGGCGCAACAGGATTGCGCTCTACACCTTTTGTTTTCCACCGCCCGGCACAAACATCACCATAAAATTCCCCAGCACGATGGCGATCGCCAGTCCGTAAAACGTTGCTTGCAGGCCATAGGCGTCGGCCACAATGCCGAACAGGCTGGGCGCAATGACGCCGCCAATGGCGGTGATGCCGAATTGCAGGCCCACGCCGGTGCCGGCGAGATGTTTCGGCGTGGCTTCCACCGCCCACGCTTGCAGTACGGAGCGCATGGCGTAGAGGAACGAACCGACGAGGCCGACGAAAACAACGAACCAGATGCTGTTGCCGGCCAGCGCCATGCCGAGGATGGTGACGCCCGACAGCAGCATGCTCGACATCACCACGCGGCGGCGGCCCCATTTGTCGGACAAGTGCCCGGCAACTGGGCTGGCGGCGAAGCCCGCAATTTGCAGCACGGCCATGCACACGCCGACCAGAAACGGGTTGTAACCCATCTCATACGCCAGATACAGCGGCAGAAAGGTCAGCAACCCCACTTGCGTCAGCGTGCGGAACATCGCGCTGAACGACACCAGCATCAGTTCCTTATTGCGAAACAGCGAGGCAAAGTCGGCGAAATAACGCTTGGCCGACCACGGCTCGACCGCCTTGGCGTTGATGTCGTCGGCGTGGCTGTCCTTGGCCGCATTCAGTGCGCCGAGCATGATGAGTATCATCGCCGCCATCAATATGCCCGGCACCACGTTCACCACCACCACCGTGCGCCAGCTGTACCAGGTGAGCAGCGCGCCGATTACCAACGGCGCCAGCGCCTCGCCCAAGTTGCCGAACATGCCGTGCACCGACAGCACGAAGCCTTTGCGATCCGGGTAGCGGTACGCCAGCATGGGTATCGCCGCCGGGTGCCAGATATTGTTGCCGATGCCCACCAGCGCCATGCAAACGAGCAGCACCCAGTAGCTGTGCGCCATGCTCATCACCGCGTATGGCACGCCGATCCAGATCAGCGCCAGTGTCAGCAGATAACCCTTTTTGCCATAGGCATCCACCACCGCGCCGCCCGGCAAATTGGCGATGGCACCTACGATATGTTGCACGGTGAGGATGAAGCCGATCTCGGTGTAAGTGAGGCCGAGTTCCTTGCCGATCAGCGGCAGCAGCAGATAAAAAGTCGCCGGATACCAGTGTGTGAGCGCATGGCCGACAGAAATCAGGCCGACTTCGCGGATGTATTGTTCGCGCGGGATGGCGGGCGCTGTGCTGGCCGCAGCGGTATTTAGGGTGTTCATATTGCGGGCGGAATTCCTTTGCGAGAATGATAGCACTGCGGGCGTCGTATAATCGCGGCCTTCAAACACAACCACAGCGACCGCGCACCATGCGCTCAGACCTCGAACGATTTTTCAGCCCCAAATCCGTCGCGCTCATCGGCGCTTCGCAAGACCTGATCACCATCAGCGGTCAGCCGCTCGCCCATCTGATCAATCACGGCTATAGCGGCAAGCTCTATCCGGTGAACCCGCGTTATCAGGAGATACTCGGTCAAAAGTGCTATCCCTCGATAGCGGAACTGCCGGAGACGCCCGACCTCGCGCTGATCCTGATCAATGCCGCGCGCGTGGCCGACATGCTAGAGCAGTGCGGCAAAAAAGGCGTGCCGTATGTGGTGATTTTTAGTTCGGGTTTTTCCGAAACTGGCGCAGAAGGCGTGGCGCTGCAACAGCGCCTGACCGACATCGCTCGGCAGTACAACATCGGCGTCATTGGCCCCAACTGCCAGGGCATGATGAATGTGGCGGATAAAGTGTGGGCGGGTTTCGGCTCGGTGTTTTTCACCCAGGAATTTCCCGCGGGCGGCGTGTCGATGGTGTCGCAGTCGGGCGGCTTCGGATTCTCGGTGCTGGCGCTGTCGTCGCTGGATGGCGGGCTTGCGTTCCGGCAAATGGTGACCACCGGCAATGAGATCGGCGTATCGACGCTCGACTTCATCGACTACTTTATCCGCGATCCGCATACCGATGTGATCGTCGGCTACATCGAAGGCGTGAAAGACGCGCACCGCCTGCACGGCATCGGCATGAAAGCGATGGATGCGGGCAAGCCGATTCTGATGTGGAAAGTCGGCAACACCGACGAGGGGCAGAAGGCCGCAGCTTCGCACACCGCCAACCTCGGCGGCGCGATGGCGCTGTATCAGGCGGCGTTCAAGCAGACTGGCATTATCCAGATCGACGATATTCCTGACATGGTGGATTATGGTCGCATGTTCCGCTGTGGCAAGCTGCCCAAGGGCAACCGCATCGCGATGATCACGGTGTCGGGCGGCGCGGGCATTTTGATGACCGACGAGTGCGTGTCGGGCGGCATGCGCCTTGCGCAACTCGCACCAGCAACCGTGGAAAAGCTGCGCGCGTTTGTGCCGTCGTACGGCTCGCTCGGCAATCCGGTGGATGTGACGGCTTCGATCTTTAATGATCTGGCGCTGATCCGCCAGGCGCTGCAAGCCATCGTCGATGATCCGGGCGTGGATTGCGTGGCGTTGCTCAATGCCTCGCTGCAAGGCGAGATCGCCACCAAGATCGCGGCAGAAATTATTGCCATTGCCAAGACCACAGAAAAGCCCATCGCCTGCGCATGGAGCGCGCGCGACGTGATGGCAAAAGACGCGTATGCCGCGCTGGATGAAGCGCGCATTCCTCACTACAAATCGCCGGTGCGCTGCGGGCGCGCGTTTGCCGCCATGAGCGGCTACGCCGAAGCCAAACGGCGCATCGCCGCGCAGCGTAACGAGCAACCGCTGGTAATAAAAAAACCTCAATTAAAACACATACTTGCAAACAGAACAACAGACGTTACCGAATACGAAGCGAAAAAGGTGTTGGCCGAATACGGCATTCCGGTGGCACAAGAGGAACTCGCCACTACGCGCGAGCAGGCGCTGGCGATAGCGAAAAAAATTGGCTATCCGGTGGCGATCAAAGTGCAGTCGCCCGATATCTCGCACAAGACTGAAGCGCGCGCGGTAAAGCTCGGTTTGACTTCCGATGCAGAACTCGCGGCGGCGTACGACGAAGTGTTGGCCAACGCCAAAGCCTACAACGCCAAGGCGCAACTCGATGGCGTGCTGGTGCAGGAAATGCTGCGCGGCGGCACCGAGGCCATACTCGGCATCACCAACGATCCGCTGTTCGGCCCGGCGGTGATGTTTGGTCTGGGCGGCATCTTCGCGGAGATTATGAAAGACGTGTCGTTCCGCCTGGCCCCCGTCACGCCATCGATGGCACGCGAAATGATTGCCGAGATCAAGGGTTACCCACTGCTCACCGGCGCCCGTGGCCGCGAGCATGCCGATGTGGATGCGCTGGCGGATGCCATCGTGAAGCTGTCCGCGCTGGCGGTGGATTTGAAGGATCAGGTGGCTGAACTGGATATCAATCCGCTGTTTGTGATGGCGCGCGGCGAGGGGGTTAAGGCGGCGGATGCTTTGATTAAACCCAAGGTCAAAAGCTAAGTTCATTAACCACAGATAAACACAGATGAACGCAGATAAGTTCAACGACATTGGTTTTGACGTTATCTGTGTTCATCTGTGTTTATCTGTGGTTAAAAAGGTTTGTTTTTTGAGGTAACAACCATGTCGCCCTACACCCCCGAAGAACGCTC
>CAMBGJ010000138.1 GCA_945865805.1 Bordetella parapertussis
ATTACGAAACTTCGTGACAAACATGAAGCACGGTGCTTCCTTCCCTCACCCCCGCCCCTCTCCCGGAGGGCGAGGGGTGAACAGCCCTTCGCCCTCCGGGAGAAGGGGTGGGATGAGGGAAGCGGGTTTAGGTGTCACGCGGATATGTAATCCCCAATAATTTACCCAAGTTGCCAGCAGCACCATACGGAGAAATTTGCATCGTGCACAACTTGTTATTGCTTGGCGCCTAACACATGACATGAGGCAGAGGACAATGATGAAGCGCACCGCATTACCTGGGCTAAGCGTGGCCGTGCTGATCGTTCTGGCAACGGCCGCCTTGCCGCTGGCGGCATTCGCACAAACCTACCCCACCAAGCCCATACGCATTCTGGTCGGTTTCGTGCCCGGCGGCTCCACAGATTTGGCCGCACGCTTCATCGCGCAAAAGCTGAGTGAACAGTTTGGTCAACAGGTGCTGGTGGAAAATCGTCCTGGCGCGGGCACAGCCATCGCCAACGAACGCGGTGCGACAGCGCCGCCGGATGGCTATACGCTGTTGCTGATGACGGCCTCGGGTGCGGCATTGTCCGCCGCGCGCAGTGATCTGCCCTATGACATCAACCGCGATCTGGTGCCGATCGCGCGCGGCACCGCGACCACTTACGTGGTGATGATTCACCCTTCGGTGCCAGTGCGCAGCATCAAAGACTTGATCGCGCTTGCCCGTGCAAACCCCGGCAAAATGAGTTACGCCTCGGAAGGTGTCGCCGCCTCCGCGCACATTAACGGCGAGTTGTTTAAATCGATGGCCAAGCTCGACATGTTGCACGTGCCGTTCAAGGGCGGCACTGAAAGCGCCACTGCCGTCGCCTCGGGCCATGTCGATGTGGGCTTTCCCACCATCACCGCGTCGTTGCCGATGGCTGATATCGGCAAGATACGCCTGCTCGCTGTCACCAGCGCCAAGCGTTCGGCGCTAAAGCCTGAGCTACCGACGGTGAGCGAGACCGGCCTGCCCGGTTACGACCGCGCAAGCTGGAACGGTTTGATGGGGCCTGCCGCCATGCCGAAGGACATCGTGGCTCAGTTGCAGGCGGCGACGGAAAAAGCATTGAACCATCCGCAAACGCGCGAGCAGTTAATGAAGGTCGGGCTGGAACCGAACTTCCAGCCGGGCGAGGCGTTTGGCGCGTATCTGCGCAATGAAATCGCGCAGATTGCGCGGCTGTTGAAGGCGATAGCGTTTGTGCAGAAGTGAATCGGGCGGCTGATGCTCAGCGCTTGCGTTTTGCTTTGCCGACCTTGCTTGCTTTAGGCGCAACACCGCGCGGGCTGCCCGCGCGTTTGGGAGCCGGGGGCGTGGCGCTACGCGTAGCACGCCGCAGTGGCACTTTGGAAAAATAATCCAGCGGATTCAACCAGCCCTGCGCCATCAATGATTCCAGGGTCGCCCCCCTGGGCACCAGGCCCCAGTTTTCTTCGTGCAGGCGCGTGCTCAGGCCCAGGTGCAGATGGGTGTTGCCGCCCCAATCGCGCACGGTGCCGATGTTGCCGCCAGCGGTGACGGTTTCGCCGTGCAACAATTCGGAGTGCACATGGCCATAGTAACCATACACCGTGCCCAACGGCTGTGGGCATTCGTGCTCCACCATCACCACCGCCGAGACGAGATCGACCTGACTGCTGTTGTTGAATACCACGGTGCCATCGCAGATCGCGGTGACTGTGGCGCCCGGCGTGGCAGCGAAATCCACGCCGAGATGTTCTCTGCCGCCGTTAAAGCCCGGAAAGCGGCGGTCGAAAAAATCGAAAATGATTTGCGTGTTGGCCAGCGGTGCGAGCAGCGCGGCGGCTTGCCCGTCCGTGGATTCGGCGGTCGCGCGGCGTGCACACGCCAATTGCGCCGCGCGATCGTTGGCGTGTTGTTGGCGGCATTGCTCCGCCGTGAGTTGCGCGGCCAGCGGCGCGCTGGTCGGGAGCAGCGCCCATGTCAGCCCGATGGCGGCGTACGCAAGGTGGCGTAAGAGGGGTATACGCCACATAATGTAATTATTTGTTTTTAAAGGATATTTTATTTTAGTGCGGCATGGTGGCGAGGGGCGATGGATACCCCAATGAAGGCATGCTACCGAGGGCGTGCGGCGGACGTCAAGGACAATGCCTCTCGTTTGAATTGCTGGCGTGCCATGGCGCAGAGTCGCCTCGACCTGCGAAATAAACGGGCAAACGATGCGCAGGATCATGCTGTCGCAAAGTATCGTCGCGGCGTTGATCAAGGCCAAAATCACGCGCAGGGGCAAGTTGATCAAAGCAGCTAAAATACAGGCCAAGCAGCAGCACGAATAGCGGCACGACACAAATGAAGTCCCCTTGCCCCCGCAAACGATAACGCGGGCGAGGGTTTATTGAGATTTACGTAACCGTGTTACATCGCTCTCCCTCATCCCAACCCTTCTTCCGGGGGGAGAAGGGCTTTAACTTCCCTCTCCCACCGGGAGAGGGATCGAGGGTGAGGGAAAGAAGCACCGTGTCGCAAATTGTCTCAAGGTAATGTAATCCTCAATAGGTGAGGAAGCACGCCGCCATCACCATTAATTTAACCATAGCCATGAACGCCCCCAATCCCAGCACCCCCAGCTTTGCCGGCGCTCCCAGCTTCGCGGACGTCACCCACGATCAGGTTGTCGCCCAGGCGCGCGCGCTCGTTCCTGCGTTACGCAGCCGCGCCGCGCAGGCGGAAACCGCGCGCGTGATGCTGCCCGAAACCGTCGCCGATCTGCATCGCATTGGCGCGTTGCGAATTCTGCGACCGAAGCGCTGGGGCGGCATGGCGCTTGATTTCATTGCCTATATCGATGTGCCGATGGAACTCGCACGTGGCTGCGCGTCGACCAGCTGGAACACGGTGAACCTGTCCATCCACGAATGGATGCTGGCGTTGTACGACGAACGCGCGCAGGCGGACGTATGGGGTGCCAATCCCGAGGCACTGATCGCGGCGGGTATTGCCTATCCGCAGGGGCGCGCGCGCCGGGTGGACGGCGGTTTTGTGATCAGCGGCCAATGGAATTTCTCCAGTGGCGTGAATCTTGCCGAGTGGTGCATGCTGGCAGTTATCGTGCGCGATAATGAAAAGATCATCGATCACCGCATGTGCCTGCTCGACAAATCGCAATACGAGGTGGTGGACGACTGGCACACACTGGGCATGCGCTCCACTGGCAGCATGACGGTGATCGCGAAGGAAATTTTCGTGCCCGAGTACCGCGCGTTGTGCGCCTACGACATTCGTGGGGGGGATGGTTTTCCCGGCGCGCGCGGCAATCCGAATCCGTTATATCGCGTGTCGCTTAATGCGCTGGGCGGGCACGGCATCGCGGCCACCGCCGTGGGTAACGCCCTGGCCGCGCTGGAGCATACGCTGGCGCTGGTAAAGGAGCGCAGCACCAACTACACCGGTCTTAAAATGCGCGACCAGCAGATCGTGCAGCATCGCGTCGCCACTGCGGCGGTGAAAATCGAATCCGCGAAATTGATGCTACGCACGGATGCGATTCAAGCGCAGGCCCAGGCGAATCAAAACATCATTCCGGATATGCAGGAAAAGTTGCGTTACAAACGCAACGCTGCGTATATCTCCGGTTTGTGCTTGGAAGCGGTGGACATGCTGCATACTGTTACCGGTGCCACCGGCATTTATCAGAGTTACCCGCTGGAGCGCATCTTCCGCGATGCCCATGCCTTGGGTGCGCATATCAGCCTGAATTACGATGTGCAAGCGCCAGCTTGGGGATTGGTGGCGTTGGGTGGGGAAGTGAATAATCCGACGTTGTGACGATTTTTTTGAATCGAATTCCTCCCGGTCGCGGCGCAGCCCTATTAACGGCTTTGCATTTGCTGGGCGATCAACGCATCCCAATCTTTCGGTAACACAATCTTGCGGCTGGTCGGCACACCCTGATCATGGTTGCCCACGTACCCGCGTGACTGATTGCGTCCCGGATCACCGGCAATCAATATGCCGGTCATCGCCGCATCAATCAGCACTCTCACCAGTCGCTCAGGATCATCTGACTCGTGATACTCCTTTGGCAACGTACCTTCGGCCACCAGATTGGGCAGGCTGAAGGTCGGCGTGCTGGTCATCTGCGCGTAATGGGTGATTTGACCAGCCGTTACTTTTACCTTATTAAACAAATACTTACGAACATCGTCTTTACGCCACTCACGGGCGATCACGCGCGCGATGCCGGGGCCGACGACGATCAGCGGGTGCCAGAAGCCGCGCTTCATGCCGGTGTGTGACCAGTAGGTGAAGGTTGCGCCCATCACGTCGGCGAACTGCTGCACATGCGTTTGCGCGTCGTCACCAGCGCTGTAGGTGGGCGGCGTGATGGCGACGACGCTGCGCACGGTGACCACGCTGTCTTCCGGCTTGAAGCCCTGATCCATGCCGTAGGTCGGCCAGCCGATCGCGCGCGCGGTGTCTTCGTCTTCGGCCAGCGCCACATTGAAAGTGTAGCTGATGCTGCCCTTGTCGCCCGCGCCCGGCGGGATGCGGTAGCCGCAGACGTTACGCAGAAACATGCGCACGAAGCGGCCCACCGTGGTGTTGGCCTGGCGGCCGACGCGCATCGCACCCTGGCCAAAATTAAAATCCAGTTGCTTGATGATCGGGCCGCTGACGATCACCAGCGGCTCCCACCCCGGCGTCGAGCCGCAGTGTTCGATGTGAAAATCCGGGTCGCACATGGCTTCGACCACCGCGATCAACAGCGGCAGGTATTCCGGCCGGCAGCCCGACATCACACCGGTAATGGCGATCGACAATATCGTGACTTCGCGGCCTTCCTGCGGCACCACGCGCAGCGCTTCATGCGGATCACGCTCGGTGTATCGCAGAAAAGCATCGACGCGTTCGCGCGTGGGCGGAATAATCGGCATACCGTCGGTCCACAGGCGGCGGTAAAAATATTCCTGGATTTCATCGAGCGTGCCGCGCATCACCACGGTGCCTGGTGCGGGTTCGCTGTCGGCGGTGGCGGTCGATGGCGTGTCACGGCCCTGCCGTCCTTCCATCAGCCCCTTGATCACGCCGGGTGCCAGCGTATTGCGCACCTTGGTGCTGAGTTCCTCGGGGCCGTCCACCATCGGCGCGCCGGGGTACTCGGCATAAGCGAGCGGCAGCCCCAGCCCGCGCGACACCACGTCGGCCTGGCACATGAACGCATTGCCGATCAGCGACACCGTGGGGATGCCCATTTTTTCGATTTGCGCCGCAGCCCGCAACACGGCGGGCGTGCAACTGCCTCAGGCACCTATGCCGACGATGACCGCATCGACCTTGTGCGCCTTGAGTTTTTGTTCGAGCGTTTCGGCGATGGCCTTGCCCTTGGGGCCGTAGAAATTACCGAACTCGGCATACTCGACGAACTTCGCGCCAGGGAATTTTGCGCGCACATGCTCACGCACCTGCGGGTAAATCACCTCGCCACGAAAAATCACATCCCACAGTTCGCCGATGACCTTGCCGTTCAAATCCGGCAAGCGTGGCGCACAGGCGCGATCTTCAACAGCGCGGCGCGGGATGGGCCACAGCGCGTCGTAGCGCGGTTCTTGGGTGGGATTGTCAGACATGGCGTCTCCGGCACGGAGGATGCGGATGATGGAAAGGGGGTGGCGGAAGAGAGTGGGAGTCGAACCCACATAGAACTGTTAACAGCCCCTACCGGGTTTGAAGTCCGGCCGCCCCACCGGGAGCGATTCCCTTCCGTAAAACCTTGCTGGCACCACGACAGTAGCGATTGTAAATCGTAAGCTGCTGTCGCTGTGCGGATTTTAATCAGGCGATGCTGGCGCGCACGCCCGCGGCGGCTTTTTTGCCATCCGCGATGGCGTCGTCGAGCAGCCCGCCGCAGCCGCTGCGCACCGCACCGACGGCCCACACGCCGGGCAAGCCGGTTTCCAGCTGGTCGTTGGTGGTGACAAAGCCCTGGGCATCACGCTGCACGGCGGCTGGCAGAAAATCCGCATTGGGTTCGAGGCCCACGTAAGCGAACAACCCAGCCGCGGCGATATCTTCACTGCGCCCATCGGCATGTTTGAGGGCAATTTTTTCCACCATCTGCCCGCCATTGACAGCGGTCACTTCGGCGTTGAAAGTCTTGATGATTTTTGCCTGTTCATTCACGAGCTGCTGCAAATGCGCCGCGCCGGTGAACGTACCTGCGCGATGCACCAGACGCACTTCCTTGCAGTATTGCGCCAGCACCAGCGCCTCTTGCAAGGCCGAATCGCCGCCGCCCACGACCACGGCAGTTTCATTCTGGTACATCGGGCCGTCGCAATCGGCACACTGCGAAACGCCCTTGCCTTCGTACTCCATTTCGCCCGGCACGCCCAGCCGTTTGAGGCGCGCGCCGGATGCCACCACGATCGCGCGGGCGGTGTGCGTGCCACCGTCGGTGATGACTTTCTTGATGTCCCCGGCGGCATCGATGCTGGTGACCGGCTCGTTGATGCTGTTGACGCCCGCATTGGCGGCAGCTTCCACCAATGACGAGGCGAATTCCGCGCCGCCCGCCATGTCGCTGCCGGCAGGTTTGGGGTCGAGTTCGTTGATGTTGATCACCAGCCCGCCGAAGAGCTGTGCTTCGATGGTGGCGACTTTGAGTCCGGCGCCCGCGAGTTCGCTGGCGGCGGTGAGTCCGGCAACCCCTTCGCCGATCACGATTACGTCGTAGTTTGCTGCCATATCAGTTCCTTTTCAGTTGCAGATTTATCGACGATAAAAATTATTCGGACGGCGCTGTTGATTCGCCGGTTTGTTGCTGGACGGCGCGAGTTGCGCCGGGCGCGGCGCGGCGAGCAGCGGCTTGGTGGGCACTTCCGCCGCGCCAAGGATCGGCACGAAATCCTTACGCATCTTGCGTGTGTCGCCGATACGTTGCGTGACGCCCAGCGTGTCCATGAATTCGAGGATTTCGATGGCCAGCCCCCGGCCCACGCCTGTCCAGTCGCGGTATTGCGCGGCGGTGAAAATGCCGTTCGCCTGCGCCTGCGCGGTGGCTTGTGCGGTGGCGGCGAGTTTGGCGGTGGTGCCTTTGGTGTAAAAGCGATCTGGCGTGACGCGATAGAGTTCGCCGCTCTTGGCTTTGCGGTAGAGGAAATCTTTGACGATGGGTTCCTTCAGTTTCAATTGTAGCGCCAGGTCTTTGATCTGCGGCGCGGCGAATCCGGCGGCTTCGAGCGCGGGCTTGACGATCTGCCACATTTTTTCATCCGCGCTGTTGGCGGTGGTGCTGTGCGCGGGCAGGCGCGCGATGGAGCCGCTGGTTTCGATCTTGCGGGCGTCGGTCAGCACACGCAGCACGGCACCAAAGGCATCGGCGGTAAGTTCAGGGCAAAGCTTTTTGCGCAGCGTTTCGGTTTCTTCGCCAGTGGCTTGCGGATTGGCCTTGTGAAACGCATCGAGCTGGGGCACCACGCCGTCGAGTAGTTGCTGATAGCGCGCGCGCGGCAGGCCGACGCGGGTGTCCTTGCCCAGCAGTACGAGGCCGGCTTTTTCGTAGAGCGCGGCGGCTTGCGCCGGCGGCATATTGAACAGCGTTTCAAAACGCCACGGATCGACCGGCCTGGCGAGCTTGATCCACGCGTCTAACGTTGCCTGTGGCGTCGGCGCCTCAAGCGCCGTCAGATCGGCCTCGCGCGCTTCCTTGTTTTGCCGTTGTGACGTGACAAACGGATCGAGCACCACCCCGCCGCCGATGGTGCGCGTGGCTGATTGATCACGCAGAATAAAACGGTCGCCGTGCAGCGCGCCCACCGGTTTATCGAGTTGAATCTGCACCACGGCGGACGCGCCCGGCGCAATGCTCTCGCCGCGCCGGATGGCGATACGCGCGGTAACGTCGGCGGTGGCCAGGTGCAGATGCACCGGTGTCCAGTGTTTGAGCGACTGCGTTTCGCTCGCCAGCACACTGACACGACCGGCGATGCGTTGCGCCGGATGATGAATCGCTGGTGCCAGCACCCAATCGCCCCGGCTCACGGCTTCAAGATCGGTGCCAGTGAGATTCAACGCGCAACGCTGGCCCGCGCTGGCCTGCTGCGCGGCCTTACCCTGAATTTGTATGCCGCGCACGCGCACTTCATTGCCAGCGGGCGAAATCACCAGCTTGTCGCCCGTCGCGACTTTGCCGTTGAACACCGTGCCGGTGACGACAGTGCCGCTGCCCGCGACGGTGAAGGCACGATCGGCGGCGTAACGAAAATGCTGATCGGCGCTGGCGCGTGATGGGGCGGATGCCGCCAGCGCTTTCAGCATGTCGCGCAATTCGACGATGCCCGCGCCGCTGATGGCCGACACCGGCATCACTTTCGCGCCTGCCAGTTGCGTGTTGACCAGCAGCGCCGATACCTGTTCGCCGACTTCCTGCACGCGCGCCTCGTCCACGCGATCGATCTTGGTGACCACCACCGCACCGCGCTGCACGTGCAACAGATTGAGAATGTTCAGGTGTTCCAGCGTTTGCGGCATCACCCCGTCGTCGGCCGCCACCACCAACAGTGCGTAATCGATGCCGCACACACCGGCCAACATGTTGCGCACAAAGCGCTCGTGACCGGGGACATCGACAAAGCCGATCAACTCGCCATTGGACAGCGGCAAATAAGCGAAGCCCAGATCAATCGAAATGCCGCGCGCTTTTTCCTCGGGTAGGCGATCGGTGTCCACGCCGGTGAGCGTTTTCACCAGCAGCGTTTTGCCGTGATCGATGTGGCCTGCGGTGGCTACTATCATGGTTTGAAGTGCTTCACCGCAGAGGCGCGGAGGCGCAGAGGTTTCGCAGAGAAGGGCGAAAATAATTTATTCAATAAAATCATATACTTAAGATGTCTTTGCATTGGGGTTCTCTGCGTGAACTCTGCGTCTCCGCGCCTCTGCGGTGAAGCCCTTAGATTTTCAACTGGTTTAATTGTCCGACAAATTCGCGTTCGTGATCTTCGCGATCGAGGCAACGCAAATCCAGCACGAACGCGCCATCGCGGATATGTCCGATCACCGGCACCGGCAACGCGCGAAACGCCTGCGACAGTTTATCGGCGAACGAGCTTTTGCTTTTGCCGAGGGGCGTGATCGCAATGCCTGCGCTTGGCAGCGAATCGACGGGCAGCGAGCCGCTGCCAATCTGGCTGCCAGTATCGATGATGGTGGCTTCAGCTTTGCCCGCGATAGCGGTTTGCACCTGTGGCAACACGCGCTCGCATTGCACGCGGATGTCGGCACGCGGGCGGGTGAGCAGGCGGATGGTGGTGACTTCCTCGCGCAGTTTGTCCGGATTGGTGTAAAGGCGCAGCAGCGCATCGAGTGCGGCGAGCGTCATTTTGTCGACCCGCAGTGCGCGCTTCATCGGGTTTTTGCGGATGCGTACGATGAGTTCTTTTTTGCCCACCAGCAGGCCGGCCTGCGGGCCGCCAAGTAATTTGTCGCCGCTGAAGGTGACCAGGTCTGCGCCATTGGCCAGCGCTTCGCGCGGCGTGGGTTCATGCGGCAGGCCGTAGTCTTCGAGGTTGACCAGCATGCCGCTGCCCAGATCGACGATGTAGGGGATGCCATGTTCGTGAGCTAACGCGGCGAGTTCCGGTTCGGACACTACTGCGGTGAAGCCTTGCACCACGTAGTTGCTGGTATGCACCTTCATGATGGCAGCGGTGCGGGGCGTAATGGCTTCGGCGAAATCTTTCAGATGGGTGCGGTTGGTGGTGCCAACTTCGACCAGCTTTACGCCGGCACGCTTCATGATGTCGGGGATGCGGAACGCGCCGCCGATTTCAATCAGTTCGCCGCGCGAGACGATCACTTCCTTTTTCGCGCCGAGCGAATTGAGTGCCAGATAAACAGCGGCCGCGTTGTTATTGACCACCACCGCACCGTCGCCGCCGGCGAGTTTAGTGATCCATTTTTCCACGTGCGTGTCGCGTTCGCCGCGCGCGCCGCCGCCCAGATCGAATTCGAGATTCACCGGGCGCGTCATGGCGACCATCACGGCGTCGGCGACCGATTGCGGCATCAGCGCGCGGCCGAGGTTGGTGTGCAGCACCGTGCCGGTGAGATTGAATACGGGGCGCAGTGAAGGTTGGGTTTGCTTCGCCAGCGAGGCCTCGCAGTCGGTGATGAAACGTGCTTCGTCGAATTCAAACGCGGCGGCGTTTTGAGCGAGTTTCTCGCGCTGTGCCTGCAGCAGATCGCGTATGGTGCTGGTGGTGAGCGCGCGACCGAAGCGCGCGATGAGCGTGACAACCGCGCTGCTGCTTAGCAGCCGGTCAACCGAGGGTAACGCGCGACGCGCGGCTGGGTGCGGATTCACCATGAGGGCGAAATTTCCGGGCCGTGAGGTAATACCCTGACACGTTGCTCAAACATGAGTGCGTTGCTGATGGTTCGGGAGGGACGGGCATTTTAGCGCAAACACTATTGTGCGTGCTATTCTGGAATTCGCGGGAGATTAAAAGCCTCCCTCACCCCAACCCCTCCCGGAGGGCGAGGGGCTTAACAATCGCTGTGGAGAAATCATGACTGTCTGTCCCCCTTCGAACGAGCCAGCCTACGATGTGGTATGGCCGCTCGGCAAACCTGCCTATGCCACGCGCGCACCGGTCGCACGCGTCGCCGATCTCAATAACAAAGTGATAGGCGAAACCTGGGATTATCTGTTTCGCGGCGAAGAGTGGTTCCCGATTCTGCGCGAGGAACTCACCCGGCGTTATCCGGGCATTAAGTTCGTGACCTATGAAACCTTCGGCAATCTGCACGGGCTGCATCAGCGCGAGCTGATCGCCAAATTGCCCGCGCTGCTGAAACAGCACAAGGTCGATGCGGTCATTTCCGCGATAGGCGCTTGAGGCGCCTGCACGCCCGCCGTGTTGCGGGCGAGTGCGGCGGTGGAGCGCTGCGGCGTGCCGTCGGTGTCGATTATTTCGACAGGGTTTTTAAAGCAGGCCGCCGTGGTGGCCAAGGGCTTGGGTCTGCCGGACATGGCCATCGCGGAATTTCCCGGTGTGCCGATGACGCAAAGCAAGGAAGAGTTGCGCCGTCAGGTAATCGACGTGTTACTGCCGCGTATTGTCGAAGGCCTGTCCAAACCGTTGCAGGCAGCTGCGCCGGTTGACGCAGCGCCTATGCCGCAGCCACGCGATATCGTATCCAGTGGTGCCCTTGATGAGATCAACGAACATTTCCACGAGCAACATTGGTCGGACGGCATGCCGGTGGTGCCGCCGACGCTGGATCGCATCGACAAGTTTTTGCGTTTTACCGAGCGTGATCCGCGTGAGGTGATCGGTGTGTGCCCGCCCGCCAACCGCGAGGCGACGGTGTGGAATGTGGCGGTCAACGGCGTGATGGCGGGTTGCCGCCCGGAATACATGCCAATTCTGCTCGCGGTAGTGGAGGTGATCTGCACGCCGGAATACAAAATCGAGGATGCCGGTTCCACGCCGGGCTGGGAATCGTTGATTACCCTGAGCGGGCCGATGATCAAGGCGTTGGGTTTTAACTCAGGGCAGGGCGTGATGCGCGTGGGGCGGCAGCCCAATACCAGCATCGGGCGATTTTTGCGCATGTTCATCCGCAACGTCGCGGGCTTTACCCACGGGCCGGAAGGTGCCGACAAGGGCAGCATCGGCCAGAGTTTTCTGGTGGCACTGGCGGAAAACGAGGACGCGGTGGCGGAGCTCGGCTGGCAGCCGTATAGCGTGGATCGCGGCTTCAAGGCAGGTGATAACGTAGTCACGGTGCAAAGCGTGGTGGCGATCAGCGCGCCGGCGTATTCGCAAAGCGAGCGCGCCGAAGAACACGCGGCGCTGCTGGCCGATGTGATCGGCGAACGCGCCTGTGGCTACTGGACAGCCATCGGCATGTGTTATGCCAATTGGCATCCATTGATTATTCTGGGGCCGTCGATTGCGAAAGTGTTCGTGCAGGACGGCTGGAGCAAGGACGACATTCGCCAGTATTTTTGCGACCACGTGAAAATCAAGGCCTCGGCCGCCGAGCGCTACGCGTATGGTGCTGGGTTGACCGGCTTTCGCATCACCAATGCGGTGCAAGAGGGCTTGCTGCCCAAGGCGCTGTATCACGCCTCCGATGATCCTGAGCGTTTGGTGCCGGTGTTTCAACGGCCCGAGTGGATGAGCATCGTGGTGGCGGGTGATGCGGGGCGCAATCAATCACGCGGCTATGTGTGCAACCATGTGCAGGGCGTGCCGACCAGTCGCCGGGTCGTGTTGCCGCCGAATTGGGCGGCGCTGCTAGCGCAGACTCGTTTAAAATAAGTTATTTTAAAACAAATACTTACATTTTATTCCGAGCAGTAAAAAAGCCGCGCTGACGAGGGTCAGGCGCGGCTTTTTCTTGTTGAGTAAAAGCGCTTACTCGAACAACCGCTCCGGCAACGGCAATCCCGCCAGATCATCCGCTGTCAGCGGTTGATTGGGCTTGATGTTGTTGCGCTCCAGTATGTGTATCAACTGACGCGCGTGCTGCGCCGAGTGCCAGGTTGAGCGTTCATATACCACGTGCAGCGGCTGCGGGCCGTAGTAGGTGGGAATTTCGGCCGTGAGATTTTTATCCGGCACGCTGGCCCACCATTTTTCGAGACGGGCAATGACGCCTTCGCCGTATTGCGCGATGCCTTCGCCCGTCATGCAGGTTCCATCGGCGGGCGGCACATTGGCGTGGCCCACGGCGTATTCGGTGCCGTTGATGGT
>CAMBGJ010000139.1 GCA_945865805.1 Bordetella parapertussis
CATCCTTCCCAATCACCGCTCAACCCCGCTGCCGCCTTCCGACTTAATGGGTAGGGGAGACTGCGCTTGTCGTTCTGAAATGCTGTGATTTCAATTCCACATTCCGTCAAATGCTTGAGATCCGATTGTTTGTGCAACATTCGGGTTAAATCGGCTGAACAGTGACCCGTATTTTTTTGCGCTCAGTTTTATACACTCAACCGATACACTCGCGCCGCCGTGTCACGGTACAACGCGAGCTTCTCCGTCGGCGTATGGTTTGCCGTAATGCGTTTTAACGCGTTCCACAACACGCGGTAGCCAGTCGATTCCTTGTCCACCGGAAAATTGCTTTCCATCATGCAGCGATTCGGGCCGAAAAGCTCGATGCAGGTTTCGACATACGGGCGCCACGCGGCGGCGAGTTCTTCCGACGACGGCGGCGTATCGCGCAAGTGAAAATCCCAGCCGCAGTACGCCATGCCCAGGCCGCCGACCTTGACGCTGAGATTCGGAAACTGCACCAGCGCGCTCATGTTCTTGCGCCACACCTTGAATGCGTCGTCGCGGTTCTCGTGGGGTGCCAAGCCGAGCACCCCGCCGCAGTGATTCAGTATTACGTTGGTGTCGGGAAACGCTTTCAACAAATCCACCGTGTCGGGCAACTGCGGATGAAACTGCCACGACTCAAAACTCAGCCCCAGCGGCCTCAGGTGTGCGAGACCCTTGCGGAAGTTGGGGTCGAGCACCTGATGCTGCGGCGTCTGGCGGCGGCCGAATTTGGTGGCGTTGCCGGTATCGTAAGTCACGCCGTGACGAATGCCGCGAAAGCGCCCGTTGCCCGCTGCGATCAGCGCTTCAAGCACGGGCCGCGCGTCGTCGCCCAGCGTTAAATCCGCGTGACCGATAATGCCCGCACACAGTTTCGCCTTGCCGTATTTGCCGCTGGCGCTCATCGCCGCAACGCCGTTGACAAACTCCACCTCGCCCACCGGTTTCATCGCCTCGGTGCCATCGCTGCGATGCATCGACCCTGCCTCGATAAACACCGTGGCAATCACGTTGTGGCCCGAGTACACGTCTTCGGCCAGCTCCCAGATCAGGTAACGGCCAAGGTCTTTGTCCCACAGATGATGATGCGGATCGATGATCGGCAAATCAGGTTCGATCACCGCTTCTTGCCGCCGTTGGGTCCACGCGTGCAACACCGACTGATGGCGAAAGCTGCTGCCGCGAAATTCCTTGGATACGTCAAACTGCGCCATGTGCATTCTCCCTGAATGGATTGGTAAAATGGGCGTTATGTAACTATTTGTTTTTATTGATTATTTTCAGACTGCTTTTTGTGCCATTAGCGCCGCGTACTTGGTCTGCAATTGTTCCTGGCTTTCCACCACCTGTGGATTCAGCGGTATACAATCCACCGGACACACGATCTGGCATTGCGGCTTATCAAAATGGCCCACGCACTCGGTGCATTTTTGCGCATCAATGACGTAGATTTCTTCGCCCGCCGAAATGGCTTCGTTGGGGCACTCGGATTCGCACACGTCGCAGTTGATGCACTCGTCGGTGATCATCAGCGCCACGTCAGCTCGCCTCGCGCTGTTTGATTTTATCGGCGAGGCTTTTCGCCACGAACGGTGAGACGAATTTCGCGTAGTCGCCACCGAGGATGGCGATCTCGCGCACCAGCGTCGCCGACACGTAAGCGTGCTGCTCGCCGGGCGTGAGGAATATCGTTTCCACCGCGGGATACAACTGCCGGTTCATGCCCGCGAGTTGAAATTCGTAATCGAAATCAGTCACCGAACGCACGCCGCGCACCACCACGCGTGCATTGTGTTGCTGCACAAAATTCATCAACAAGCCGGAAAAGCCCATCACCTCGACGTTCTTCATGTCACTCAACGCCCCGCGCGCGAGGGCAATGCGCTCGTCGAGGGTAAACAGCGGTTTTTTGGATTTGCTGTCGGCGATGGCAATGATCACGCGGTCAAACAATTTGCCCGCGCGGCGCGTGATGTCTTCGTGGCCTGCGGTGATCGGATCAAAGGTGCCTGCGTATACGGCGCTTACGGTCATGAGCTTGCTCGTTGGAGTAATTGATAATTCACCTGCCCCGCGCGGCCTTGTTTATGAATGGCCCAGCCCGGCGGCGCGACATCGGGCTTGCCGCTTTCCCGATACACCATCGCCCGTGGCGCGAGACGGGCGGGCAGCAACTCGAACAACATATCCCACGGCGCACTGGCAAACGGCGGATCAAGAAAAATAACATCATACACACCCGGCGTGCTACGCAGGAAATCCAGCGCGTCTGCGCGCACGATTTTCACCTGGGTTGCGCCGAGCGCCGCGCGGTTGGCTTCCAGCGCGACACAGGCACTGCGCTCACGCTCTACGATCAGAACTTCCTTCGCGCCGCGTGAGGCGGCCTCGAAGCCCAGCGCGCCACTGCCGGCGTATAGATCCAGGCAACGCAAGCCACTCAAGTCTTGCCCCAGCCAGTTGAATAACGTCTCGCGCACGCGGTCGGGCGTGGGGCGTAACTCCTGCTGGTCGGGAAAGGTGATGAGGCGGCTACGCCACTCGCCGCCGATGATGCGGACGCGGTTTTGTTTCATGCAGGTGCTATCCCCATGATCGTCGAGACCATTTCAGGGATGCATCACGGTGCTTTCCTTCCCTCATCCCCGGCCCTTCTGCTGCGCTTCAAGTGTGCCCTTGTCCCGGAGGGAGAAGGGTGAAAAGCCCCTCGCCCCCCGGGACCAGGGCACACTGGAAGCGCAGCAGAGGGGTTGGGGTGAGGGAAGACATTTAGAAAACCCGCAATCATTGCGTTGCAGCTACCGCCTTCTCCACTCCCTCCGCCCCCACCACCACGGTAATCAGCTTCTCCGGATCAATGCGCGCCGCAAACGCACGCTTGATGTCGGCACTGGTAACGCGCTCAATGTTGCCGGTGAATTCATCAAGGTACTTCAACGGCAGATTATAGAAACCGATCACGCCGAGGTACTCGTGGATCTTGCGATTGCTGTCGATGCGCAGCGGAAATCCGCCAACCAAGTTGGATTTGGCATCGCGCAACTCGGCCGCCGTGGGGCCGTTGGCGACAAAATCACGCAGGGTTTTCAGCGTGACATCCATCGCTTCCTGCGCCTGATCCTTGCGTGTTTGCATGCTGATGACGAACGAGCCTTTTTGCGCCAGCGGCGAAAAGTAGCTGCCCGCTGAATAAGCCAGGCCGCGCTTCTGGCGCACTTCGTCGTTGATGCGCGAGGCGAAGCCGCCGCCGCCCAGCACGTAGTTGCCAACGAAGAGCGGAAAATAATCTGCGTCGCCGCGCGCTATACCTATGGCGCCGATGAGGATGTGGCTCTGCGAGGCGTGATGCGCAATCAACCGTGTGACTTTTTCAGGCTTCGCTTCCACCGGTGCCAGCACGGGCGCGTCGCCCTGTCCGGCAGGCAGGCCCGTCGTGATGCGCTCGGCAATCGCGTTGGCTTCGTCGCGCGACACATCCCCCATGATGGCGATCACAGCACCCCGCGCGACATAGTGGCGCTGGTAAAACGCGGTGAGATCGTCGCGCGTGATCTGGCCCACCGATTCAATGTCGCCGGACGCACGCAAGCCATACGGATGCGCCGCGTAAATCAGCCGGTTAAAGGTCACGCCCGCGATGGTGCCAGGCTGGATGTCGGATTCCTTCAGCGCGCCGAGCAGCCGCGTTTTCTCGCGCTCGAAGGCTTTTTGCGGAAACAGCGGCTTGTGCAAGATGCGGGTGTAAACGTCGAGCGCCTGTTCGCGCTCGGCGCGGCTCGACAGCGTGCGCATGCTCAAACCCGCGCGGTCGCTGTCAAAGCGCCCGGAAATGCCCGCGCCGACATCGGCGGTTTTTTGCGCGATCTCGTCTTCCGTCATGCCCTCGGCACCCAGGCGCATGATGCGATTGGTCATGCTGGCGACGCCAGGTTTTTCGTTGCGGTCATAGCCTGCGCCAGCGGCGAAATCAATGCTCAGGTCGAGCATGGGGATGTCGCGGTTCTGCACAAAATACACGCGCGCGCCGCTGCTGGTCTGCCAATGTTGGATCGGCAGAATCGCCAATGCCGCCATAGGTGAAAACAAAATAATCAATAAAAACAGATACTTACTGCGCATGACGGACTCCTGCCACTGGGGCTGCGGGCTTGCTCGCGCTCACCGGCTGGGGATCGAGATAGGCCACCGTCAGCGTGTCGTCGAGCAGATATTTTTGCGCCACTTCGCGCACTTGTTCGGCGGTGACGGCCTTGAATTTTTCGGTCATCAGGTCGATCATTTTGTAGGAGTAGCCTGCGGTTTCCATCGAGCCGATCTGCCGTGCCTGAAAAAACATCGAGTCGCGTTCATACACGCGCGAGGCGATCACCTGTGCCTTGATGCGCTTTAACTCTTCATCGGTGACGCCGTTGTCGATGATTTTTTTGACCTCGTTGCGCACCGCCTGTTCCAGTTGCTCCAACGTTTTACCGGCAGTCGGCACGCCGGAGAAATAAAAGAACGCCGGGCCGCGCCCCATGCCGTCGTAGCTGGCGTCCACTGAGCTGGCGATCTGCGTGCCGCGGATCAGCTCGCGGCTAAAACGCGAGGCGCCGTTGCCATCGAGCACGCTGGCGAGCATATCCAGTGCATACGGCTCCCAATCTTTCTCGGGATCAACCAGCTTCGGCGCGCGATACGCCATGACGAAATACGGCTGCTCGGCGGGTGCTTTCACTGTGATGCGGCGTATGCCCGTCTGCGGCGGCTCGTCCTGCGGCTTGCGTTGCGGCAGCAACCTGTTTTTGTGCGGGCCGAAATGTTCCTGCGCCAGTTTAAACACCTCATCGTGCGACACGTCGCCCACCACTACCAGCGTGGCGTTGTTGGGCGCATACCATTTATCGTAAAAGTCGCGCGCGTCCCCGGCGGTCATGTTTTGCAGATCGTTCATCCAGCCCACAGTGGGAATACGGTACGGATGTGCACGCAGGGCGGTGGCCATCAGTTGCTCGTAGACCACCGAACGCGCGCGGTCGTCGGTGCGCATGCGGCGTTCTTCCATCACCACTTTGATTTCCTTGGTGAACTCCTCCGGCGCGATCAACGCGTTGACCATGCGGTCGGCCTCCATCTTCAACATCAGCGGCAACTGCGACTTTTGCACGGTCTGAAAATAGCCGGTGTAATCGCGGCTGGTGAAGGCGTTATCGCGCCCGCCCGCCGCCGCCACCAGCTTGGAGAAATCCGCTTTCGGGTTGGTTTTGGTGCCCTTGAACAACATGTGTTCGAGCACATGGGCGACGCCGGTGACGCCATTCACCTCATCCACGCTGCCGACTTTGTACCAGACCATCGATACCACCACCGGTGCGCGGCGGTCGGTTTTGACAATCACGCGCATGCCGTTGGCGAGCGTGTGCTCGCCGATGCTGCTGTCGGCGGCGCGGGCCGACGCTACGGTTGCAGCGAAACCACAGGCGGTCAGCAGCACAATGCCGCACCTGATCCATCGAGTCATGTTATACACAGTGAGTGTGATCCGGAAAATCTGGGTAATCCTGCATTTTGATTCGGGTAGAATTGTATCCAATTGCGCCATGGCAAGGGGGATTCCCGCTGTGGAATCTTCCCCGTACCAGCTCGCTTCTGACAACACTTCTGATGTTTGGTTTCCTAAAATCCAAGAACAAAGAACCGGCACCTGCCACCGAAACGCCCACTGCGGTGGCAGCCGTTGCGGACGTTGCAAAGGCGTCCGCCGCCGACACCGCCGATAACGCCAAGCCCGCCGGCGGTTGGCTCTCGCGGCTTAAAACCGGCCTCACCAAAACGCGCGAGAAACTCGGCGCGCAGGTGGCGGGCCTGTTTGGCGTGGGGCGCAAACTCGACGAAGCCTTTTATGAAGAGCTCGAAACCGTGTTGCTGTCTGCCGACGTGGGTGTCAGCGCGACGGAATTCCTGCTCAGCGCCTTGCGCGCGCAGGCCAAGCGCGAACGCTACACCGAGGCCGCGCAATTAAAGCAGGCGCTGGCGGATAACCTGACCGCGATGCTAAAACCCATCGAGCAGCCGCTCGACACCGGCACGCACAAACCGTTCGTGATCATGCTGGCGGGCGTCAACGGCGCGGGCAAAACCACCTCCATCGGCAAACTCGCCCACTACTATCAGGCGCAGGGCAAAACGGTGTTGCTGGCGGCGGGCGATACCTTTCGTGCGGCGGCACGCGAGCAACTGATCGCCTGGGGCGACCGCAATAACGTCGCGGTGATCAGTCAGGCCTCGGGCGACGCGGCGGCGGTGATGTTCGATGCGGTGCACGCAGCAGTGGCGCGCGGCATTGATGTGGTGCTCGCCGACACGGCCGGGCGGCTACCCACGCAGCTTAACCTGATGGATGAAATCAAAAAGGTCAAACGCGTCATCGACAAGGCCCTGCCCGGTGCGCCGCACGAAACGCTGATCGTGCTCGATGCCAACAACGGTCAAAACGCGCTGACGCAGGTGAAGGCCTTCGACGAAGCGCTGGGCGTCACCGGCCTCGTGCTCACCAAGCTCGACGGTACCGCCAAGGGTGGTGTGATCGCCGCCATAGCGCATATGCGCGCAGCGCCAGATGGCAAGAGCGGTAAATCCGGCAAACCGGAAACGAAGCCCATCCCCGTGCGATTCATCGGCGTGGGCGAAGGGCTGGAGGATTTGCGGCCCTTCAAGGCGGCGGAGTTTGTCTCGGCGTTGCTCGATCAACCGCAATCGTAGGATGCCGGTGAGCAAAGCGAACCGCATCAGGCAATGTCACCATGGCATAAGAATCGCCACGCGACCGATGCGGTTCGCTTTGCTCACCGGCATGCTACGCGATGATTAGTTTCAGCCAGGTCACCAAGCGTTACGCCGGCGGACACGAGGCGCTCAAAGCCGTCACGCTGGACATACAGCCCGGCGAAATGGTGTGCATCACCGGCCACTCCGGCGCGGGCAAAAGCACCTTGCTGAAACTCATGGCGGCGATCGAGCGGCCCAACGCCGGCACGGTGCTGGTGAACGGACAAAACGTCGGCGCGCTGCGCGCCTCGGCGATTCCCTACGTGCGGCGCAATTTCGGCCTGATGTTTCAAGATCACAAATTGCTCTACGACCGCAGTGTGTATCAAAACGTGATGCTGCCGCTGAACATCATCGGCTACGGCGCCGAGGATGCTGCCAGGCGCGTGCGTGCCGCGCTGGATAAAGTGGGCCTGCTGGGCAAGGAAAAAGCGCTGCCGGTCACACTGTCCGACGGCGAGCAGCAGCGGCTGGCCATCGCGCGCGCCATCGTACACCGGCCATCGATTTTGCTGGCCGACGAGCCGACGGCGAATCTCGATGCGGCCTACGCGACAGAGCTGGGTGAATTGCTGCGCTCGTTTCATCAGGTCGGCGTTACCGTGGTGATTGCCACGCACGACGAGCAACTGGTGGCGCGCCTGCAGCCACGCCGTATCGTGCTGGATCAGGGCAGGGTTGGCACATGAGTGCCGGCGCATGAAAAACTGGCTGCGTCAGCATGGGCTATGTTTCGCGGGGACGCTGGCGCGCTTTGCGCGGACACCGCTGGCGAGCGTGCTTAACATCGGCGTGATCGGTGTGGCGCTGGCTTTGCCGCTGGCGTTTTACGTGGTGCTGGTCAACGTGCAAGGCCTATCGCGTGAAAAAACGCCCGCGCCGCAAGTGAGCCTGTTTCTCGCACTCGACGCGCAGACCGCCGACACGCGCGAGATCGACAACCGGCTTAAAAAACATGCGGGTATTGCGCAGTACAAATTCGTCGCACGCGATCAGGCGTTGGTCGATTTGAAAGCGAAATCGGGGCTGGCCGATGTGATTGGCGCGCTGGGTGGCAACCCGTTGCCGGATGGTTTTGTGGTCGATGCCAAAGAAAATACCGTGGCGGCGCTGGAACGGCTGCGCGATGAATTCAAAACCTGGCCCAAGGTCGAACATGTGCAACTGGATGCGGCGTGGGCGCGGCGGCTCGACGGCACGCTGCAACTCGGGCGTCTGATCGTGCTGGTGTTGGGCGCGCTGCTCGCCTTCGCGCTGGTGGCCGTCACCTTCAACACCATCCGCCTGCAAATACTCACGCAGCGCGATGAAATCGAAGTCGCCAAACTGATCGGTGCCACCAACCCCTTCATCCGGCGGCCGTTTTTATACTATGGCGCGTTGCTGGGGCTGGCGGGCGGCATCACCGGCTGGGCCATCACGCTGGGCGGGCTGCATCTGCTGAACGGCAAACTGGCGGGCCTGGCCGAGCTGTATGGCACCAACCTGCGCTTGCAACATCTGTCGATGCCAGACACGGTGAGCATGTGCGTGTTTGCCGCCGCGCTCGGCTGGTTGGGCGCGTGGCTGTCGGCGAGCCGCAATCTCACGGCGTTTGATCCGGAGTGACGCTTCGGCATCCGCGCCTGCTCGCTGCACACGGGCTCTGAAATCACCGGCATTGATTTATCCCGGCCGTTGATCCCAGCCACGCTGGTCACTGTTCAGCCCGAATTACAAATTCAAAGGCATCTGCCACAGAGGACACAGAAGACGCAGAGGAAAAGCGGTTCGTGGTTCTCTGTGTCCTCTGTGACCTCTGTGACCTCTGTGGCAAAAAGAGGTTTTAAGGTTCTTCTCGTTGTGCCGCGCAGTTACCAATGGGTTACATAAAATCAAACAAACTGGGCATACGCTCGTCGCGGAGCGGCGATTTCGTCGGCTTGGCCTCGCCCGGCTTGCTCAGCGCGCCCACGCGCACCCCCAGCAAGCGTATGCGCCGATCCAGCGGCACGCGCTTCAGGCATTCGCCTGCCGCGCGGCGGATGATGGTCGCGTCGCCGGTCGGCTCCATGAGGGTGTGGTCACGCGTCACGGTTTTGAAGTTGTCGTAGCGTAATTTCAGGCCGATGGTTTTGCCGACCACGCCTTTACGCTGCAAGTCTTCCGCCACGCGCAGGCACAGGTTGGTGAAAATTTCCGTCAGCTTTTCGCGGTCACGCACGGCGTGCAGATCGTTTTCAAAGGTGGTTTCACGGCTGATGGATTTGGGTTCGCTGGTGGTTTTGACCAAGCGCTCATCGCGCCCATGCGCCGCGTCGAGCATCCACGCACCGGTGTTTTTGCCGAAGTGTTCAACCAGCAGGGCGGCATCGCTGTGGGCGAGTTCGCCGACGGTGCGTATGCCCAGCGCTTCCAGCTTCGCCGCTGCCTTGGGGCCGATGCCGTTGATCTTGCGCGCGGGCAACGGCCAGATGCGTGCGGGTATGTCGTCAAGACTCAGCACGGTGATACCGCCGGGCTTGTGCAGATCGGAGGCGATTTTCGACAACAGCTTGTTGGGCGTGACACCGACGGAGCACGACAGCCCCGTGGCCTCGCGCACGGCGGCTTGTAGTTGCAGCGCCACCTCTCGCGCACGCAGCCCGGTGCCATCACCCACCAGTGCGGTGAGATCGATGTAAATTTCGTCGATGCCGCGATCTTCGACCAACGGCGCGATGGCGCGCACCGCCTGTTTGAAAAGGCGCGAATAGTATCGGTACTGATCAAAATCCGCCGGCAGCAGCCACGCATCGGGCGCGAGTTGCGCCGCTTTCATCAAGCCCATGCCCGAATGCACGCCGAGCGCACGGGCTTCGTAGGTGGAGGTGGTGATCACGCCGCGCCCGGTGTAATCACGCAGCCTGGGAAACTCTTGGCCGGCTGCGGGCGCAACGCGTTTGCGCCCGCCCACCACGGCGGGCTGCCCGCGCAGTTGCGGATAACGCAGCAGTTCGACGGAAGCGTAGAACGCATCCATGTCGAGGTGGGCGATGTAGCGGGCGGACATGGCCGTAGTGTAAAGAGAATCGTCGGGTGGGTGCAGCGTAGCGGAACCCACCGTTTCGCGGATTGCGCACCACTGTGGCGGGATACGCTGCGCTCCTCCCGCCCTACATCCCAAGTTATGCGGTCATTCCATTCGGATGCCCGCATCCCGAATGATCTTCCCCTTCACCCGCATATCCTCACGAATAATCGCGGCGAATTCCTGCGGCGTATTGCCCACTGCTTCGATACCCGCCTTGAGCAGCCGTTCCTTCGCCGTGGCCGATTGCAGGTGGCGCGTAATTTCCCGGTGCAGCAAATTCACCACGGTAGCGGGCGTGCCCGCGCGTGCGAGGATGCCGATGGTCGCCGCCGATTCATAACCCGGCAGCCCCGCCGATGCCACTGTGGGCAAACCCGGCGCGACAGGCGACGGCTGCGCGCTGGTGACGCCCAGCGCCACCAGACGCCCCGCCGCCACATGCGGCTGCGATGAATTGGCGGTGGCAAAAATCATCTGCACGCGGCCGCCCACCACGTCGGTCAGCGCCAGTGACGCGCCGCGATACGGCACGGCGGTGATGTTGACACCCGCCATCGCCTTGAACATTTCGCCGGCCAGATGATTGAAGTTACCGATGCCTGACAGTGCGTAATTCAGCGTGCCGGGATTTTGCTTCGCCAGCGTGATCAGTTCCTGTACCGACTTCACGCGCAGCGACGGGTGCGTCACCAGCACATTGGGTGAGCTGATTGCCAGTGTCACCGGCGTGAAATCGCGCACCGGATCGAACGGCACCTGATCGCGCATATACGGCGACAGCCACACCACAAAACCCACCATCATCAGCGTGTAGCCGTCGGGCTGCGCCTTCACCAGAATCTCGCCGGGCGTGACGCCACCGGGACGGTTGTCGACCACCACCTGTTGGCCGAGACGTTGTGTCAGTTCCGCTGCGATCAGACGACCGGCGAAATCGCCTGCGCCGCCCGCGCCGGAAGCGACAAGACGTATCGGCTTGTGGGGAAATTTCGCTGCGGCGTCTGCGGCCACAACGGGCAGGGCATACACGGTCAATGTGTATGCCGCACTCGCCATAAATATATTTCCCTTTAAAAACAAATAGTTACAACGCAACCTCATAAATCGCGTCAGACGCTTAACGCAACCCGCCGAGGATATCCAGCGCGCGCCCCATGGAAAAATCATAGGTCTGCTGATGAAACGCCGCGCCGCCGCCCTTCATCATGTAGCCGTGCTGCACGCCGGGGAAAAGGTGCACGTCAACGTTTTTATGCTTGGCGGGGATGGCGCGATATTGCGCTTGCACGGCCGGGGGTGCTGCGTGATCCTGATCGCCCCAGATGATTGAAATC
This sequence comes from Bordetella parapertussis, assembly GCA_945865805.1. Lineage (GTDB taxonomy): Bacteria > Pseudomonadota > Gammaproteobacteria > Burkholderiales > SG8-41 > UBA5216. The sequence goes on from CAMBGJ010000139.1 coordinate 11,224, forward strand.
GGCTGCGTGGTGCCGTCGAGTTCGTGCGCGAAATCGCCCAACTGCGTGCCGTGGCACGACACGCCGCTGTAGTAGCCCAGGCGCTTCGGCGCGATGATCGCGTACGGCCCGCCGAAACAAAACCCCATCGCAATTGCCTTGCCATTGAACTGCGGCATTTTTTTCAGTTCGTTCAGCGTGTCGGTCATGTCGTTCTCGCCGGTCTTGATCACCGGCAAACGCGGCAGCCCCCGCGGCGTCAAACGCTCATCGCCGCGCGCCAGCGCCCCCGGCACGGTGCGCCAGAAAAGATCCGGCGCGACCGCGATGTAGCCCTTCGCCGCAAACGCGTCGGCGATGGCGCGCAGATCGGCATCCACGCCGTGTATCGCGGACGCCAGTACGATGGCGGGCACTTTACCGGCGTCGTCGGGTGTTACCACGTAACAGTCGAAGTCCTTGCCTTCGACGGAACGAATCTTGATGTCTTTCTTTTGCATGGCGGTCTCCCTGGGAAGGTAATGTAAAACGTCAAAGACTCTTGAGCCACAGATGAACACGGATTTAAAACCCAAGAACTCTCGTGCCTTTCATCCGTGGCAAATGAAATTCGCGTTGATTTTACGCCCTATGTCCGCTTGTCGCGCAATGCGCTAAACTGGCACCATGAATATTCCAGCTCGCATCGCCATTGCCGCGTTGACCCTTGCCGCGCTGCCCGCCGCCGCGCAACTTCCTTCAACAGGCTCAGGACAGGCGTACCCCGCCAAAACCGTGCGCGTGATCGTGCCGTATCCGCCCGGCGGCGGCAACGACATCATCGGCCGCGCCATCGCCGACGAACTCACGCGCCGTCTGGGGCAAACCTTTTTCGTCGATAACCGGCCCGGCGCCAGTACGGCCATCGGCGCGGAACTCGCGGCGCGCGCACCGGCCGACGGTTACCACCTGTTCGTCGCCAGTCAGACCACTTTTGCCACGGTGCCGAACTTCAAGGCCAAGTTGCCATACGATCCGGTGCGCGATTTCGAACCGGTGTCGCTGCTGGCGATACAGCCCTATCTGATCGTGGTGCACCCGTCGCTGCCGGTGCGCACGGTGAAGGAACTGATCGCGATGGCCAAGGCGCAGCCGGGCAAAATTCTCTATGCGTCGGCGTCGGTCGGCTCGGGCAGTCATCTGTTCACCGAGATGTTCAAGGCGCAAACTGGCATCGACATGCTGCATATCCCGTACAAAGGCTCGGGTCCGGCGGTGACGGATTTGATAGGCGGCCAGGTATCGCTGATGTTTTCCACTGCGGCTTCGGTGCATACGCAGATCACCGCAGGCAAACTGCGCGCGGTGGCGATCACTTCGGCGCAGCGTCACGTCACGCTGCCCAATATCCCCACGGTGGCTGAAACCCTGCCGGGCTTTGACATTTCGCAATGGATCGCCATGCACGCGCCGCGCGCAACACCGCGCGACGTGATCGAACGCCTGAATGGCGCGGTTGTCGCCATATCGCAGGTCAAGGGGTATCGCG
>CAMBGJ010000140.1 GCA_945865805.1 Bordetella parapertussis
CGCCAGTAGCGTACACAACACAAAAAATCCCGGCCAGCCGAAGGTCAGCGCCAACCACCCGGTGGGCGCCGCCAGAAACACGCGCGGCACGCCCATCAGGCTCGACAACAAGGCATATTGTGTAGCGGTGAAGCGCCGGTCGGTCAGTGCCGCCATGAAGCCGATAAAAGCGGTGGTGCCAAGCCCACCGGTGAAGTTTTCAATCGCGATCACGGCCGCCAGCGCAGCCGTGTTGTGACCTGCGTATGCCAGCGCCACAAAACCCAGCGTGGACAGCATCTGCCCCGCACCGAACACCCACAACGCCCGCGCCATGCCGATGCGCAGTATCAATAGGCCACCAAGGGTGCCGCCCGCGATGGTGGCCCAAAAACCGAACAGTTTGACCACCGCGCCAATCTCGGTTTTGCTGTAACCCATTTCCAGGTAAAACGGCGTGGTCATGCTGGAGGCCAAGGTGTCGCCGATTTTGTAGAGCAGGATGAACGCCAGCGCCAGCCACGCGCCGTCGCGTGTGATGTAGTCGCGTAACGGTGCGATAAACGCTTCAGCCAGACTCGTGGGCGCGCCCCTGATCAAGGGCGGTTCCGGGGCGAAAACCGTGACTATCACACACGCGGCCATGCAGGCGGCCATCAGCTGATACATAAACGCGAACGAGGTGTGATCGGCGATGATCAACCCGCCGCCGCCCGCCAGTAGCATGCCGACGCGGTAGCCGTTGACATACAGCGCGGAGCCCAACCCCAACTCATCATCTGACAGGCTTTCACGGCGGTAAGCATCGACCACGATGTCTTGCGAGGCCGAAAAAAACGCCACGATCAGGGACGCGACGGCTATCCACAGCAGATGATCGGGCATGGGCCGTGCCAGGCTCAGCGCGGCCAACGCGGCGGCCAGCGCCAGTTGGGTGACCATCAGCCAGCCGCGCCGCCGCCCGAATCGCGGCAGGGCATAGCGGTCAAACAGCGGTGCCCACAGAAACTTCAACGTGTAAGGCAGACCCACCAGGGCGAACAAGCCGATATCGGTGAGTTTGATGCCGCCATCCTTGAGCCACGCCTGCAATACCGAGCCGGTGAGCAAGAGCGGCAGGCCCGAGGCAAATCCCATCAGCAGCGCGATCAGCATGCGGCCGCTCAACATGGCCAGCAGCGTTTCGCGCCACGTCATCACTGGCGCGCGCGTGGCGGGTTTTTCGACGCTCAAAGCTTATAGTCGTAATCGATGGTCAGCGGCGCGTGATCGGAGAATTTCTCGTCCTTGTAGATCGCCACCTTTTTCGCCGTGGCCGCAATGCCGGGCGTGGCGATATGATAGTCAATGCGCCACCCCACATTCTTGGCGTAGGCTTGTCCCCGGTTCGACCACCAGGTGTATTGCTCGGGCCGTTCATCGACGCGGCGAAACACATCCACCCATTGCAGTTCGTCGAACACCTGGGTCAGCCACTCGCGTTCTTCGGGCAAGAAGCCGGAATTCTTTTTGTTGCCGCGCCAGTTTTTGAGATCGATTTCCTTGTGCGCGATATTCCAGTCGCCGCACACGACACACTCGCGGCCGCTGGCCTTGAGCTTTTTCAGATGCGGATAAAACTTTTCCATGAAACGGAACTTGGCCTGCTGACGATCTTCGCCGCTGGAGCCCGAGGGCAGATAAACCGAGATCACCGACAAATTACCAAAATCGGCGCGCACGTAGCGGCCTTCGTCGTCGAACTCCTTTACGCCGAAGCCGACAGCGACTTTTGTCGGTTTGACGCGGCTGTAGAGGCCGACGCCGCTATAACCCTTCTTTTCCGCATAATGAAAATGCCCATGGTACCCCGCTGGCGCGAGCATTTCGGCGGTCATGTCGGCCTGTTGCGCCTTGATTTCCTGTACGCACAGCACATCGGGTTTGTGGTGGGCCAGCCATGGCAAAAAACCTTTGCGCTCGGCCGAGCGGATGCCGTTTAAGTTTAGGGAGACGATGCGTAACATGGGTAGGGTATGAGTCAGGTTTGCGTGGGTGAAAATCCGGCGCGCGCCCGTGGCCTGTCAACCGTGTGCCTGCTGGCGCGCTATTGTTAGGGGCGGCGTTTGTCGGGACACTTCGCGTGCCGTTATAATGAATGGAAGTAAGCTGATGGGTCTGTAGTCAAGCCGTCATGCTCCCACGCAGGCTGGATTGTGGCAATACGGATCACGGGTTACGGGACACAAAAAGGGCAAATCATGATGCGAAACCATGCACAATCGGGAAACTCCCTTGCCGCGGCACTCGTGTCCGGCCTATTGATGTTGGCCGTGGGTTCGTCGGCGATTTACGCACAAAAAATCGTGTGCTGGAAAGACGCATCGGGCAAAACCGTGGGTTGCGGCGACAAAGTGCCAGCAGAGTACGCCAGCAACGCCACCAAGGAGCTCGATAAACAGGGCAATGTGCGTAAAACCGGTGAGTCAGTGGAAGAATCCAACAAGCGCCAGGCCATTGAAAAAGAAAAATCGGCGATCAAGCTGGAAGAAACCAAGCGCCTGACCGAGCAAAAACGCCAGGACTCGGCGCTGCTCAGCACCTTCACCAGCGAAAAAGAAATCGACCTGAAGCGCGATCGCGAGATACTGGCGCTGAACAATTTTATTGTTCAGCAGAATGCGGCGTTGAAGGTGGCCAACGAACGGCTGGCGGATGCCAAGAAAAAGATGGCAGATGCTGAAAAAGACAAAAAAGCCGCCGCCCCCACGGTTAAAGACGATCTGACGCGTGCCGAGCGTGACCAGACGCGCGTTGCCAGCGAAATCGCTGCCAACGAAAAAGCCAAGGCCGATACCATGGAAAAATACGCGGCGTATCGCAAACGCTATGCGGAGTTAAAAGGCACCACGCCGACACCCGCCCCGCCCCCGCCTGCGGCGACTGCAGCCGCCCCGGCCGCACCTGCTCCCGCGAAAAAGTAAGTAGTCCGCGCGCCAGCGTTACGCGTGGACGCTACTGCGCGAGCTTGCGCTTAAGGAGCTCGTTAACCTGCTGCGGGTTGGCCTTGCCCTTGGTCGCTTTCATCGCCTGGCCCACCAACGAGTTAAACGCTTTTTCCTTGCCGGCTTTGTAATCGGCCACTTGCTGCGCGTTAGCAGCGAGTACCTCATCGACGATTTTCTCTATCGCGCCGGCATCGGATATTTGTTCTAACCCTTTGTTTTTTATGATTATTTCTGCTGCGTCATCGCCCGTGGCTTCACCCGCCCAGATGGCGTCGAACACCGTTTTGGCAGTATTGCCCGACACGCTACCGTCGGTGATGCGATCCACCAGCCGACGCAGTTGAATGCTACTGATCTTACTTTGCGTAACATCCAGCGCTGCGTCGTTGAGTTTCGCAGTGAGCTGACCGGTGATCCAGTTGGCGCACAACTTGGCGGTTTTGGCATCCGCGTTTTGTGCGGTTGATTCAAAATAATCGGCCTGTTCACGGCTGCTGGTGAGCATTGCCGCGTCGTACGCGGTAATGCCGTAACTGCTGGCAAAGCGTGCCTGTTTGGCTTGCGGCAATTCCGGCAGCGCCTGACGTATTGCGTCGAGCGTGGCATCGCTTACCGCCAGCGGCAGCAAGTCCGGGTCGGGGAAATAACGATAGTCGTGCGCGTCTTCCTTCGAGCGCATCGAGCGCGTTTCATCCTTGTCCGGATCGTATAGGCGCGTTTCCTGGCGGATGGTGCCGCCGTCTTCGATCACGTCGATCTGGCGGCGCAACTCATATTCGATGGCTTTTTCCAGAAAGCGAAACGAGTTGAGGTTCTTGATCTCGCAGCGCGTGCCGAGTTTGTCGCTGCCCATGGGGCGCACCGACACGTTGGCATCGCAGCGAAACGAGCCTTCCTGCATATTGCCGTCGCAAATGCCGATCCAGCGCACCAGCGCATGCAACGTTTTGGCGTAGGCCACGGCCTCGGCGCTGGAGCGCATATCCGGTTCGGTGACGATTTCCAGCAGCGGCGTGCCCGCGCGATTCAGGTCTATGCCTGTCGAGCCCTGGTAATCTTCGTGCAACGATTTGCCCGCGTCTTCTTCGAGATGTGCGCGCGTGAGATGGACGGTCTTTTCGGCGTCACCCACATGGATCGTGAGCGAGCCGCCTTCGATGATGGGTAACTCGTACTGGCTGATCTGATAACCCTTGGGCAGATCCGGGTAAAAATAATTCTTGCGCGCAAACACCGAGTGGCGGTTGATGTTGGCGCCCACGGCCAGACCGAAGCGTATGGCGCGCTCCACTGCGCCGTGGTTCAACACCGGCAACACGCCGGGCAGGGCGATATCCACCGCGCAGGCTTGCGTGTTCGGCTCGGCACCAAAGGCGGTAGAGGCGCCGGAAAAGATTTTCGACGCGGTGGACAACTGCGCGTGGGTTTCAAGCCCGATGACGATTTCCCAATTCATTTTAAGTGCGTGAACGGGTGAACGGGTGAACGGGTGAACGGGTAACCCCAGCGGTGTTACTCGTTCACTCGTTCACTCGTTCACTGTTCATCTCCTATGTTGTGTACTCAAACCCCGGCGGCACCCGCTGATGCCAATCCGTCTCCAACTGATACTGATGCGCCACATTCAGCATGCGGCTTTCGGCAAAATAATTGCCGATGATCTGCAAGCCAACCGGCAGGCCGCCGCTGTCAAAGCCGCAAGGTATCGACATTCCCGGCAGTCCGGCCAGATTGACCGCGATGGTGTAAATGTCCGACAAATACATCTGCACCGGGTCGCCGGATTTTTCGCCGATTTTGAAAGCGGTGGAGGGGCTGGTCGGGCCCATGATCACATCACATTGTTTGAAGGCTTCGGTGAAATCCTGTGCAATCAGCCGCCGCAGCTTTTGTGCACGGATGTAATAGGCATCGTAGTAGCCGTGCGACAGCACGTACGCGCCAATCAGGATGCGCCGTTTGACTTCCGCGCCGAAACCTTCGGCGCGGGTTTTTTCGTACATATCGGTAAGATCGCTGTAATCCTTCGCGCGATGGCCGTAGCGTACGCCGTCAAAGCGCGACAGATTGCTCGACGCCTCCGCCGGCGCGAGTACGTAGTACACCGGCACCGACAGGCCCATATTGGGCAGGCTGATTTCAACGGTTTCGCAGCCGAGCTTGCGATAGGCGGCGATGGCGGTCTCAACCGCCCTCGCGACATCGGCGGACGCGCCCGTGCCAAAGAACTCTTTGGGTAGCCCGATACGCAGGCCCGCCAGCGGTTGGTTCAGATCGCGGGTGTAGTCCTCGGCATCGCGCTGCAAACTGGTGGAGTCACGCGCGTCAAAACCCGCCATGACATTAAGCATCAGGCCCATATCGTCGGCGGTGCGCGCCATCGGGCCGCCCTGATCTAGACTGGAGGCAAACGCAATCATGCCGTAGCGCGACACCACGCCGTAGGTCGGTTTCAGCCCGCAAATGCCCGTGAGCGCCGCCGGCTGGCGGATGGAGCCGCCGGTATCGGTGCCGGTGGCCGCTGGTGCGAGACGCGCTGCCACCGCTGCCGCTGATCCGCCCGAGCTGCCGCCGGGCACGCGCGACACGTCCCACGGGTTGCGCACCGGGCCGTAGAACGAGGTTTCGTTCGACGAGCCCATGGCAAACTCGTCCATATTGGTCTTGCCAAGATTGACCGCGCCTGCCGCGTTAAAGCGCTCGATCACGTGCGCGTCGTACGGCGAAACAAAGTTCGATAACATTTTCGAGCCGCAGGTGGTGAGCCAGCCCTTGGTGCAAAAAATGTCTTTTTGCGCGATCGGGATGCCCGTCAGTGGCTGCGCCTTACCCGCCGCACGCAGCGCGTCTGCGGCACGCGCCTGCGCCAGGCTGCGCTCGGCATCAACGCTGATGAAGCAATTCAGTGTAGTATTTAACCCATTGATTTTATTGATAAATTCCTGCGTGACTTCGGTGCTGGAGAACTTTCCAGCGGCCAAGCCCTCACACAGTTGTCGCAGTGTTGCCTGAGGCGGATCGTGTTGCATGGCGTATGACGGATTTTCCAGTAAGCGGGTGCTGCGGTAGTGCCGGGTTCTGCGCGTGGGTGTGTCTGCGGATCGGCCGCTTGGGTGATGGCTATTCGATGACCTTCGGCACCAGGTAAAGGCCCGCATCGACCTGCGGCGCAACCGCCTGATACGGCTCGCGTTGATTGGTTTCGGTGACCGCGTCGGCGCGCAGGCGTTGCACCACGTCCTGTGCGTGCGACATGGGTGCAATGGTGCTGACGTCCACCGCTTCCATCTGCGCGATCAGTTCGAAGATGCCGGAAAGCTGGGTGTGGGTGGACTGCGCTTCGGCGTCGCTGATGGCGATGCGCGCGAGGTGCGCCACGCGTTTCACGTCGTTCAGTGTCAGTGCCATGGAGTCGTTACCGGAATTCCTACAAAAAGAATCTTCAAAAAGCCCACCAGCAAGGGTATCATAATCAACTACCGCGGCGTGCGCGGTTCACTCGTAAGTCTTCACTCGAAAGTCCCTATGTTTGGTTTCTTCGGTAATTATTTTCAAGACGATCTGGCCATTGATCTCGGCACGGCGAATACCCTGATTTTCATGCGCGGCAAAGGCATCGTGCTCGACGAGCCTTCGGTGGTGGCGATACGTCAGGAGGGTGGCCCCAACGGCAAAAAAGTCATGCAGGACGTGGGGCTGGCCGCCAAACAGATGCTGGGGCGCACGCCCGGCAACATTACCGCGATACGCCCGATGAAAGACGGCGTGATCGCCGACTTCACCGTCACCGAGCAGATGTTGAAGCACTTTATCCGCAAAGTGCACCGCTCGCGCATCTTCAAGCGCAGTCCGCGCATCATCATTTGTGTGCCCTGCGGTTCGACGCAAGTCGAGCGTCGCGCCATCCGCGAATCCGCACTGGGTGCGGGTGCCTCCAAGGTGAATCTGATCGAAGAGCCAATGGCTGCGGCGATCGGTGCCGACTTGCCCGTGGGCGAAGCCACCGGCTCGATGGTGGTGGATATCGGCGGCGGCACCACCGAAGTGGGCGTGATCGCGCTGGGCGGCCTAGTCTACAAAGGCTCGGTGCGCGTGGGGGGTGATAAATTCGACGAAGCCATCATCAACTACATCCGCCGCAACTACGGCATGCTGATTGGCGAAACCACCGCCGAGCAGATCAAAAAAGAAATCGGCTCTGCGTTCCCCGGCTCCGAAGTGCGTGAAAAGGAAGTCAAAGGCCGCAACCTTGCCGAAGGCATTCCGCGCAGCTTCACCATCACCAGCAACGAAATTCTCGAAGCGCTGACCGATCCCTTGAACAGCATTGTCAGCGCGGTGAAATCAGCGCTCGAGCAAACGCCACCGGAACTCGCGGCCGATATCGCCGAAAAAGGCATGGTGCTCACCGGTGGTGGCGCGTTGCTGCGCGACATCGACCGCCTGTTGATGGAAGAGACCGGGCTACCGGTGGTGATCGCCGACGACCCGCTCACCTGTGTCGCACGCGGCTCGGGCAAGGCACTGGAAGAGCGCTATAACACCATCTTTGCCTATGATGACTGAGCGTGTGCGGCGCGCTGGCGCGTAAGCCTCGTTCGTCACTGACACTGGCTGAGCGATGGAACACACGCCGCCGCCGTTCTTCAAAACCGGCCCCAGTCCACTCACCCGCCTGCTGATTTTTTCGCTGCTGTCGCTGGCGTTGCTGATCGCCGATGCGCGGTTCAAGCATCTGGATGTGATCCGGCAGATCGCGGCCGTGGCGATTTACCCGCTACAGCGCATCGCCGCAGCGCCCGCCAGTATGGTGGGGCGTGCGCGCGACTTTTTTGTCACGCATGCTTCGCTGCGCACGGAAAATGCCCGCCTTGTGCAGGAAAATCTGGCCGGGGCCACCCTCACGCAAAAAACCCGCGCGCTGGACGCCGAGAACGCCAGTCTGCGTAAAATGCTGGGCGCGCGCGAACAGCGTCCGGAACGTTCCACGCTGGCCGAGGTGTTGTATGCCGCGCGCGATCCGTTCACGCAACGCATTGTGATCGACAAAGGCACGCAACACGAGGTGCAAAATGGCCAACCGGTGATCGACGCGTCGGGCGTGGTGGGGCAGGTAACGCGCGTGTACCCGATGCTCGCCGAGGTGACATTGATTACCGACAAGGGGCACTTGATACCGGTGCTCAATGTACGTACCGGGATGCGTTCGTTGCTCGCCGGCACCGGCGTGCGCGGCGTGTTGGAATTGCAATTCGTGCCGTTGAATGCCGACGTGCAAAAGGGCGATCAACTGGTCACTTCCGGCATCGACGGCATCTACACGCCGGGTTTGCCGGTCGCCGAAGTCATGGCCATCGAACCGAATCCCGCTGCGACGTTTTCGCGAGTGACGTGCAAACCGCTGGGCGGCGTTAGCAACAATACGCGAGTATTTGTGTTGCAAGGCTCGGACGTACTGCCGCCACGTCCGCCCGAAGATGAGGCCACGCCACGCGGGCGCAAGGCGAAAAAGAGTGGGTAAGGATGCAGAATAGATGCATAAGAGCGAATGATTAATTTTTATCCCGGATCGCCGCAAGAGATCCTCAGGCCCGCGCAAACCGGTTTTATCGTGTTTACGCTGGTGATGGCGTTGCTCGTCAACCTGCTGCCGTGGGCGGGCTGGGGCCTGTGGGTGCGCCCGGATTTCGTCGCACTGGTGCTGCTGTACTGGTGCATCGACCAGCCGCGCAAAATCGGTTTTACCATTCCGTGGCTGCTGGGTTTGCTGATGGATGTGGCGGATGGCAGCCTTTTTGGCCAGCACGCCCTGTCGTACACCATACTTGCCTTTGCCGGGATCGCACTGCATCGGCGTGTGCAGCGCTTCGCCATCACGCCACAGGCCTTGCACGCGGTGCCGCTGCTATTGCTTAACGACACCATCGTACTGATCATTCGCTTGGTGGCGGGCAGCGATTTTCCCGGATTTTGGTACTTCCTCGGCAGTCTCATCGGCGGCCTGTTGTGGCCGCTGCTGTCATTCGTGCTGAAGTTGCCGCAGCGGCCGCGCGCCGATCCGGATCATGGCTAAACTGCTGTTCAGCACCGGCGTGGAGTTCCGCGACTCGCACCGCGAGCAGCAGCAGTTCCGCGTGCGTCTGGGCGTGCTGACGGGTTTCGTGGTGGTGATGTTCGCGATACTGCTGGCGCGCTTTGTCTACCTGCAGGTGATGCAGCATGCGCATTACCACACGCTGGCGGAGGCCAATCGTATTTCGATCGTACCGGCCACGCCGGGGCGCGGCGTGATCACCGATCGTAACGGCGTCGAACTCGCCTACAACTACACCGCGCATACGCTGGAAATCACACCGTCCAAAGCAGGCAACGTCGACAACGCCATCAACAGTCTGGGGGAAATCGTCGAGATATCACCGCGCGATCGGCGGCGCTTTCGTCAGTTGCTCGAGGAAAGCAAAAGCTTTGAAAGTCTGCCGATACGCTCGCGCCTGTCGGACGAGGAAATCGCGCGCTTTGCCGCGCACCGCTATCGCTTTCCTGGCGTGGAAATCAAGGCGCGCCTGTTCCGCCAATATCCGCAAGGCGAATTGTTTTCACACGTGATCGGCTACATCGGCCGCATCAATCAGAAGGAACTCGACAAGCTCGATGAGTCGGGCGAAATCGCCAATTACCGCGGCACCGATTACATCGGCAAGATGGGCCTCGAGCAAAGCTACGAGCGTGCGTTACACGGCACCACTGGCGTGGAGCAGGTGGAAATCGATTCCGCCGGCCGCGCCGTGCGGCTGTTGTCGCGCACGCCGCCGACGTCGGGATCGAATCTGGTGCTGAAGATGGATGCCGGCCTGCAGGCGCTCGCGTTCAAGGCTTTCGGCAACCGGCGCGGCGCGCTGGTGGCAATGGATCCGCAAACCGGCGGCGTGCTGGCCTTCGTGAGCAAACCGGGGTTTGATCCGAATCTGTTCGTCGACGGCATCGATCCGCAAAGTTGGGCGGAATTGCGCAACTCGCCCGATCGCCCGATGTTGAATCGCGCGCTCAATGGCAGCTATCCGCCGGGATCGACATTCAAGCCGTTCATGGCGTTGGCCGCACTGACTTACGGCAAGCGCACGCCGCAAAGCGGCATTTCCGACCCTGGGTATTATTGGCTGGGCAATCACCAGTTCCGCGACGACGTAGTGGGCGGGCACGGCTGGGTCGATATGTACAAATCCATCGTGGTGTCGTGCGACACCTATTACTACATGTTGGCCAATGATTTGGGCATCGACAATATTGCCCGCTTCATGTCGCAAATCGGCTTCGGTTCGCGCAGCGGCATCGATCTCACTGGCGAGTCGACCGGCACGTTGCCGTCAAGAGAGTGGAAGAAAAAACGTTTTAACAAGGAATGGTTTCTTGGCGAAACTGTCAGCGTTGCCATCGGCCAGGGCTATAACGCCTATACGCCGCTGCAACTGGCGTCCGCAGTCTCGACGCTGGCCAACGATGGCGTGATGTTCAAGCCGCATGTGGTGGATTACATAGAGAATGTCGCCACCAAGGTGCGCACCCCGGTGGAGCCGCAGCCGCTGCGCAAGCTCGACTGGAACCCGGACCATATCGCCACCATCAAACGCGCCATGGTCGGCGTGAACAAAGAAGGCACCAGCGCGGCGGTGTTCGCCGGCGCGCCGTACACCAGCGGCGGCAAGACCGGCACCTCGCAAGTGATCGCCATCAAGCAGGGCGAAAAATATATCGAGAGCCGTGTGCAGGAACGCTTTCGCGATCACGCGTTGTTTATCGCCTATGCGCCCGCCGACAAGCCGCGTATCGCGGTGGCCCTGATCGTGGAAAACGCGGGCTTCGGCGCGAAATCCGCCGCGCCCATCGCGCGCCAGGTGCTGGATTACTACCTGCTGGGCAAGGAATCACCTGGCGGCGCCGCGGCTGGTACCGCCGCCGTTGGCGGGGCGCATCGATGATTGCCTATTATCTGCGGCGTTTTTCGCGGCTGCTGACCGAGCACATCGACGGCCCGCTGCTGGGTGCGGTGCTGTTGCTGATGGGCGTGGGTCTCACCGTGTTGTACAGTGCCGCCAACGCCGGCTGGGGACGTGTCGGCGGGCAAATGGTCAACATGCTGGTGGCGCTGGCGGTGATGTGGGTGGTGGCGAACATACCGCCGCATTTTCTGATGCGCCTTGCCTTGCCCCTATTCATCCTCGGCGTGGTGCTGCTGCTCGGCGTGGCGGTGAAGGGCGATATTGTCAATGGCGCGCGGCGCTGGCTTAACATCGGCGTCACGCGCATTCAGCCGTCGGAATTGATGAAAATCGCCGCACCCCTGATGCTGGCGTGGTATTTCCACCGTTACGAAGGCACGCTGCGCACCGGTAATTTCGTGGTGGGCGCGGTGATGCTGCTGGTGCCGGTGATTCTCATCGCGCGCCAGCCCGATCTGGGCACCGCGATTTTGATTCTCTCGAGCGGCAGTTACGTGCTGTTTCTCGCCGGCCTGTCGTGGAAAATCATCGCCGGACTCGCCGTGGTGGGCGCGGCAAGCGCGCCGGTGGCGTGGTCGATGCTGCACGACTATCAGCGCCAGCGCATCCTGACATTCATAGACCCGGCGGAAGACCCGCTGGGCAGCGGCTACCACACCATACAATCGACGATCGCAGTCGGCTCTGGCGGCATCACCGGCAAGGGTTGGATGAGCGGCACGCAAACGCACCTGGATTTCATCCCCGAACGCACCACGGATTTCATCTTCGCGGTATTTTCCGAGGAATTCGGCCTGCTCGGCAACGGCATCCTGCTGGCCCTGTTTTTGCTGGTGATCGTGCGCGGACTGATGATCGCCTCCAGCGCGCCGACGCTGTTTACGCGCCTCTTGGCCGGTGCGATTACGTTGACGTTTTTTACCTACGCGTTTGTCAACATGGGCATGGTAAGCGGCATCTTGCCGGTGGTGGGCGTGCCGCTGCCGTTGATCAGTTACGGCGGTACCTCGCTGGTGTCGCTGTGTCTTGGCATGGGGATATTGATGAGCATACAAACGCATCGCAAGCTGGTGCATACGTGAGGCGCGTGCTTGCGGGTTGTGCGCTGGAGATAGTGCGACCGGTTCGGTCCCTGTCGCGCGTGGCCGACAAAATCGCCTGTCGCGCCCCCCGTCCACCGCTGCGCCCGTGAAACTCAGCGAGTAGCGCGCAAGGCGCGTAGTGTGTTGCGGGACGGAAGTGGCAGTTCCCCAGATTAGGCTACGCCGCATCCGGGCTTGCCGCGCCCCTCTCATTATTGCCAAACGCCCACGCCGACAGCAGCAAGCGTACACGGTAACTATTGAAATAAATCAATTAAAACAATAGTTTACGTTGTTGGCGGATTTGATTCGCGAATTGAAAGAAACGCCGCGCGAGCGCATGCTACAACACAAGACTTGATAATCAGCACGCGTGCCACGCACTCGGCGGCGAAGGCCAGCGCGCAGGCGAGGCCGATGCCCTTGGAAGCGCCGGTGACAAGAACTGATTTTCCTTGTGGTTGCAAATCCATGTAGCCCGAATGTTGCACAAACAATCCGATCTCAAGTGTTTGGCATTATGTGGAATTGATTTCACAGCATTTCAGAACGACAAGCGCAGTCTACCCTGCCCATTAAGTCGGAAGGCGGCA
>CAMBGJ010000141.1 GCA_945865805.1 Bordetella parapertussis
TACCTAATAAATTTTCACATACCCACAAACCATCATAGCCCATACCAACGTCCTCTCCGCAGCACCCGCCTTTCAGGTTCGAGTCACAATCCATAACAATTCTCTATTGCCCATAGGCAAACAGCCTTATTATCGAACAAGTTCCAGACTTTCCAATTCAAAACTCCCCGTAAACGTTTGTAATTTATTTGTGTCGCGCGGTCACGGCACGATTAAGTAGGGTAGTAAATGCAGCTCACCTTGAGGTAGATCAATTTTCGTGTGAACTATTTCATGGAATGGAAAGTCATGTGTTGCTAGCATCAATTGGTCGCCGATGTTTTCTGTTTTAAACAATTTGGAAAATGAACACGGAGGCATTGAGCGACTGCAGGACTTGAAAGGCAAGACTGCGGGTGTGACAGCCGGAACGAATCATGCATTTTTCCTTTCTGCGATGCTGAACATCCATGGACTTGCTGCTCAGAGCGTGAAGACCGTCGATCTCAGGCCGGAAGCCGTTATCAACGAATTCAGGAAGGGCCAGTTGGATGCGGCTGTCGTGTTTGAACCCTTTCTTACAGATTTGGTGTCTGAACTGACTGGAACGGTCAAAACGCATTATGGGGAGGACGTGTATGCCTTTCGCTATGTACTCGTGGGCAACCCATCCTATGTGGAATCACACTCGCGGGAAGTCCGTGGCATCTTGAGCGCCTTGAATGAAGCTAACAGACTTATTCGCGCCGATCCTCACGCTACGCGTATTATTGTAGGAAAAGCCATTAAGGAGAACGATGCCACGATGCAAAAGCTGTTCAATCCATCTGAATATTCCCTATCGCTCGATCACTCCTTATTGTTGACACTGGATGATCAGGCACGCTGGGCAAAATCCGAGGGTGTTGTAAAAGCCGGGGCTATTCCAAACTTTCTCAATTTCATAAAGCATCGACACCTTGAGTCAGTGCTGCCGAACGCGGTTCGATTGATTCGACAGGGAACGCGGTGAAGATATGTACGCGTATTGATGCACTTTTGGCCCTGTGTGTTGTATCGGTCACGGTGATGGTTGGCGTGACCCTATTTTCCAGCGTCTCAATTCACCGCGCAACCTTGGGTGTCATTGCAGCGGAAAAGGTGAATGTCAGTGCCAGCGATCTGCGCCAAATTGCGATGGAGACGGCCATGTACAGTGATCAGCATCTAAGGCATCAGGCGCAATGGAATGACCAAGCGAAAAATACGATTGCCCTGCTGGATGATTTTGCACCAGATACAGATGAAAAAAAACTGGCGATCCATCGAATACGTGAAAACGCCAATCTGGCGACTTCGGTCTACATGCGGTTGCTCGCGTCAAGCACCACGCCAACTGACTTGTCATCCGAGGAACGTGCCGCCAGAACTGCGCGAATTGTTGCATCGCTGTTCGTTAACTCACAGGAGATGCTTGATGCCGCACTGGAGCTGAATCAAATTAGTCGCGCGCAATCAGCGACCGCATTCTTTGTAATGCGGATTACGATTACTTTTGCGGCGGCACTCATGGCAGTCGCAATGTGTTTTGTCTGGCTTACCGTCCGCAGGAACATGCTGCAGCCGCTGATGACTATTGAGGAGGGAGCGAGAAGAATTTCGAGTGGAGACTACACGCATCGGCTTAATCTCGTTCAGATCGATGAAATAGGTGTTCTGGCGCGACAGTTTGACGCCATGACGGTACGCGTGCAGCAGGCGCTACGCGAGAAAGAAGTGCTGCTGAAGGAGATTTACCACCGGGTGAAAAACAACCTTCAGGTGGTGTCAAGCCTGTTATCAATGCAAGGCAGCAAGGCCGGGGCGGAAAGCCGCGGGCTGCTGGAAGAAAGCGCGAACCGGGTGAAATCGATGGCACTGGTGCACGAACAGCTGTACCAGTCGCAAAACCTGTCGAGCATTGCATGGAAGGACTACGCGGAGCAACTGCTTCAACATCTGAGGCAGTCGACTGGCGACGTGGCGCGGCGGGTGACGGTGCGAAGCGACGTGGACGACATAAGGCTGGGAATCGAGACGGCAATACCGCTGGGACTGATCGTCAACGAATTGATATCGAACGCGTACAAGCACGCCTTCCCGGGGAATCGCACGGGAGAAATCGTGCTGCGGCTGAAGGGGCTGGAGGGTGGCGCGGTAGCGCTGGAAGTCAACGACAACGGCGTGGGGTTGCCCGAGGGGTTTGACCCGGGCAAGGTTGCCTCGCTGGGCATGCAGCTGGTGGTATCGCTGGCGCAGCAACTGGATAGCCAGTTGGAGATCCGCTCGGATCATGGCGCGCGGTTCTCGCTGCGCTTTGTGCCGGATGAATATGAGGCACGTCGGCTGGCGGCAGCGATTTAAATTGGTGGCAGATTCATGCGCCGATTTAAATCATTCAGATGAATGCCATTTTGCACGATTGCCTCTCACGCGGCAAACACCGCCACCAGCGGTCAGCGTAACTCCGGCACCACCCACAACGGCTTCTCGCCCCGCGCCACGCGCTTCACGTTCTCGTAGCTGTTGCCGAAACGTTTGGGCCAGCTCTCCCAGGTTGGCCCTGCCGCGTGTGGCGACAGTACGGTGTTGGGCAGCGTAAACAGCGGATTTTTCGGATCGGGCGGCTCCTTGTCGAACACATCGAGCCCTGCCGCCCAGAGGCGTTTTTCCTTCAGCGCCTGATAAAGATCGGCCTCGTTCACCAGTTCGCCGCGCGCGCAGTTGATCAGGATGGCGTCGCGCTTCATCAGGTTCAGCGTGCGCTCGCAGATCATGTGATGCGTGCTGGCGTCAAAGGGCGCGTGCAAAGTCACGATATCGGCTTCGCGGAAGAGATCATCCGGTTCGCGATACTCGACCTTGAGCCGCGCCGCTTCTTCCGCCGTGGGCCGCACCGGGTCGGTGTATATCAGTTTTACTTCGAAGCCTGCCAGCCGCCGTGCCAGCACTTTGCCGATCATGCCCAAGCCCACGATGCCGATGGTTTTGCCGGCGACTTCGTGTTCTTCTTCCTGGCCGAACTTGCTGGATTTCCATTTGCCCTCGCGCAGCAGCCGGTCGAGATCAGGCAACTGCCGACTCACCGCCAACATCAGCATGATCGCGTGTTCGGCCACCGCATAGGAATTCGCGCCGCCATTGTTGCACAGCGGGATGCCCATCTCACGCAACTTGTCGAGGTTCATGCCGTCGTAACCGGCGCTCAAAAACTGGATCAGTTTGATGTTGTTCATGTGATCGTAGTCACGATCCATCACACCGCCGCGAAAGCCCATGTAAAACTCGGCCGACTCGAGCTGTTCGATACGCTGATCAGGACTCAACGACAACATTTCGATGGTGAATCCCTTGGGCAACAGCGCCTCGCCGATACCCCAGGCTGCCGGAGCGATTTCCGGTCCGAAGACGATTTTTTTCATGTCGTTCCTTTCAATGTGCTTTCGACTGAGCGCATTGTTCATTGTATAGTAGCCGTTCCCGAAACTCGAACGCCACCATCATGACGCCCATCACCCGTGAACTCGCCCGCTTTGCCGTCAATTCCCGCTACGACACCTTGCCGCAAGCCGTGCAGCACGAAGGCTTGCGTGCCTTTGTCAACTACGTCGGCTGTGCGGCGGGCGGCGCCAATGAGCCGGTATGCCTGAAAATGATCGAGACCATCAGCGAATTCAACGGCAAATCCGATAGCGTAGTGATCGGCTCAAAACTAAAGCTTGATGCGTTGAATGCTGCCCTGCTCAATTCGTTAAGTTCCGCCGCGCTGTCGTTTAACGACACGCACTACGCCACGGTGATACACCCCACCAGTTCGGTCGGCGCGGCGCTGGTATCGATGGCCACGCGCCGCAAGATCAGCGGCAGGGAATTGATCCACGCAGTCATTTTGGGTGACGAATTGTGCTGCCGCATCGGCAATATTCTGTGCACGCCGCCGGCCGAATGCGCGGTGGGGCTGTCAACCACCGGCTTGTTGGGTTGCATCGGTGCGGCCATCGCCGCAGGCAAGGTGATGGGCTTTAACGAAGACCAGATGACCACCGCCATCGGCATTGCCGCCAATCAATCGGCCGGCATCCGCGAGGCGCATGCCTCGATGTCAAGCTGGTTCACGCCGGGCAACGCGGGCCGCTCGGGACTGTGGGCCGCCTTTCTGGCGGAGCGCGGTTACACCTGCCCGGACACCATGATCGAAGGCGTCAAGGGCTTTGCGGTGTCGTTCAGTTCCAATCCGCAAATGGGTGCCGCGCTCGATGGCCTCGGGCAAAAATGGGAGCTGCTGGAACTCGCCTACAAGCCTTATCCGTGCGGCGTGGTGATCCATCCGATCATCGATGCCTGTTTGGATATCACCGCGAAACATAATTTCGATGGCCGCGACATTGCACGGGTGGACATCACGGTGGATCCGCTGTGCCTGCAACTGTGCAACCGCCCGTCGCCGAAAATTCGCGCGCAGGCGATGGTGAGCTTTCCGCACTGGACGGCCACCACGCTGATCCACAAAGAAGCCGGCCTGCCGCAAGTCACCGAGGCGATGGTGCACGACGCCGATATCGCCGCGTTGCGTGCGAAGGTGGTGGCGCACGCCGACAACAAAATCGGCCGCGAAGCCGCACTGGTGAAAGTGACGATGAACGACGGTCGCACCTTTGAGGCGCTGTGCAAACACGCGCTCAGCACGCCGCAAAACCCGATGACCGATAAACACATCGCCGATAAAACACGGCTGCAAATGGAAATCGCCTTCGGCAAAGAAAAAGCGCAACGCGCATCGGATGCAAGCTGGAAGGTTACCGAGCTTGATGATGTGCGGCCTTATATCGAATCGTTGGCGGCGTAGTGTGTGGGGGAATTACCGCTAGGCTTTCATCACTGTCGTTCCCGCGCAGGCGGGAACCCATAAGGCGGCTCAAGTGGCACTGTGTTATGGATTCCCGCTTTCGCGGGAAAGACAGTAGTTGTACTGCAAGCGCATCGTCACCAGACAACATCGGCGCTGAAAATTCGGATATTACGTAACTATTTGTTTTTATTGATATTTTTCAATAACGCTACGGCACGCACTACCGCCCCTTGTAGTCCGGCTTACGCTTCTCGACAAACGCGCGCGAGCCTTCCTTGCCGTCTTCGGTAGACAGCAATTTGTCCTGCATCATGTGCTCCATGCGCAGGCTTTCGTTCAACGCCATGTATTGCCCGCGCACCGCCAGCTCCTTGATTGCGCGCACCGCCAGCGGGGCCATGCTGGCCAGTTCGTGTGCGCGTTCCATCGCCACTTCGAGCACTTTGTCGTGCGGCACCACTTCATTGATCAAGCCAAAATGCGCAGCGCGCGCTGCCGTCAAGCGCCGCGCCAGCAGCAGCATTTCCATCGCGATCGGATACGGCAACTGGCGGATCGTGCGATGTGTGCCGCCGTTGCCCGGCAATATGCCGCGCTTGACCTCGGACAAATCAAACATCGCGTGTTCCGAGGCGATACGGATGTCGGTGGCCATCAGCAGAGTCATGCCGCCGGCGAGACACAGGCCGTTCACTGCGGCAACGACGGGCTTCCATACCTCAAGGCCGCGGTTGAGTATGGAATCGCGTTGCGTTTGCCAATACTGATGCACGTCCCGATCCCGGTTCATGCTGCGCAAATCCGCGCCTGCGGTGAACACCTGGCGCTCGGGCGTACGATGCGGCTGCGGCGCGCCGGTGACGACCGCCACCCAGATGTCGGGATTGTCGCGGACCTCGATCCACGCTTTCGACAAATCCGCATACATCGGTTGCGTCATCGAGTTCAGCGCTTCCGGTCGGTTGATCACGATCCTGGCGATCTTGCCGGTGACTTCGAAATCAATACCCATGTTGGTTTACTCCTCAGTGACCCACGAGTTCGTAAGTCAGGAATGCCCGTTCCTTGCCGACCGTGCGTATGCGGGGTTTCACGCGATCACCAATTGCCACCGGCTTTTTAAGGCCGAACATCGCGCTCAACATACGCGGGCCTTCGTCCATCTGCACAATGGCCACCGTGTAGGGCAAGAACGCCTTGAAGGCCTTGTGGTACTGCTGGTGCACCACGATGAACGAATACACCGTGCCTTCGCCCGCCACCGCCACCCACGACATTTGCTGCGCGCCGCATTCATAGCAGAAGGTTTCTGCCGGATATTGGTGCACGCCGCATTGGCCGCATTTTTGCAAGCGGACTTCACCTAGTGTCAGGCCATCCCAGAACGGCGCGTTCAGTTGGTTGATCTCCGGGAACAACTCGCCGAAGCCGTCGAAATTCATCGCGTTCATTTTATTTTCCTCCGTCGAGCGACAGCAGCATGGTCGCATGCGTGGTCAAAATGCCGCCCTGCTGACTCACCAGCCCGACTTCAGGATTCTTCACCTGGCGCACGCCACATTCGCCGCGCAATTGCCGCACCGCTTCACACACCAGTTGTGTACCGGGCATGCCGGTTTCCGACAGCAGGCCGCCAGAGGTGTTGCACGGCAGGCGGCCACCGAGACGGGTTTCGCCGTCCTGATACAACGCGCCGCCCTTGCCGCGCGGCACGAAGCCGTATTCCTCCAGCGTGATGATCGGCACGATGGTGAAGCAATCGTAGATCTCGCAAAAATCCACGTCTGCCGTGCTCATGCCGGCCGAGGCAAAACACAGCCGCCCGGACTCTGCCGCGCCGCTGGCCGCCATATCGGGCCGACGGAAAAACTCCCACGATGGGTGCGACTGCCCGATGCCGCGTATGTAGATCGGCGCTTTCTTCAATTCTTTCGCGCGCGCCTCGGTGGTCACGATATACGCCGCGCCGCCATCCGACACCGGACAGCAATCCAGCAACCCAAAAGGTTCCGCCACCCAGCGCGAGGCCCTATATTCATCCAACGTGATCGGTTTCTGAAACACCGCGTTCGGATTCATACTGGCGTGATGGCGATGCGTTATCGCCACATGCGCCAGTTGTTCCTTGGTGGTGCCGTATTCGTGCATACGCCGTTGCGCCACCAGGGCATAACTGGACGGTGCGCCAAAAAGCCCGGCCACTGCGCCATCACCGCCGCGCGCACGGGCGTAGGTATCGCGGGTGCCGGTGCGCGGGTTGTCGCCGTACGCAATGGCCACCACTTCGCCCTGCCCCAGCTCGATGCAACTGATGGCGTATTGAATAAGCCCGATGTTGGTGGCACCAGCCTGATCCAGCGTGCCGACGATATTCGGCTTCACCCGCAAGGCCTCGGCAATGGTGGGTGCCCACAGCCTGGGGAACGTGGAGGTCGGTGCCTTGGTCAACACGCCGTCGAGATCGGCGGTCGTCAGCCCCGCATCGGCGAGCGCCGCACGTATCGCCGCGACATTCAACGCGGCCTGCGATTGGCCGGGTGTCTGCCCATAGGCGGTGTTGCCCACGCCGACGATGCAGTAACGATGCTGCAGTTTGTTCATGGGACCATGCACCTGCCCGCTGGCTGTGCATGCGCAGACGCCACGCTCGCAGGCCATAAAATGCACGACATCCCTGCGGCTGCCAATTTCATGCGCGCTCCCGTCTCTGTCTTTGAGTGACCCCAATGTAGCCGGGTGGCACTGGACGGTCAATTCAGCATGGGTCATCACCACGGCGATTCGTGCAGAGCGCTATAATTCATTCACGATGCACAGCGTAACTACTTGTTTTTATTGAATAATTTTTAAGGCCCCCTGATGCCACCCCACCAGACTCAAGCCGTTCGCCATGCCTTCGCGCTGATCACGTTGCTGTGCCTTGCAGCAGCACCGGCGGTCGCCCGCGTCACCAAAATCGTCATCGACGAAAAAGTCTCACCGGCATTTTGCAAAGACACAACGTGCGCGAGCTTCGGCAATGCCGGCCAGTACGAACAAATCTCCGGCCGTGCGTTCGGCGAACTCGATCCCGCTGATCCGATCAACAAACTCATCCAGGATATCGAGCTCGCCAAAGACGCCGACGGCAAGGTGCGTTACGTCGCCAGCTTCGTTTTGACCAAGCCGGTGGACATGAGTAAGGCCAGCGGCCTGCTGTGGCACGACGTGCCCAATCGCGGCAGGCCGGTGATACTCGACAGCGCCGAGCGGCGCTTCGGCGACATCGGTCTCGCCAGCGCGTGGCAGGGTGACAACGCGGGTATGAATGTCACGCTCGGCACCACCGTGCGTACCGACATGAAAGGCAACGCCAATCACTGGCTGCAAGTGCCCATCGCCAAACACGCCGATGGCTCGGCCATCACCGGCGCGGTGTTCGCACGCATCGTCAATCGTTCGGGCCCTGATGCGCAGCCGCTTATCGTGCAGACCAACCCGCTGCCGTATAGGCCCGCCGACCTGGATACCGCCAAAGCCACGCTGGTATCACGCGATCACAAATCAATAACGGGTGTCGTCACCGGCGAAACCGCCATCGCCCCAGCTGACTGGAAATTCTGCGGCGGCGGTACATTTGACGAGCCGCAACCGTTGCAAACATTGCCGGTGCACCTCTGCCTCAAGGGCGGCTTTAATCCCGCCAAGCTCTATCAAGTGGTGTACACCGCCAAAGACCCGTACGTACTCGGCATCGGCTTTGCCGCGTGGCGCGACGTGGGGGCATTTTTCAAATACGCCGCCAGGGATGACGCGGGCACGCCCAACCCCGTGGCGGGCCGCGTCAAACACAGCATCGGACGTGGCCGCTCGCAGTCGGGCAATTACCTGCGCGGCTGGCTGCACATGGGTTTTAATCAGGATGAAGGCCCTGTAGCCCGGCGCCGGGTGCACGACGGGCTGTGGCCGATCATCGCCGGTCGCCGCATTGCGTTGAATCATCGCTCGGCGCAACCCGATGGCGTGCTGGAGCTGTATCAGGCCGGCAGCGAAGGCCCGCAATGGTGGAGCCCCTACCCCGACACCGCGCGCAACCTGCCCACGCGCAGCATTCTCGATCGCTGCAACGCCAGCAAGACCTGCCCGAAAGTCATCGAGCATTTCGGCGCAGCAGAAATCTGGGGACTCAAACTGGGGCCGTCGTGGGTAGGCACCAGCGCGAAGGAAGACATCGCCATGCCGGACAACGTGCGCCGTTACTACATCGCCAGCACCGCACATGGTGGCGGCGCAGGCGGCTTCAATACCAGCCTGCCCGGCGTGGCCTTACCCACGCGCGGCCCGGCTTGCACCGGCAATAATTTCGGCGTCGGCGTACTCCCCGCCAACCCCGTGCCGCACACCGAAACCGTCAACGCCCTGCGCGAACATTTTCGTAACTGGGTGATGCACGGCACCGCGCCGCCGCAAAGCCGCTACCCCACGCTGCGTGATCGTCTGCTGGTGGAGCCGAACAAAGCCGCGATGGGCTTCCCCACCATTCCCGGCCTGCGCCCCACCGCACCCGAAGCGCGCTTCATCAACCCGCTGCTCGATTACGACTTCGGCCCGGACTTTAACGCGAATGACGTATCCGGCATCCCCAGCATGGCACCGCCCAAAATCAAACAGGTGCTGCGCATGCTGGTACCGCGCGTCAACGCCGACGGCAACGAAATCGGCGGCGTGCCGGTGGTGCTGCTCGAAGCGCCGCTCGGCACCTATCTTGGCTGGAACATCACCGCGGGCGGCGAGCTGCCTTTCCACAAGGATCAAATCTGCGCCTACACCGGCGGCATGATTCCGTTTGCCAAAACACGGGCGGAACGATTGGCCAACAGCGATTCGCGCTTGTCGCTGGAAGAACGTTATGGCGACCACGCCGGTTATGTGGCCGCCGTACGCAAAGCGGCGGCGAGTGCGGTGGCGACCGGGTTCTTGTTGCCGACGGATGCAGAGGGTTTGATCAAGACGGCGGAGGCCAGTGCGGTGCTGAAATAGGAACGATGGGATCGATGCCGGGGCGCTTGCCATTCCCCGGCTCGAACGATTGGCACATGAGCCATAGTTGAAGTCGAAAATAGGGTAAGGTGGCAAGCGCAGCGGGTGTCAAAGCGTAAACAGGAGCAAGCCATGCGAATACGATACGGGCAGTGGTTGGGCGTTACGGCGATGAGCTGTCTGACGGTGTGCGGTGTGCACGCACAACCCGCAGCACCGGGTAACAAGGCTGCAACCGATCCATCCTATCCCAACAAGCCGATACGCCTGATCGTGCAGTTTGCCCCCGGCGGACAGGGTGATGTAATCGCGCGCGCCGTCGCCACCAAGGCAAGCGAGAGTTTTCGTCAGACCGTGCTGGTGGACAACCGCACCGGCGGCGGTGGCACCATTGCCGCCGAGGCCCTGGTGAAATCCAACCCGGACGGCTACACGTTTATCGTCGCCTCTTCCAGCTATGCCGCCAATTCCGCGCTCTACAAGCGCGCGTTCGATCCGGTGAACGATATCACCCCGGTGGCAATGATCGGCGACAGCGGCCTGATTGTCACGGTGCATCCGTCACTGCCGGTGAACACGGTGGCTGATCTCATCACGCACGCCAAGGCCAACGCCGGCAAACTCAATTATGGTTCGAGCGGCGTGGGCGGCACGCCGCATCTGGCGACCGAGTTGTTCGATCAAATGGCCGGCACGCGCATGGCGCATGTGCCGTACAAGGGCAATGTGCTGGCACTCAACGATTTGATCGGCGGACAATTGCAGGTGTTGTTCGGCAGCATGTCCAATACCATGCCGCAAATTCGCGCGGGTCGTCTGCGCGGCGTGGCGGTAACCTCGCCCAAACGCATGGCGACCGCGCCTGAGTATCCGCCGGTGGGTGAGACCGTAGCGGGCTACGAGGCCGTGGTGTGGTACGGCATGGCCGGGCCGAAGGGCGTGCCGCAAGCAATCGTGACGCGCTGGAACAACGAGGTCAATCGCATACTGCAACTGCCCGACGTGAAGGAACGCATGGTAGGCGACGGCATGGAGCTGGCCAACGGGCCGCCGCAGCGCTTTCGCGATATGCTGGTGGCGGACATCGCGCGCTGGCAGCGCGTGGTGAAGATGGCGAATATCAAGGTCAGCGGATAAGTTGAATTAGGGTGACGCGCGTTGGCGTATGGATCGCACTGTGCCTGCTGGGTGCGCCACTCGTCCACGCCCAGCAATTTGCGCCCGTACCACCGCCCACACCGGGGCGATCATCAGCACCGGTAATACCGCTCTCGCACACCGCATTGCTGGCCGAACTCAAACGCGGCGGTTACACCGTTTACATCCGCCACACCGCCACCGACTTCACGCGCGACGACGTCAAATCGCGCAGCGACGACGATTGCGACAACCAGCGCCCGCTCACTGACAAGGGCCGCGACGAAGCCCGGCGCATGGGCGCGGACATGAAGCGCGCAGGCTTCCCCATCAGCGAAGTGCTGGCCAGCCCGCGCTGTCGCACCGTGGAAGCCGCCAAACTCGCCTTCGGCAACTACAAACTGGCCGAAGCAGTACGCGGCGGCGCAATCACACTACAACCGGTCGAACGCTACGCGCCGCTCGTGCAATGGTTCAAGCAAGGCCCCCGCGTGGGCCGCAATCGTGTGATTGTGAGTCATGGCAATCCGTTCTACGCCACTGCCGGCGCGCCTTATCTGGCCGAGGGAGAAGCGGCTATCGTTAAACCGCTGGGGAAGGATTTTGAGGTGATTGCGCGGGTGCGGTGGGATGAGTGGGGTGAATTCCCTGCAAGGAATCCGTAGAGTCCTGCAAACCTGCAAGCCGACCCGATATATGTTGTGCCGACTGGTGTTTGAAAACTTTGTCAACGTAACTTGCGTACTCTGATCGAGAATATTGGAATTCTAAATATGCGCAAATTAAACATAGCATTGATTACTCTCGGCCACCAAAAGGAACCGATCGATATTAACTACTTGTGCGGCTGGCAGAGCAATATTTTTACCATAACACACAGAGGCGCAAAACCTTACACGCCAGACGCAACAGGAAGCAATTGGGAATACCCAGATAGCCAAATGAGAAAACTCGTCGCTCCGGTCAAGGACGCCGATATTACCGTCGCATTAGTGAGCGCTTCGATAGAACGAAACTACTATTCAAGGCGTCTTGGCAACAATATCGTTGTCTATTCAATACACGAAATGGCACATATCCTTAGTACCGCCAACTTTCGAATCGAACAATTCTTGCTTCGAAATATTTATCAGATCACTGTTTACTTTCACGTACTAGATGGCAAGGTAGGAAAGAGCGATGAGGTGTCTTGGTCCCACCATGACATCCGAGGCTGCCTCTTCGATATGAATTCGCAAAAAAGCGACATCTTGTATTCGATGCACCAGCCAATCCTTTGTGAGGCGTGTAGAAGTGGCTCCGCGAATTTGAACAAAGCTATAAGTGGAAACTCTGTGGATAACTTGGGCTAAAGTTGGCCCGACTTAAAGGAGTTTCTAAAGATGAAGACCAAAGCAAGCGGTCGGCGTACGCGCCGCACCCACAACGCGGCATTCAAGGCCAAGGTTGCACTGGCCGCCCCAGGGCAATTGCATCAAATAGCCACCATCCCAAGTAATTGCTCACGATAAGAATCGCTGGTTGATGCGACCAGGCGTCGCGTCTTGATTCCGCCCTTGCGAGCCTTATCCAGCCGCAGGATATTGAGCACCATGCGACGCACCGTGGCA
>CAMBGJ010000142.1 GCA_945865805.1 Bordetella parapertussis
TGGTCGCGCACATCAAGACCACGCAGCCACGCACGGCGGATGCGATTCTGCGACATCTGGCGCAGCACGGCGCCAAGGCGCGCGAGGACGGGCGGCTAATCTGGAAACGCGATCCAGCGATTCTTAAAGGCTTTGTGCCAACCGAGTTGTGGCGCAAGGTGCTCAAGATTCAATGCCCGATTGTGTACGTGCTGGGCGGTTTGAGCGCCATCGTGCCGCCGCAAACGCAGCAAGAGCTTCAGGCGAAATTGCGGTTGTCGCAAATCGTCATGATGCCGGGCTTGGGGCATTACCCCAGCGATGAAAAGCCGGACGAGTTTCTGGCGATTGTCACGCGGTTTCTGGCGGGGGTGCGGGCGTAACTACGCGCAGGGGTTGTATTTAAGTATTTGTTTTTATTGATATTTTTATTTATGCTTGCTTATAGCCCCAGTTCGCTCAGCCCCGCATGTTCATCCGGCCTGCGCCCCAGCGGCCAGTGAAATTTGCGCTCCGCTGTGGTGATCGGTAAATCGTTGATGCTGGCGATGCGCCGTTGCATCAGCCCGTGTTCGTTGAATTCCCAATTCTCGTTGCCGTATGAACGAAACCAGTTGTCGGCATCATCGTGCCATTCGTAGGCAAAGCGCACGGCGATACGGTTTTCGTGAAACGCCCATAGTTCCTTGATCAATCGGTAGTCGAGTTCCTTTTGCCATTTGCGCTTGAGGAACTGCACGATCGCGGGCCGCCCCTGCAAAAACTCCGAGCGGTTGCGCCACACGCTATCCGGCGTGTAGACGAGCGAGACGCGCTCCGGGTCGCGTGAATTCCAGCCGTCTTCGGCCATGCGGATTTTTTGTATCGCGGTGTCGCGGGTGAAGGGCGGCAGCGGCGGGCGGGTTTCGGGTTCGGTGGACATGGTTTTCTTCCGGATGAATTCTGGGTGGGTGCAGCGATCTTAGCATTGACATTTGTGCGATGTGATAATGTTGTGGCACCTGCAAATGAGGAAAGAACGCCATGAGCAAAGTTGGCAAAATTGAAACCCAATTGGTGCAGATGGGCCTGGAAATTCCGCCCACGCATCCGTATCCCAGCCCCAATCGCACCTCGGCGGTGCAGGTGGGCAACCTGCTGTTTTTATCGGGTCACGGCACGGGGCGGCAGGCCATGCCGTTGAACATCAAGCAGTATGGCAAGGTCGGCGGCGATGTCAGCGAGAAAGAGGCGTATGTCTGCGCCAAATCCGCCGCGCTGTGCATGCTGGCGTCGATCAAAAAAGCGGTGGGCGATCTTGATCGCGTTAAACGCGTGATACGCCTTTACGGCATGGTGAACTGTGCGCCAAATTTCGACCGGCATATGGTGGTGATCGATGGCGCGTCGGATTTATTTTACGCATTGTGGGGGCCCGTGTACGGGCAGCATGCGCGTGCGGCGGTGGGTATCGGCGGGTTGCCGCGCGGCGCGGTGCTGGAGATCATGGGTGAGTTCGAGTTGCACCCCGAAACGAAGCCCGCACGCAAAAGCGCTAAACCGGCAGTAAAGCGCGCGGTAAAACGCGCCGTAAAACGCACCGTGCGGCGATAATGAATTACTCAATAAAAACAAGTGGTTACGTATTTATGCTGGCCGCACTTGCCAGCTCGGCGGCACTCGCACAAAACTATCCCACGCGCCCGCTGCGCATGATCATCGGCTTTCCGCCGGGTGGGCCGACGGATTTGATTGCGCGGATGGTGGGGCAGCATTTGTTCGAAACCTTCGCGCAGCTAGTGGTGATCGACAACCGTCCCGGTGCGGCAGGCGCCGTGGCAGGCCTGTTGATGTTGAAATCCGCGCCGGATGGTCACACGCTGTTTGTTGCCTCCAACGGCGAGATTGCGATTTCGCCGAGTCTCTACAAAAAAATGGCCTACGACACCGAGCGTGATATCGCGCCGGTCAGCCGCATCGGCGGTGCGCAATTGGTGCTGATGGTGCATCCCTCGGTGCCCGCGCACTCGGTGAACGACTTGCTGGCGCTGGCCAGGGCCAAGCCGGGCGCGATTAATTTTGCTTCGTCGGGTATCGGCTCAACGGCGCATCTCGCCACGGAACTACTCAAATTCACGGCAGGCGTCGACATGATGCACGTGCCCTACAAAGGCGCGGGTCCCGCGCTGACGGAAACCATGGGCGGGCAGGTGCAAATGCTCATCACCGGTTTCTCGGCGGCGCAGACGCACATCCGTTCCGGCAAGCTACGCGCGCTGGGCATGACCGGCGCCACACGGGTGAAATCCATGGCGGAGGTGCCCACCATCGGCGAATCCGTGCCCGGCTATCAGATGATGAGCTGGTATGGCTTGTTCACCACCGTGGGTACGCCACCGGCGATCATCAACCGGTTGCACGGCGAAGTCGCCGCGATGCTGAAGCGCACGGATTTTTACGACAAATTTGTCGGCCTCGGCATGGAGCCGGAAGCCACCACCCCGCAGGCTTTCGCCGCGAATATCAAAGAGGAAAAAGCCAAGTGGGCGAAAGTCATCAAAATGGCGCGCGTGCCCTTGCAATAGCGCTACTGGCGGGAGGCGCGTGGGCGGCGCAGGCGCAACCGTACCCGACAAAGCCAATCCGCATGATCGTGGCCGTGCCGCCCGGCGGCCCCGCCGACACACTGGCGCGCATGGTGGCGCCGCGGATTACCGAAACGCTGGGCCACACCGTGGTCATCGACAACCGTCCCGGCGCCAACGGCAACATCGCCTATGAAATGGCTGCGCGCGCGGCCCCCGACGGCTACACCTTTGTGCTGGCGGCGGCGGGGGTGGCGATCAACCCCAGCCTTTACCGCGAAGTGCGCTTCGACCCGGTGAAAGATTTCGCCGCCATCACCCACGGCATTTCAGTGCCGAATATCCTCATCGTGCATCCTTCGGTGGCGGCGACTTCGCTGAAGGATTTGATCGCCTTGGGGAAAGCGAAGCCGGTGAATTTCGCCTCGGCGGGCAACGGCTCGTCCGGCCATCTCGCGCTGGAGCAATTCAAAAGCAACTCCGGCATGCAGATCACCCACATCCCCTACAAAGGCGGCGGCCCCGCGCTGGCGGAATTGATCGGTGGTCAGGTACAAGCGCTTTTCAGCCTGGCGCTGGCCGCCACCCCGCAAATCAAGGCCGGAAAAGTGCGCCCGCTGGCCATCACCAGCGCGCAACGTTCGCGCGTCGCGCCGGATTTACCCACCGTGGCGGAACTCGGCTACGCGGGTTTTGAAGTCATCGGCTGGTTCGGTTGGCTGGCCCCAGCCCGTACGCCGAATGAAATCGTTGCGCGCTTGAATGGCGACATCGTGAAAGTGTTGCGCGGCACGGAAACGCAGGATCGTTTGATTGCGTTGGGGTGTGAGCCGGTGGGCAATGCGCCGGGCGTGTTCGCCGCGTTTGTGCGGGCGGAGCGGGATAAGTGGGGCGGGGTTATACAGCGGGCGGGGATTAGGCTGGATTGAGGGGCCGGTCAGTCGGCACGTAGGCCGCAAGGGACGTTGCGGATTGCAGGGGCACCGCTGTTCCCGTATTACGCTGCGCTGCATACGGGCTACGATTGCTCAATGCCTGCTTTCACCCGCAGCGAGCGTAGGTCGGAACGCGTAGCGGTTCCGACAATCTCTTGCTACCCATCATTGTCCGTTGGAACCGCGAGCGTTCCGACCTACACTGCCCGACTTATCCAACCTTAAGCGTATAAAGCTCCGCCGTTCCCGGAAAATCTCCACTACGCACATCGCGCGCATAGTTCTGCACCGACTGCAAGCTCGATGGAAACCTCTTTTTTGCCACAGAGGACACAGAGGTCACAGAGAAATTCAAAGTCAAAATCTTTTGCCACAGATGAACACAGATAAACACGGATTTTTCCGTAGTGGTGTTATCAGGGCATATCAGCAACCCCTCCACCGCAAAGGCGCAAAGACGCAAAGAACCACACGCAAAGAAAACCTGCCCATGGGTTTCTTTGCGAACCCTTGCGTCTTTGCGCCTTTGCGGTGAGATTTTTGAGGTTCTGAAATTTACGGCGGCTAAAGATAGTGCCATTGGTCACAGAGACCTTCGTCTTTGAATTTCTCTGTGTCCTCTGTGGCAAATGACTTTGAATTTGTTCTTCGACAGTCTCGTTAAGTTTTAATTGGAACTTGAATAGATACGAACAATGTATGCACGGCTCCGGCTCACCCCTTCAACCCCAAGCGCTTGATCAACGCTCCCCACTTCTCGGTTTCCTTGCGCAAAAACTCGGTGAATTGTTCCGGTGTCCCGCCGATGGACAACACACCGGCTGCGGTATAGGTGTCCTGCACAGGTTTCGCTTTGAGCGCCAGGTTGAGCTCGGTGTTTACCCGCGCCAGTATGTCTTTGGGCAGGCCCCTGGGTGCCATGAAGCCGCCCCACGGCGAAATCTCGTAGCTGGGCACACCCGCCTCGGATACTGTCGGCATGTCGGGCAGGGCGGCGATACGTTTTGCGGTGGTCACCGCAAGTCCGCGCACGCGTCCGGCTTTCACGTGCGGCAGCATGGGCGTGCTGTTGTGGATGATGACCTGCGATTCGCCGCCGATGGTGGCGATCACCGCCTGATCGACACCCTTGTACGGCACATGAATCAGTTTGATCCCGGTCATCGACATCAACAACTCGCCGCCCAGATGCAGACTGGTGCCGCCGCCGCTGGAGCCAAAATGCAGCGTGCCGGGGTTCTTGCGCGCATGCGCGATCAGATCTTCGACCGATTTAATCGGCAGCCCCGGAAACACCACCAGTATGTTGGGGGTGGAGGTGCTGTGCATCACCATTTGCAAATCGCGCTGGGCGTCAAATTTCAAATTGGGCATCACGCTGGCAATAGTTGATAGCGCAAACGTGGCGTAGCCCAGCGTGTAACCATCCGGCGGCGCTTTGACCACCAGTTCAAAGCCGATGAGGCCGCCCGCGCCCGAGCGATTGTCCACCACCAGTTGCTGCCCCGTTTGCCGGGCGATTTCTGTGGCAAACATACGAGAGCTGATATCGGGTGATCCGCCCGGCGCTGAAGGTACGATCAAGCGGATCGGTCGGTTGGGGTACGCCTGGGTTTGAGCCGTGGCAGGCGCGGGGGCAAGCGCGAACACGACGGGGATCAGCGCGATCACACGCTGGAGCGGTAAACGGTGATGTGCCAAAGGTGTCTCCAAATGGGCGTGTGTGGTGAAGTATCGCGATACCGCGATATTGCCATTGTTCACCAATTTGCGATGCATGCCACGGTGCGTGCGCAGGCGCAGATGTCGTAGGTCGGAACGCGTAGCGGTTCCGACAAGATATTACGAGGCCTGTCATGGTCCGTCGGAACCGCGATGCGTTCCGACCTACGAGCCTGAAATCCCTGATTTTATAGCTGGCGTTTCCGACAGATAATTGCCTTGCGCATTTTATGGGCAAGGCATTGCCCACAGTGCTAGAGTAGAAACCATGTTGACGAAGTTTCGAGATCGGTTGGCTAAACGGTGGGTGATAGCGTGTGCCATGCTGCTCGCGGCCGGCGCGCACGCGCAGGAATACCCCGCCAAACCGGCGCGGATCATCGTCGCGTTTTCGCCGGGTGCGGCGACTGACCTGATCGCGCGCGCCGCGGCGCAGCGTTACTCAGAAGTCTTCGGCCGAAATTTCATCGTCGAAAATCGCGCGGCGGGCGGTGGCGGCACGGTTGGCACTGCGCAGGCGGCCAAGGCACTTGCCGATGGCTACACGTTGCTGATGGGCAACAACAGCACGCACGCCGTGGCGCCGCATATCTACAAAAATGCCGGTTACGACGCGCTGCGGGATTTCGCGCCTATTTCCCTGGCAGGATTGATTCCCATGGTGCTGGTGGTGCATCCCGCGTTGCCAGTCACTGATTTGAAAGGCTTGATCGCGCTGGCACGAGCCCGTCCGGGGCAGTTGTTGTTTTCGTCGTCGGGCACCGGCACCACGCTGCATCTGGCGGGTGAGTTGTTCAAATCGATGGCCAAGATCGACATTGTGCACATTCCCTACAAAGGTGCCAGCGTAGGGGTGATCGATCTGGTGGGCGGGCAGGTGCAGTTGTCGTGGGTATCAACGTTTACGGCATTGCCGTTTGTGCAGCAAAAACGCCTGCGCGCGCTGGGTATCACCACGCTGAAGCGCACCCCCTCGTTCCCGGACGTGCCGACGATCGCCGAGGCTGCCTTGCCGGGCTACGACATGCCCAACTGGGTGGGTTTGCTCGCGCCAGCACAAACACCACCGGAAATCATCCATCGCCTGCACACAGAAATGTCGCGCTGGCAGGCTGCGCCGGATACCCAACTCAAACTACAGTCGATGGGCGTGGAAGGTGGCGGCGGCAGTGCCGCGAGCTTTGGCGAGATGCTGGCGCGCACACACGCGGTGATGGGGCAGATCGTTCGGCGTTCGGGGATTAAGCTGGATTAGCGAACGCTTAAAACGTTTAGAACCCCACCGCCTGCCCATCCGTACGCCGTTCCGACGCGGCAAAGTAGCCATCGCCGTTGTCCATTTTGTAAATCAGTTGGGCACGGCCAAAGTCAGTGCTCCAGCGATCGGCCTGCGGCATATCGTGGCCGCGTGCCGTGAGCGCCGCGATGGTTTCCGCAGGCACGCCGTGTTCGATGCCCACACGCAGGCCACTGTCGATGCGCCAGCGCGGCGCATCGCTCGCGGCTTGCGGGTTCTGGTGGTAATCGACCATGCGCGACACCACTTGCATATGGCCTTGGGCCTGCATCGAGCCGCCCATCACGCCGAAGCTCATCAGCGGCTGTCCGCCCTTGGTCAAAAAGCCGGGGATGATGGTGTGGAACGGTCGCTTGTTCGGCGCGACGATGTTGGCGTGGCCAGGTTTCAAGCTGAACCCCGTGCCGCGATTTTGCAGGCTGATGCCGGTGTCCGGCACCACCACGCCGGAGCCGAAGCCGGAGTAGTTCGACTGAATGTACGACACCATCATGCCGGATTCGTCGGCGGCGGTGAGGTACACTGTGCCGCCCGTGCTCGGCGTGCCGAAATCCGGCGTGCGGGCCTTTTTCATGTCGATGAGTTTGGCGCGCTCCTTCAGGTAAGCCTTGTCGAGCATTTGCGCGGGGGTGACGCGCATGGTGGAAATATCCGACACGTATTCGTTGATGTCGGCGAAGGCGAGTTTCATCGCTTCGATTTTCAGATGCATGCACTCGGGCGAATCGATCGGCAGCGCGGCGACGTCAAAGTTTTCAAGAATGCCCAGCGCGATCAGCGCGGCGATGCCCTGGCCGTTGGGCGGAATTTCGTGCAGCGTGTAGCCGCGGTAATCGATGCCGATGGGTTCCACCCAGTCGAGCGTGTGCGCCGCCATGTCGGCGACGGTGATGTCGCCGCCGGTCTCGCGCGCCCACGCGGCGATTTTTTCGGCGAGATCGCCTTTGTAAAACGCCTCGCCTTTGGTTTCGGCGATGCGTTGCAGTGTTTTGGCGTGCGCGAGCGAGGTGAATTTCTCACCCGCTTGCAAGGCGCGGCCCTTTGGCATGAACGTCTGCGCAAATCCCGGTTCGTTTTGCAACAGCGGCGCCTGATGGGCCCACAGCCTTGCAATCGTCGGCGATACCATGTAGCCGTCGGTGGCGTACTTGATCGCGGGTTCAAACAAATCGGCGAACGGCAGCTTGCCGTATTTTTCCGACATTTCCATCCACGCCGACACCGCGCCCGGCACCGTCACCGAAGCCCAGCCGCACTTGGCCATTTCATCGCGGCCCTTGAAGTGCGCTGGCGTCCAGTTGGCGGGTGAGCGGCCCGAGGCGTTCAACCCTTTGAGTTGTTTGCCGTCCCACATAATACAAAAGGCGTCGGCACCGATGCCGTTGCTGGTGGGTTCCAGCACGGTAAGCGAAATCGCGGTGGCAAGGATCGCATCCACCGCGTTGCCGCCTTTTAACATCATGCGCAAACCGGCTTGTGCAGCGAGCGGTTGCGAAGTGGCGACGCAATTGCGCGCCAGCACCGGCATGCGTTGCGACGCGTAGGGGAACTGAAAGTCGAACATGTCCATGGATTGCCTTTGATAGCGGTTTTGATATCTGCGTGATACCTAACCTCGTTTCCCGCCTTCGGCCCCCTCGCTTCGCTCTCCCCACCCTTCTCCCGGCGGGAGCCGGGGATGAGAGAAAGCAGCACCGAGCCTCAGTGTGTTGCAAGGTTTGGTCATTCTCAATAAGACCAAATTTTACCGCGTGGGTGCAGGGTAGGGCCAACGCGCCGTGCGGCGTGGCGTGTTCAGGGCACACGCGAGAGTATTTCGATGTCAGGATTGCGCTCGTGCAGATTCTTGAACGCCACCAGCTTGCCGTCGGCACCCAGCACAAAGGCGTAGCGACTGCCTTTGCAGGTCACTTCGAACATCGGTACCGGCGGACGTTCGAGCAGCCGATAGTACGGTTCTGCCGCCGGGTTACCCTGAAAAATGTCTTCGGTGGCGTTGCCAAAGCGAAAGTACGAGCCGCTGCCGCAGACAAAGGGACTGTAGGTTTCCACTGTGCCCAACGCTTCGATCGTCAACGCATTGCGTCCAAGGGTGTAGACGCGGGGCCCGGCCTTCCAAGTGCCCGCGAGGCGAGTTTCCACTTCGCTTGCGATGCCGCTGATTTCACCGCTGCTGGTCAGGAGCGCGAGGCCCACACTGCCGCGCGCCCACTCGGCGGCATTTTTGGCGTACGGGATGCCTGTCGCCAAAAAATAAAGCAGCAGCGCCACGCCGAGCAAAAACGCGCGCGGAAACTGGCGGTTCTTTTGCCAGTTTGCGCCCAGCACCACCACGCCGCCCGCGGTCATGAGAAAGGCGACCCACTGCGCGTCGAAGAAAGTGGTGTCGAGGTTGGCCGCATTGAACGCGGGTTCAGGGGCATCGAGCAGCCAGCGGTTGGTCAGCGCAGCGAGCACGAGCGCGGCCAGTAAAACGTAGAGGGCGTGCTTATTCGTCATTGCAACAACCGGGCGCGCGGTGGTTGCATGGGGACGCGCTATTCGGCTGCTACGCGGGCATCGCGCGCCACTTTCGACCAGCGGGCGATTTCCGCGCGATTGTAGTTGCCGTATTCATCGGGCGAATTACCCACCGGGTCGGCGCCCTGGCTCGATAGCCCTTTGTTGACCTCCGGGTTCGCCAGTGCTTTACGCACGGCGGCGTTGACCCGATCCACTATGGGGCTTGGCATGTGGGCTGGGCCGAGCATGCCGAAGCCGCTGGAGACGACAAAATCCGCCATGCCGGCTTCCGCCATCACCGGGACATCGGGTGCGGCGGGCGAACGTCGGGCGCCCGACTGCGCCACCATGCGCAAGCGCCCGTCGCGCACGAATTGAATCGCGGAAGGCATGCCGGAAAATTGCATGTGCACATGCCCGGCCACCAGATCCACCGTCGCAGGGCCGACCCCTTTGTAGGGCACATGCACCAGTTGCAAACCCGCGCGGAACGCCATCATTTCCGTGGCCAGATGCGTGGACGTGCCACGCCCCGGCGTGGCGAAAGTCATTTCGCCGGGACGTGATTTTGCCAGCGCGAGCAATGCCTTCAGCGTGCGCGCGGGTACCGACGGGTGGATCACCAGCGCGTTCGGCACGTCGGCTACCAGGGTTATGGGCACGAAATCGCGCACCGAATCGTAGGGCAGCTTTTTGATTACCGCCGGATTGATCACGTGCGCAGTGGAAACCATCAGCAGCGTGTAACCGTCGGGCAGGGCTTTGGACGCGATGTCAGTGCCGATGGTGCTGCTGGCACCGCCG
Source organism: Bordetella parapertussis (assembly GCA_945865805.1). Taxonomy (GTDB): domain Bacteria; phylum Pseudomonadota; class Gammaproteobacteria; order Burkholderiales; family SG8-41; genus UBA5216. The sequence continues at coordinate 9,804 of CAMBGJ010000142.1, forward strand.
CGATTGTCGATGATGATCTGCTGGCCGAGGTCTTCGCCCATTTTCGGCGCGATAAAGCGCGCGATGATGTCGGTGTTGCCGCCGGGCGCGAAGGGCACAACCATGCGGATGGTTTTGGCGGGGTAGGGCGCTGTTTGCGCCGCCGCGCCGGTGCTTAGGGTCAATAGGAGAAAATATGGTAAGTATTTGTTTTTAAACATTATTTTATTCACGAATCATTCCGGCGGGATGCCCGCGTCACGCGTGACTTTTTGCCATTTGGCGATTTCCGCTTTGTTGAAGGCTTCGTATTCCTCGGGCCGGTTGCCAACCGGCTCGGCACCCTGGCTCGACAGACTGTTTTTGACCGCGTTATCGGCGAGCGTTTTCACCAGCACGCCATGCACCCTGTCAACGATGGCGCGCGGGGTATTCGCGGGCGCGATCAAGCCAAAGCCGCTCGACACCACGAATCCCTTGAGCCCCCCTTCTTCCATGGTGGGAACATCCGCCGCCACCGCCGAGCGCGTCTTACCGGTTTGCGCGATCATGCGCAGCTTGCCTGCCTTGGTGAAATTGATGATCGCAGGCATGCTCGACATCTGCATCTGCACATGCCCGGCCATGAGATCGATAACCGATGGGCCAGAGCCTTTATACGGCACGTGCACCAGCTTGATTTGCGCAGCAGAACTCAACAGCTCCGCAGCCAGGTGACCGACGGTGCCGCGACCGGCCGTGGAGTAATTCAGTTGTCCCGGCCGCGCCTTGGCGAGTGCAACGAATTCCTTGACGTTTTTTGCTGGCAGCGCGGGATGCACCACGAACGCGGTTGGCACATCGGCCACCACCGAAATCGGCGTGAAATCACGGATCGAATCGTAGGGCAGTTTTTTGACCATCGCCGGATTGATCACATGCGCGGCGGACACCATCAACAGCGTATAGCCATCGGGCGGCGACTTGGCGACGATTTCGGTGCCGATCACGCTGCCGCCGCCACCGCGATTGTCGATCACAATCTGCTGGCCGAACTGCTTGCCCATTTCCGGCGAGATGATGCGCGCGATGATGTCGGTGTTGCCGCCAGCGGCGAAGGGCACCACCATGCGTATGGTTTTGGTGGGGTAGCCCTGCGCAAAGGCCAGGGTAGGTGCCAGCAGTCCGCTCAGGAGCAGTGCGGTCCGTGTTTGACGCGTTAAGAGAAATTTCATCAGATGTCCTTGGTGTTTGATGTCAAGCCGATGCTTTTTCATCGTCCGGCGTGATGGGCAGCTTCACCGGCCGTTTTAGTTTCGCGGAAAGATCAATCGCCTTGGTCAGCATCAGCCGGTTATGCCCTTCACGCGCGGTGGCGTGCTGCGTGGTGACACCCATCGACACGCGATTCAACCACGAGTTGGTTTCCTCGCGCATCGGCCCGCGCAGTTCGCCCAACGCCATGTCGCCCACCGGATAGCTGGTGAGGAAATCCACGTGACGGCGTTTATCGGGCGCGTAACCTTCGGCCTGAATCAGATTGGTGGCAAGCACCATGTCGCGGTGCGTGTCATCAATCGTGAGCACGCCCTCGGTGCCGACCATGCCGACTTCCAGTGAATACACCGCGCCGGGCCACACTTCCGGCAGGCCCCAGGAAATCACGCCGTGATAAATCGAATCATCGTCGAAGGTGATGGTGTAGGCCGTGCCGTCAACCCCTTGCCAGGTTTTGCCCAGCGCCTTGTTCACCGAGCGCGCGTAAACTTCCACCGGCGTCTTGGCTTCCATGCACCACATCACGATATCGAGTGCATGCGTGCCGGAAATCACCATCGGCGTGACTTCCACACGGTTGTCGCTGCGCTTGTAATTGTCGATGGCGACCAGACGGTTCATGAACGCGCGTGAAGTCACCATGGTCACCTCGCCGAGCGCGCCGGACTGCACTTTCTCCTTCGCCACCAGCCAGCGACGGCGGAATCGTTGGGTGTAGCCGATCACCGCATCGACACCGAATTTCTCAATCGCGGCCAGCGTCTGTTGCGATTCTGCCAGATCGGTGGCCAGCGGCTTTTCAATCAGCAACGGCAGCTTGCGCTCCGCCGCCATGATCACCGGATCGACATGCAGATGTTCGTCGGTACAGACGATCACCGCGTTGACTTCGGGCCGCGCCAGCAGGTCTTTGTAGGATGTGGTGATGTAATCGGCGTTGCATTTGTGGCCGACGATCTCACCGCGTTCGGGCTGCTTTTCGGCAATGCCGATCCAGCCGACGGAAGGGTGACGCGAGGCCAGTTCACCGCGAATCAAGCCGACGCGGCCCGCGCCAATGATGGCCAGGCCGATTTTTTTGGGGTCTTTTTTCATGCAAAGTCCAATTCAAAAAATATTAACCACAGATGAACACAGATGAACACGGATTAAACCCAAGGCGGGGTTATCCGTGTTCATCTGTGTTTATCTGTGGTTAAAAAGGGTTTGACCTTAACGTGATGCGACAGCAGCAGCCCGCGATTCCGGCAACGGCAAACTCACCGGCTCATGCCGTTCCGCCGACAGATCTGCGGCAATGTAAACCTCCATCACGTCGCGCGCTTCTTCGCCGGTCACCAGCACCGGGCGGTCGCACGCAACGGCTTCGAGAAAGTGCACGGTCTCGGCGGCCATCGGGCCGGCGTAGGTGTGGGCCACGGGTTCGCCGGGCATGGTGGACATCGGGTGCACAATGCCGGATTTCATGGTGGTCAATTGTGTATCACGGTGGGTGTCGTCGATGATCAGTGCGCCTTC
>CAMBGJ010000143.1 GCA_945865805.1 Bordetella parapertussis
TGCAGCAACAGCGGTATGGCGGTGATTTCGTTGGATTTCTGCGCAGTGGCTTCTTGCCCCAGCACCACGCCCACACCAGCGGCCAGCGCGCTGACCAGGTGCAGTGGCCGACGCGCCTCCACGCTCTTGCGGGCTATCGGCAGCATCAGGCCGCTACAATAGTCGATGAGGCTGCGATGCTTCGCTCGCGCCGACGTTTGTTAAAGCCGTGGCGACGATTTGCGACACGTTCAACGGCAGCACGAATCCCAAGGCGATTCCCGGCGCCTATGTGCGCTATTCGGTGACGATCTCCAATACGGCCACCAGCGGATCGGTTGTCCTGACATCGGTGACGGATACGCTGCCATCGCTGCTGACTTTTGACACCAACTTTTTAAAGAGTACCGGCATCGCCGGCAGTCCGACGGGCGGGGCGTGCGCGGCGATCCCGGCGAATCTTGAACCCGGTGGCGCGTTGGGCAATGGTTTTCGCATGATGTGTTCCATACCCACCACGAACAAGCGTGCCTGCGCGACCGCGCCCACCAGCACGTTCTATACCTCCGCAGCGGATGCTGACCCGATGGGCATATCCGGTGCGGCGATCACGATGAACTTTTCAATCGCCTTGCCCGCTGAGACCGTGGGCACGACCCACTGGGCCGTAGGCGAATTAAAAGCCGGCGAGGCGGTAACCGTTCACTTCAACGCCGTCATAAAGTAAGCGCGACATACTTACTGCGGCACCGGCCTATGGTTTTGTATAAAATGCGTTGTCTCTGAGCGCAGGTTCGCTCATCCTAAATAAAATATTGTTTTAAATCAAGGAGTTGCATAATGCCTCACGCTATACGCATCCACAAACATGGCGGCCCCGAAGTATTGCGCTGGGAGGAAGTCACCGTCGGTGACCCCGGCCCCGGTGAAGTTCGCGTGCGCAATACCGCCATCGGGCTGAATTTCATCGATACCTATCAGCGCTCCGGCTTGTATCCGCTGCCGCTGCCGTTTACCTGCGGTTCCGAGGGCGCGGGCGTGATTGAAAAAATTGGCCCGAAGGTCAAAGGCTTCAAAGTCGGCGACCGCGTGGCCTATGCCAACCCGCTCGGCGCGTATGCCGAGATGTTGCTGCGTCCGGCGGACAAGCTGGTGAAAATCCCGGTGGGTGTGAGCGATCAGACCGCTGCCGCGATGATGTTAAAAGGCATGACGACGTGGTACCTGCTGCGCCGCACGTACAAAGTCAAAAAGGGTGACACTATTTTGGTCCACGCGGCTGCGGGTGGCGTCGGCCAGATTTTGTGCCAGTGGGGCAAACACCTGGGCGCAACGGTGATCGGCACCGTGGGTAGCGAAGGCAAGGCTGCCGCTGCGAAAAAAGCGGGCGCCAAGCATGTGATCGTCGCCGAGCGTGAAGTAGTGTCCAAACGCGTGCGCGAAATCACCAAGGGTAAGGGCGTGCCGGTGGTATACGACGGCACCGGCAAGGAAACCTTTATGGATTCGCTGGATTGCCTGGCGCCGCTGGGCACCATGGCGAGTTACGGCAACGCCTCCGGCCCGGTGCCGCCGCTGAACATCGGCATCCTCGCGCAGAAGGGTTCGCTGTTTCTCACGCGGCCCACGCTGGGCAGCTACACCGCCACGCGCGCCGATCTAGAGACCGCTGCACGTGATCTGTTTTCGGTGGTGAAAAAAGGCGCAGTCAAAATCGCCATTAATCAGATCTACCCGTTGATCGACGCGGCACAGGCGCATCGCGATCTTGAATGCCGCAAAACCACCGGCTCCACGGTGTTGCTACCCTGATGCGTGCAGCAGGATTAGCGCGTTGTGCGCTGGCAGGCATCCTGCTGCTGGCGCATATGCAAGCGCAGGCGCAGGCACCCAAGCCCGCGCCGGTGGAAGACCGTTCCAGTAACGCGGCTTCGCCATCGTTGTTGCAACAGCAGCGTGCCACGGTCAGCTACCGCGACGTGACGCAAGCCGCTTACGAATCCAAACTCGCCGAGCAGGACGTGCTGAATCTGCAGGATGCCTACAAAGCCTCGCGCGAGCGCACCGACCTGCTCAAGATCGAGCTGGATAAAGCGCTCAAGGCGCGTGACGCGGCGCGAGCCAACGAAGCCGCAGCGCGCAAGCGTTACGATGAGGCATTGAAGTAATTTCAGCTACCAATGGCCATATTTTAAGCATTCGTTGCTTGTGGGATGTCGCTTAAGGTAGTGCCATTGATTTCAGGTACCACATCCACCGCCACTATTTCGGAACTGAATCGTGTTGCCATTACAACATCTTCCCCCGCCACCCACCGGCGCGCCGCTGGCACTGCTCAAGGGCATTACCGTGCTCGATCTCACCACCTCCATCGCCGGGCCGTATGCCGCGATGCAGTTGGGTGACATGGGCGCCGAGGTGATCAAGATCGAACGTCCCGGCAAGGGTGACGATTGCCGCGCCTGGGGGCCGCCGTGGCTCGATGGCGAATCGTTGTGGTTTATGAGTGTCAATCGCAACAAGCAAAGTGTCACCCTCGATTACACCAGCGACGCGGGCCGCGCCGTGCTGCACGATCTGGTGCGCAAGGCGGATGTGGTCATCGTCAATCTCACCGGTCGCGTGCAAAAAAAACTCGGTGTGGATCACGCGGCGCTGTCGGCGGTGCGCGCGGACATCGTGCATGTGTCGCTGTCGGGCTTTGGGCTTACCGGCGCGCGCCGCGATTTCCCCTGTTACGACCTGATTGCCGAGGGTTATAGCGGCGTGATGGATTTAACCGGTGAAGCCGAAAGCCCGCCGCAAAAAATCGGCACGCCGGCGGCTGATTTGATCGCAGGCATGGACGCGGCCTACGCCACGCTCGCCGCGCTATTCGACAGGCAGCGCAGCGGCAAAGGGCACAAAATCGATATCTCGATGATCGACAGCATGACGCGCTTCATGTCGCCGCGCATCGTGCCGTATCTGGGTGGCGGGCCGCTGCCCAAACGCACCGGCGCACGCGACAGCGTGATCTCGGTGTATCAAACCTTCGATACGCAAGACCGGCCGCTCACGCTGGGTTTGGGCAACGACGGCATTTTCAAACGTTTCTGGCAGGCGGTGGGGCAACCTGCGGTGGCGGATGATCCGCGTTACGCCACCAATGCCGAACGTTGCGCGGTGCGCCCGGAGCTGGTCGAAAAAATTCAGACGGTGCTACGCACGCAGTCGCGCGAATACTGGCTGAAAAAATTCGTTGAACACAACGTTCCGGCGGGACCGGTCAACAGCGCCGAAGAAGTGGCGCGCGATCCCGAGTTAGTGGCGCGCGGTCTGTTTTACACGGCGACCGCAGGCGCGAGAAAAATCCCGCAGGTCGGTTTGGGCATCGCGGTGGACGATAGCAACGCCACCTACCGCAGTGCGCCGCCGCTGTTGGGTGAGCACAACGATGCCGTACTGGCTGGCCTTCTGGGCTACGATGCAGCACGTATTTCACAACTGAAAACTCAGAAAGTGATTTAAAAAATGTCTTTTAATACAATTACTTATGAAGAAGAAGGTGCCATCGGCTGGTTGACGCTCAATCGCCCCGACGATGGCAATATGTTCACCGCCGAGATGTGCCACGAGATTCGTGACTGCATCAACGACATCCGCCGCGAAACACGCACACGCGTGATCGTGATCACCGGCGCAGGTGATAAATTTTTCTGCATCGGCGGGCGCAAGGATGGCCTTGAGGACACCACGCTCTATGCTGGCATGTTGCCGACGCTGGAAATTTACGAATCCATCGAGCGCCTGCAAAAACCGGTGATAGCCATGGTCAACGGTTATGCCGTCGGCGGCGGGCAGGTGTTGCAGGTGATGTGCGACATCACCATCGCCAAGGAAAGCGCGGTGTTCCGTCAGGTCGGCCCGATGATGGGCAGCTTCGATGCGGGCTATGGCACCTGGTATCTCGAAGACTTGGTGGGCAAGAAAAAGGCCAAGGAAATGTGGTTCGCCAATCCGCGGCTGTCGTCGAAAGAGGCGCTGGAAATCGGCCTCATTAACAAGATCGTGCCCGACGACAAGCTGCGCGAAGAAACGCGCAAGATGGCGCTGGAGATCGCCGATCGTGGCGCGTTTGCGTTGGCTTCATTGAAGGCGGCATTCACCGCGCGTCACACGGGCGTATCGGGGCTCGCGCGCGTGTCGCATGATTTGTTGCTGCGGCTGTATCTGGATTCCGATGAATCTAAAGAGTTGGGTGCATCGTTCCGGGGTAAGCGTAAGCCGGATACGGATACCTTCGGGCATTGATGAATTAGTAAACCGTAATCGGTGATCAGTAAACAGCGTCCGCTGCACCGGTGAGGTTACTGTTCACGGTTTACAGTTCACTGTTCATTTCAGAAAATGCTATTAACCCTACACAATCCTCGCACGGCCCGTCATTACTACGACGCAGGCTGGTGGCAAAACGAAACCATGTACACGCTTGCTGCGCAACACGCGCGCGTGCGACCGAAAGCCTATGCCTTGCGCGATTCACGTGTGCGGCTAACCTGGCGACAGTTAGTTGATTGGGTGGACGCCCTAGCCGCCGATATGCACGCGGCTGGCTTGAAGCGCGGCCAACGTGTCTCCGTGTGGCTGCCTAATTGTGTCGAAGCTGCGGTGGTGTTCCTGGCTTGCTCGCGCAACGGTTATGTGTGCAACCCGTCGTTGCATCAGAACTACACCGTCGGTGAAATCGTCACGCTGATGGAGCGTATACAGACGGCGGCCTTGTTCGCGCAACCGGGTTATGGCGCCGATGCCGACAAGGTCAACATACTCGAAGCGGCGAAGTCATTGCCCGCCTTGAAGCGCGTGTACAGTCTTGGCGGAAATGATTTTCCCGCATTGGGCGCAAAGCCTGCAGCCACGCTGCCGGAAGTGGATGCCGATCCCGACAAAATCGTTTATCTCGCCTTTACGTCGGGCACTACCGGCATGCCGAAGGGCGTGCTGCATTCCGACAATACCTTGCTCGCCAATGGCCGTGCGATGGTGCATGACTGGCATCACGATGAACACACGGTACTTTATACCCACAGCCCGCTGTCGCACCACATCGCCACGGTGGCCGTGGCGCAAAGCCTGTGCGCGGGCTTTGAGCTGGTGCTGAATGATTTGAAGCCCGGCATGAAGCCGCTCGATGGCCTGCTTGAAACTGGCGCGACGTACGTGATGGGCGTGCCCACGCACGCCATCGATATTCTCGCCGACGCCAAACAGCGCGGTCTGGCGAATCTCGGCAAGGTCAACCTCTTCTACATGGCTGGTTCGACCATCCCGCCGCAAACCGCGCGCGCGTTTCTCGATATGGGCATCAAGCCGCAGAATATTTACGGCATGACCGAAAACGGCTCGCATCAATATACGATGCCCGATGATTCGGTGGAGATCATCACCACCACTTGCGGGCGTGCCTGTCACGGCTATGAAACGAAACTGTGGGATCAGGAAAATCCGGATATTGAAGTGACGAAACCGGGTGACATCGGTGAAATAGGCACGCGCGGTGCGCTGCTGATGCTGGGCTATTTCAATAACCAGAGTGCCACGGAGAATTCGTTTAACGCCGGTGGCTGGTTCATGAGCGGCGATCTCGGGCGCATGGATGAACACGGCAATTTGCAGATTGTCGGGCGCAAGAAAGATTTGATTATTCGCGGCGGGCACAATATTCATCCGTCGCGCATCGAGAATCTGGCGTTAAAGCACGCGGCGGTGTTGAAAGCGGCGGCGTATCCGGTGGCGGATCAACGTTTGGGCGAACGCGTGTGCCTGGCGATTATTCAACGCGAAGGCACGCAGGTGGCGGCTGAACAGCTGCTCGCGCACCTGAATGAAGCGGGCTTGTCCAAGTACGACATGCCGGAATTTTTTATTTGCATGGACACATTTCCGCTCACCGCCAGCGGCAAGATACTCAAACGCGAATTGGTGGAGTGGACCAAGGCGGGCAAAATCACGCCTGCACCAGTACGCTTCAGCGCGGAAAAAAGGAATGCCTGATGGCTATTGAATTATCGCGCGTCGAAGATTTCGCGCTGATCACCATTAACCGCCCCGATGCGCTGAATGCGCTGTCGATGGCATTGATACACGATCTCGGCGCGCACATTGATGAAGTCGCCAAGTGCGACACGCGCGCGCTGATCATCACCGGTGCCGGGCCCAGGGCGTTTTGTGCCGGCGCCGATATCAAGGAGCTGCAAGGCCGCAGCCTGATGGCGCAAAAGCAGGGCGGTGAATTCGGCCAGGCGACGTTCGCCAAGCTTGATACGCTGCCGATGCCTTCGATAGCCGTCATCAACGGCTATGCTTTCGGTGGTGGGATGGAGCTCGCGCTCGCCTGCACCTTCCGGCTCGCCACGAAGAACGCCAAAATGGGCACGCCGGAAATCAAGCTGGGGCTGATTCCTGGCTACGGCGGCACGCAGCGCCTGCCGCGCGTGGTGGGTGAAGCACGCGCGCTGGAAATGGTGATGACGGGCCGCACGGTCGATGCCGAAGAAGCGCTGCGCATCGGTCTGGTGAATCGCTTGATTGAAAACAATCAAGAAGGCGATGCCCTCGCGGCTGGCGTCGCGTTCGCGCGCGAGTTTTCGGGCTATAGCCTGCCCGTGCTGCAATTCGCGCGGGATGCGGTAAAGCGCGCCGGTGAAACACCCTTGCACGAGGGGCTCAAAATCGAGGCCGATCTGGCGACGCTGGCGTTCCAGACACAGGATGCGGTCGAGGGCATGGCCGCGTTTGCCGAAAAACGCAAAGCCCAATTTAAGGACAAGTGATATGGCGGCAACGCGTACTATTGCCGTCACCGGTGCAAGCCGTGGCATCGGCGCCACCATCGCACTGGAACTGGCCGCGCGCGGCTACACCGTGGCGTGCCTCACCCGCAAGGGGCAGGGGCCGGAAGTCGCGGTGCCCGCTGAACTCGCGCCGCGTTTCGTCAATGCGCGTTGTGATGTGACCGACGAAGCCAGTTTGAAACAGGCGCTGGCCGAAGTCGTGCAAAAAACCGGCGCACTCAACGGCATGATCAACAATGCCGGTATCCACCTTGACGGGCCAAGCGACAAGCTGGCGCTCGAAGTTTATAACCAGGTGATGAGCACCAACGCCACGGCAGTGTTTACCGCGTGTCGCGAGGCGTATCCGCATTTACTCAAGGCGGGTGGCGGCATCATCGTCAATATCGGATCGTTTTTCGACAAGGTGGGGGTGAAGCGCAACGTTGCTTACTGCGCGTCGAAGGCGGCGGTGGGCGCGATTACGCGTTGCCTTGCGGTGGAGTGGGCGCTGAAAAACATCCGCGTGATCGATGTTGCACCCGGCTATATCGAAACCGATTTGAATCGCGAGGCGTTTCAGGGGCCGCTGCGCGAGTTCCTCGCCCGGCGCATACCCGGCGGCAAACACGGTACGCCGCAAGACATCGCCAAACTGGTGGCGGCGATTTTCGATGAAGACCTGCCGTTTCTTACGGGCGAGACGATTTACATCGATGGCGGGCAGGGGATGGCGCACTAGTGCGGTGAACAGTGAACAGTGAACGGTGAACAGTAACCCCATTCGCTTGCATGCCACGGACTACTGTTCACTGATTACGGTTTACTGTTTACTCTTATACGTGCCGCGAGAAATATCCACATGAAAATCTTCGAGCGCCTCGACAGCAGTGTCGCCTACAGCAACGAAGAACGCATGCTGATCGACGCCGTGCGCACGCTCGCTCGTGACCAGATTGCGCCGCGAGCTGCGGGCTACGACAAGAGCGGCGAGTTCCCGTGGGACAACGTCAAGGCTATCAATGCGCTGGGTTTGAACGCGATGTTCGTGCCCGAGGCCTACGGCGGCGCGCAGATGTCGTATGCGGCGTATCTCGAATGTGTGCGCGAGATCAGCAAGGCGTGTGCGTCCACAGGTGTGATCTGGGCGACCAACTTTCACGCCATGAAGCCGCTGGTGGATTGGGGCAACGAGGAACAAAAAAATCGCCTGCTGCCGAAAGTGGCTGAAGGTGCGCTGGCGTCGCTGGTGATTACTGAGCCGACGGCAGGTTCCGACGCGACCGGGATGAATACGTCGTTCACGCCGGATGGTGATTCGATCATCGTCAACGGCTCCAAGACCTTCATCACGAATGGCGCGCACGCCGATCTCATGCTGCTGTTCGGCAAATGGAGTGAGATTGCCGACAGTAAAGCGTCTATTTCGGTTTTGATTATGGAAAAGGGTGCGCCCGGATTTACCGTGGTGCGCGAGGAAGACAAGATGGGTTTGCGCGCCTCCAGCACGGCGACGCTGGCATTCGACAACTGCTGCGTGCCACGCGCCAATCTGCTCGGCAAGCCTGGCGATGGACTGAAAATATTGCTCGCGTCGCTGAACAAATCGCGTCCCAGTGTGGCGGCGCACGCCCTGGGTATCGCGCGCGGCGCGTTCGAGGATGCAGTGAATTACATCAACGAGCGCAAGCAATCGGGCCGCAGGATTGTTGAGTTTCAGGGTATACAGTTCATGCTTGCCGACATGGCGACTGACCTCGCACAGTGCGAAGCCTGGCTGTGGCACGTCGCGCGCATGGTGGATGGCGGTGCTGCGGATTTCGGTGTGGAGTCCTCGATGCTGAAAATGCGCGCATCGGACGTAGCGATGCGTATCACCACCGACGCGCTGCAACTCTTCGGCGGTTACGGTTACATCAAGGATTTTCGCGCCGAGCGGCTGATGCGCGACGCGAAGATTACGCAGATTTGGGAAGGCACCAATCAGATACACCGGCAGTTGATTGGGCGCGGGTTTTTGAAGCGGTGAACGGGTGAACGGGTGAACAAGTGAACGTGTGCAATTCGGGTCTTGAGGGTTTTTCTTGCTTTGCGAGGCAGCTAATTTTCGTGTGGCTGGTGGCAACGAAGGGGTTTGCCCGATCACTCGTTCACCCGTTCACCCGTTCACGCCGTTAGTATCCCCATGTCCCAATCCATGCAACAACCCCTCTCCGGCATCAAAATTCTCGACTTCAGCACGCTGCTGCCCGGTCCGCTGGCAACGTTGATCCTCGCCGAAGCTGGCGCGGAAGTCATCAAAATTGAACGGCCCGTTCGTGGCGATGAAATGCGTTCCTATGTGCCGAAATTCGGCGCGGACAGCGTCAATTTCGCCTTGCTCAATCGCGGCAAAAAAAGCATCGCCATTGACCTGAAAGACACCGCAGCGCGTGAAGCGTTGATGCCGTTGTTGCGCGAGGCCGATGTGGTGGTCGAGCAATTTCGTCCCGGCGTGATGGATCGCCTGGGCCTCGGTTACGAGGCGTTGAACGCGATCAACCCGCGCATCATCTACTGCGCTATCACCGGCTATGGTCAAAGTGGGCCGCGCGCCGAGGTGGCTGCGCACGACATCAATTACGTTGCCGAGTCCGGCATGCTTTCGCTCGCGGCAGGCGAGGACGGCGCGCCGATCGTGCCGCCCGCGCTGATCGCGGATATCGGTGGCGGCACTTATCCCGCAGTGATCAATATTCTGCTGGCGTTGAGAGCGCGCGACGCCAGCGGTAAGGGTTGCAAACTCGATATCGCGATGGGCGATAACCTGTTCACCTTTTTGTATTGGGCTATGGGCAATGGGCTTGCGGCAGGCGAGTGGCCCAAGCCGGGCGGTGAATTGGTGACCGGCGGCAGTCCGCGATTCTTCATTTACCGCACCCAGGACGATAAGTTTATTGCCGCAGCACCGTTGGAACAAAAGTTCTGGGAAAATTTTTGTGAGGCGATTCAGCTGGACACGAAATTTCGCGATGACCGCATCGATGCGGCGGCCACCAAGCGCGCCGTCGCAACGCGCCTGCGTGAAAAAACCGCTGCCGATTGGCAAGTCGTTTTTGCCGGCAAGGATTTGTGTTGCTGCGTGGTGGCGACGATGCAGGAAGCGCTCAACGATGCGCATTTCAAGGCGCGCGGTTTGTTCGATCGCCAGGTCACGGCGGATGGAAAATCCGTCATCGCGTTGCCGGTGCCGGTGGACAACGCGTTTCGGGGCGCTGCTACCGAAGCAGATTACCCGGCTTTGGGTAGCGCCAACGACATTCTAAAATAGTCAATAAAAACAAATAGTTACGAAAAGTTACCATCATCCATGAAAGCATTGATCGTCAATGAGCACGGCCCCATCGAGAAACTCTCTTTCGGTGATTTTCCTGATCCCCAGCCCGGCAAAGGCCAGGTGCTGATCGATGTGCAGGCCGCCAGCGTGAATTTTCCCGACCTGCTGGTGATCGGCGGCACGTATCAAAATCTGCCGCCGCGCCCGTTCGTGCCGGGCAAGGATCTCGCGGGCGTGGTGGCCGCGGTGGGCGAGGGCGTCACGCGCGTGAAGCCGGGAGACCGCGTGATGGCGCAGATCGAACACGGCGCGTTTGCCGAGCGTGCCGTGGTGCCTGAGATTCTGTGCATGGTGATGCCCGCCGCAATGTCATTTGCAGATGGCGCAGCGATGGGACTGGTGTATCTGACCGCGCACAATGCGTTGACTGAGCGTGCGCAATTTCGCGCAGGCGAAACCGTGCTGGTGACGGGTGCCGCAGGCGGCGTGGGGCTGGCGTGCGTGCAACTGGCCAAGGCGCTGGGCGCTGTTGTGGTGGCTGCCGTCAGTTCGGAAGACAAGGCGCAGGCTGCGCGCGCCAGCGGCGCAGATCATGTGGTGCGCACCGACGTGGCGGATTTGCGCGAGTCGTTTCGCCAACAAGTGTTTAACGCGGTCGGCAAACGCGGCGTGGATGTGGTGTTGGATTCCGTCGGCGGCGATGTGTTCGACGCCTGCTTGCGAGTGATGGCCTGGTGCGGGCGGCTGGTGATTATCGGTTTTGCCGCCGGACGCATCCCGGAAGTGAAGGCGGGTTATTTGCTGGTGAAAAATATTTCGCTGATTGGCCTGCAAAGCAGCGATTACCGCGAACGCAGGCCCGAAGTGGTGCGCAAGGCCTACGAACATCTGTTCGCGCTGTACACCGAAGGCAAATTGAAGCCGCTCGTGATGGAAGCGTATCCGCTGCGGGATTACGTCGCCGCGCTGAACACGGTGAAGGATCGCAAGGTGCTGGGGAAAGTGGTTATTACCATGCGCGATTGACAGTGTATGTACCGAGGTATATAAATCGAAAACCCTTTCTGTCACAGAGGTCACAGAGGACACAGAGAAAACCCTCGCGGGAACTCTCTGTGTCCTCTGTGACCTCTGTGGCAAAATGAATGTGACTTTTTTTAGGAGACAATCATGTACGGATGGCGCGGACGCATAGGCTTGCTGGTTCCTTCGATCAATACCACCATGGAAACCGAGTTCTGGAAAATCGCGCCGCCGGGTGTGTCGGTGCACACCGCGCGCATCACCGGCGGCCGCCATGGCACGCCGGAAACCTTGCGCGGCATGGAAGATGCCAGCAAGGCGGCCGCTGCCGACGTTGGCATGATCGAACCCGATGTGGTGGTCTACGGCTGCACCAGTGGCAGTTTTTTTGAAGGCCCGACCTGGAACAAAAAAATCAGCGAGCAGCTTTCAGCGATTACCAAAGCGCCGACGGTGACCACCGCCGGCGGCATGGCAGCGTGTTTGCAGGCGGGCGGTTTCAAGAAAGTGGATATCGTCACGCCGTATGTGGAGTTGACCAACGAGCGTTTGAAGCATTTCCTCAAGGCGCACGGCATCAACGTGGTGAAGCTCGGCACCTTCGACATGCTCGACATGTTCGATCACGCCAAGGTTCAGCCCGAAGAAATTTATCGCAAGGTGAAAGAAATCACCACGCCGAAATCCGAAGCGGTGTTCGTGGCGTGTACGCAATTGCGTGCGCTGGAAGTGCTGGATCAACTGGAGCGCGATCTCGGCAAGCCGGTTTATTCCGCGGTGCAGGCCTCCGCGTGGCAGGCGTACGACGTGATGGGCGTGGACCCGCACATCATGGATTGCGGCAGCCTGTTGCGTAAGCTGTCGGAGCCGGGGGCTGCGAAGAAGACGCCGAGGAAGTTGCGCTCGGCGTAGGGTCTTACGGTTTTTCCTCGTTCGTCCCGAGCGTAGCGGTCAGGCCGCGAAGTCGAAGGACCTCCAGCTTTGTAGTGCCTGGATACATTGTGTTTCGACTTCGCTGCGCTACGCTCAACACGAACGGCCCCTGGCGCGTGCGTCATTGATGCCGTGTCTCACCGCGAACACATCCCCATGATCTTCAACAGCCAAAGCGGTATCACAGACCGCACACGTTCAGCCGATTGGGCCAAGTGGTATCTCGAACACTTGCGCATCATGGCCACGGTGCCGGGCGTGTATTCCGCGCAGCGCTTCATCACCCGGCACGCCGCACACCCGCCGTCGCTGGCGATGTACGGCGTGGCCTCGGCGGAGGTGTTCACGAGCGAGTATTACCTCAGTGTGCGTGGCATGGGCGAGTGGTTGCCGTTGATCGACAAGCAGTGGTACCGGCGCAATTTGTTCGCAGGGTTGCCTGCGGC
>CAMBGJ010000144.1 GCA_945865805.1 Bordetella parapertussis
CGTATGGGCATTGTGCTTTGGCTTCGTCTCGGTGATTTAACCTTACAACGTACATACCCGCCCAACGTTTACAATGTGCCTCGAAATTAAGCTATTTTTAGAGGTGCCCCTAACTGACCGAGCGGATACCATTCACTTTCGTTGTCAATCGACTTCATCGCCGCAAGTGCCAGCGGAATTGCCTTGGACGGCGGTTCTTTGGGGACTCGCTGGAGACTTGGAGCCCTCTTCAACTCTTCGGCTTTGTGCGCCTCGGCATTGGCTGATTTGACCACAAACGCCGGTTCAGTAACCTGCATGGGTTCTGCCTCGCCGATGATATTCTCGATCCGCACGAACCGGTTACAAACATTGACCAGCGCCTGAGGCGTCTTCGCCTCGCCAATCCCGATCACTTCAAGCCCATCCTCACGAATGCGGCTGGCAAGGCGGGTGAAATCGCTGTCGGATGACACCAGCACAAAGCCGTTGAACTTGCCCTCGTGCAGGATATCCATCGCGTCGATCACAAGGCCGATGTCGGACGCGTTCTTGCCCTTCGTATTGGCCGATTGCTGGTGCATCACCATGCCCAGATCGCGGGCCTGTTCTTTCCACGCGGTCAGCGCAGTACTGGACCAATCGCCATAAACCCGCTTCAACGCAGGCTCCCCGAACGAGGTGATTTCTTTCAGGATCGCCGCCGCATGGCGGGCGGGCACGTTATCCGCGTCAATCAGTACCGCCAGAAGTTTTATATCCGCCATAGCGGCCTCTTTTTTACTTCTTACTTCAGTTCATCTGTCGAATGGATAACCTTGCCCAGCCTTTACTCAATATTTTGTATTTGCTCGCGCATCTGTTCAATCAGCAATTTTAAATCCATCGATGCCCGCGTGATTTCGATATCCGCAGCTTTCGATCCCAGTGTGTTGGCCTCGCGGTTCAGTTCCTGCATCAGGAAATCCAGCCGCTTGCCCGCCGCGCCGCCTTTGCCAAGGATGCGCCTCAATTCGCCCATGTGGGTTTTCAGGCGCGTTAACTCTTCGTCGACGTCGATTTTACCGGCGTATAGCACCACTTCCTGGCGGATACGCTCGTCATCGATGTTGATCAGCGCGTCTTTCAGGCGTTGGTTGAGCTTTTCCTGAAACGCGGCGATGGCGGCGGGCATGCGCGGCGCGAGGCTGGCGACGCAGGCTTCGATGGCGCTGGCGTGGGCGAGTATCGCGTCCTTCAGCTTCGCGCCCTCGCGTGAACGTGCCGCGATGAATTCTGTCAGTGCGGTTGCGGTGAGTTCGCGGCAGGCATCGCGCACCGCGTCCGCCGATAGCGTATCGGCGGCCAGCACGCCCGGCCAGCGCAACACATCGGCGGCGCGCAGACTGCCCGCCTGCGGGAATACCTTCAATACCTGTGTGTTTAGCGCGGCCAGTTGTTGCAACAATGCTGCGTTTAATTCTGCTGCGACCGGTGCTGTTGCTGATGCCGCGATGCCAACGCGGCATTCGATTTTGCCGCGGGTGAGCTTCGCCGCGAGCAACTCGCGCAGCGCGGGTTCGATGGCGCGCAGTTCTTCTGGCAGCCGAAACTGGATGTCGAGATAGCGGTTGTTGACCGCGCGGATTTCCACCGTTAGCGCGCCGCCGGGCAACTCTTGTGTCGCGACGGCGTAACCGGTCATGCTGTATATGTTACTGGGGGTGCTCACGTATAATCCACTTTCAACATTTTGATGCGGGAAGATAGCATGAGCGGACGTCCGAGCGGAAGAAAACCTGACGAGTTGCGCGCCATACGCATCACGCGTAATTTTACCTGTCATGCGGAAGGCTCGGTGCTGATCGAAAGCGGCAACACCAAAGTACTTTGCACCGCGAGCGTGCTGGAAAAGCAGCCGCCCCATTTGCGCGGTACCACGCAGGGCTGGGTGAAGGCGGAGTACGGCATGTTGCCGCGAAGCACGCACACGCGCAGCGATCGTGAAGCGGCGCGCGGCAAACAATCGGGCCGCACACAAGAGATCCAGCGGTTGATCGGCCGCTCGCTGCGCGCGGTGGTGGATCTGAACGCGCTGGGGCCGCGCTCGATCCATCTGGATTGCGATGTGCTGCAAGCCGACGGCGGCACGCGTACCGCCAGCATCACCGGCGCGTTTGTCGCCCTGCACGATGCCGTGAGCGGGCTGCTGGCGCAAAAATTACTCGAGGTATCGCCTCTGCGCGATCACGTGGCAGCGATATCCGTGGGCATCCACGCCGGTACGCCGCTGCTCGATCTGGATTACGCCGAAGACTCGACCTGCGACACCGACATGAACGTGGTGATGACCGGCAGCGGCGGCATGATCGAAATTCAAGGCACGGCGGAGGGCGCGCCGTTCTCGCGTGCAGAAATGGATGCGTTGATCGAACTGGCGCAATCGGGCATACGCGACTTGATCGCCAAGCAGCGTGCAGCGTTAGGGGCTTTCTAAATATTGATTAAAATCAATTAGTTATAGAAATTAACGCTTCTCAGCTGCGCTATCAGATTGAGAAAAGGAGATGCAATGAATATTCCAGCAGGGCGATGGCGTGGCCTATCCCCAGTTGATGCGCCAGTAACGGGCGTGAGTATGCTTCCACGGCTCGTTTGCCTACTGGGTTTCTGCTTCGCGTGCGGCGCGGCTGCGGTCGTGACCGCTGCAGAATGGCCCGCCAAACCCATCCGCATGATTGTGCCGTTCCCGCCGGGTGGCGGCACCGATCTGGTGGGGCGCGCGGCGTCGAATGCATTGTCCGGCGCAGTGGGACAACCAGTGGTTGTCGACAATCGCGGCGGCGCTGGCGGCATTATCGGCACTGAACTGGTAGCCAAGGCCAACGCCGATGGCTATACGCTGGGCATCGCCACGTCGAGCACGCATCCGGTGGCGGGACTGACACAAAAAATTCCCTACGACGCGTTAAAGAGCTTCGCGCCGGTGACACAAATCGGCGTGACGCCGTACATTATCGTCGCCGCGCCCGCGCTGCCGGCGAACACGCTGGCGGAATTCGTCGCGTACATGAAAGCGAATCCGGGCAAAGTCAACGTGGCGCACGTGGGCACCGGCACGCTGGGGTATTTGTTGACCGAGGCGTTCAAGAGCGCGACTGGCACGGACATGGTAGCGGTGCCGTTCAAGGGTTCGGCGCTGATTTATCCTGACTTGTCATCGAATCGCGTGCAGGTGTTTTTCGATAACCCGGTGGCCTCCGTGCCGCTGGTGAAAGCCGGACGGCTGAAGGCCATCGCGGTAACGCAGCGCACGCCGTTGCTGCCGTCGACACCGACGCTGGAGGAAGCGGGCTTAGCGGGTTTCGCGCACGGCTTTTGGTACGGCATTGCGGCACCGGCCGGTACGCCGCGTGCGGTGGTGGAGCGCATCGCGCGCGCGATCAGCGCTTACGCAAAATCCAGCGCCGGGAAAAACGAACTCACCGCGCTGGCGGTGGAACCGATCGGCTCATCGCCAACTGAGTTCACCGCGACCATACGCGACGATATCGAGCGCTGGGGCAAGGTCGCGCGGACGATAGGATTGAAGCCGCAGTGATGCGCGCCCAAGCGTTTTGGGTCTTTACGCGCGGCCAATCGTAACCATTTGTTTTTATGAGACTTTTTGAATCCGATACATGGGTACTGGCTTCGGGCAATCCCGGCAAGCTGCGCGAGTTTCGCCAGTTGTGCGAGCCCCTCGGTTGGAAAATCGTGTCGCAATCTGATCTGGGCATCAGCGAAGCTGCGGAACCGCATGGCACTTTTGTCGAAAATGCGCTGGCCAAGGCGCGGCATGCCGCCCGTGCGAGGGGCAAGCCCGCGTTCGCAGACGACTCTGGCATCTGTGTGGACGCGCTCGGCGGCGCACCCGGCGTACATTCGGCGCGCTACGCCGCGCCGGTTGTAACGTCGGCGCGCAACGCCGACGCAGCGGAGGGACGCGACACGCAGGACGCCCGCAACAACGCAAAACTCATTGCCGCGCTGGTGGACAACGCGGATCGCCGTGCACATTACACCTGCGTGATCGTGCTGGTGCGGCATGCCGATGATCCGGAACCTTTGATCGCCGAGGGCCGCTGGCATGGCGAAATCATTACCACGCCGCGAGGCGAAGGCGGCTTCGGCTACGATCCGTATTTTTTCCTGCCTGCGTTGAGCAAGACGGCAGCAGAGTTGTCCGCAGCGGAAAAAAATAACATCAGTCACCGCGGTTTGGCGCTGGCGCAATTGGCGTCCCAACTCGATCACTTGCAGCGCAGCGCGATGCCGCGATGAGCGCTCAGCCGGTGATGCTGGGCCGCGCTGCGCTGAAATTCACCGCGCTGCCGCCGCTGGCGCTCTACATCCACATCCCCTGGTGCTTGAAGAAGTGCCCGTACTGCGATTTTAATTCGCACGAAACCAGGAACGGCGCTGCCCTTCCCGAGCAGGAATACGTCGCCGCGCTGACGGCAGATTTCGAGCAGACGCTGCCACGCGTGTGGGGGCGACGCATCAGCAGCGTGTTTTTCGGCGGCGGCACGCCAAGCCTGCTGTCGGGCGCGGCGGTGGATGCGATTCTGGCAGCCGTGCGCGCGCGCCTGCCGTTGAACCCCGATGCCGAGATCACGCTGGAGGCCAACCCTGGCACCGCCGAAGCGGAACGTTTTCGCGATTACCGCGCGGCCGGCGTGAATCGGCTGTCGTTGGGCATCCAGAGTTTTAACCCCCGGCACTTGAAAGCGCTGGGGCGTATACACGATGGCGACCAAGCCCGGCGTGCGATTGACATGGCGCGCGCGCGCTTCGACAATTTCAATCTCGATGTGATGTACGGCTTGCCCGAACAAAGCCTCGAAGAAGCGCTCCAGGACATCGACACCGCGCTCAGCTTCGAGCCGCCGCACCTGTCGGCCTATCACCTGACGCTGGAGCCGAATACGGTTTTTCACCGCTATCCGCCCAAGCTGCCGGACGATGACACTTCGGCCGACATGCAGATTGCCATAGAGACGCGACTCGCCGCTCACGGTTATGATAACTACGAAACGTCGGCCTTTGCGCTAACCGGCATGCGTTGTCGGCACAATCTGAATTACTGGTTGTTCGGCGATTACATCGGTATCGGCGCGGGCGCGCACGGCAAGATTTCGTTTCCTGATCGCGTGTTGCGCGAGGCGCGTTACCGGCAGCCCCGGCAGTTCATCGAACAGGCCTTGGTGGGCAACGCCATACAAGAATCGCATGAGGTCAGTACCGGCGAAATCGGCTTTGAGTTCATGATGAACGCGCTGCGCTTGAATGGCGGTTTCGAGACCAGCCTGTTCGTCGAACGCGCGGGTGTGCCGCTGACGCAGGTGCTGCGTGCGCTGGAAGCCGCCGAACAGCGCGGCTTTATTTTGCGCGATCATCAGCGCGTCACGCCCACGCTACAAGGACGGCGGTTTTTGAATGAACTATTGCAATTGTTTCTACCTGAAAGCAGTAAGAGCGCAGATGGCATAGAGGCAAGCGCCAAGAGGGAACCATGAAGTACGGCAAAACTCGTAAAATCGTGCGTGGTTACATGGTAAATTGGCTATTGATAACAATGCATTCCAAGGGGAAGTAACGTGAAGCAGTTCGTCAAGATGGCATTGAACGCGGCCTTGGCCGCAGCCGCGCTCGGCGGCGTTGTGGCGCACGCGCAAAATTATCCCAACAAGCTGGTGAAATTTATCGTCACCTATCCGGCGGGCGGCAGTTCGGACGTGATGGCACGCATCATCGGTCAGCAGTTGTCCGAATACTGGGGGCAACCGGTGATTGTCGAATCACGTCCCGGCGCGGATGGCTCCATCGGCATGGAATACGCTGCGCGCCAGCCGGCCGATGGTTATACCTTTTTGCTTGGGAACTTCGGCCCGGTGGTGGCGAAGCCCCTGCTGGCGAAAGTGAACTACGATTGGCAAAGAGATTTCGCACCGGTGTCGCGCATTACCAACTCCGCCAATATTCTGGTGGTGCCCAAAACCATGCCGGTGCAAAACGCCGCGCAACTGGTGGCGCTGGCCAAAAAGCGTCCCGGCGAACTGACCTACGGCACCAGCGGCCCTGGCAGCATGTCGCACTTTGCCGGTGAAATGTTCCAGCGCATCGCCGGCGTGAAAATGATCACCATCGCCTACAAGGGCAACGCGCTGGCGATCACCGACATCATGGGCGGGCAGATCACCACCATGTTTTCCGATGCCGTGCCCGCCATGCAGGCGTTGAAAACCGGCAAGCTGCGCGCGCTGGCGGTGACCAGTGAAAAACGCTGGCCGTTCACGCCCGAACTGCCGACACTGGCGGAAGAAGGGCTCAAGGGATTCTCGGCAGTGAACTGGTGGGGCATTCTGTTTCCAGCGGGCGTGCCGCGGCCGATTATCGACAAGGTGAATGCCGATTTGATCCGGGCGCTGGCAACGCAGAACGTGAAAACCCGTCTGGGCGAGCTGGCCGTCGAGGCGCAGTCCAGCACGCCGGAGCAGTTCAGCGCGTTCATGGCGAGCGAGACCGCGCGCTGGGGCAAGCTGATCAAGGAAGTGGGTCTGCGGGTTGAATAAACCGCGTCCTGTGCCCCGTGCCCATCTGAACCCCCATGGATATCCAGCTTCTCGCCCAAACGATTTCAAGCAGCTTCCTCGAAGCCATGCCGGATCCGGCGTGGGTGAAAGACCCCGGCCATCGTTATGTGGTGGTGAATAGCGCGTTTCGAAAAATGTGCCAGTTCCAGACCGGCGGCGAGGAGATCGATGTCATCGACGTGACAGATTTCAATCTGTTTCCGCTGGAGCTGGCCGAGCAATCGCTGGAGGAAGACGACGAAGTCACGGCGTCGCGCACGGCCACGCACGGCAAGCTGTTTATCTTCAACCCGTCGGGTGAATCGCGCCACTACACCACCCATCGCATCGCCTTGCTGGATGGCACGGGCGGCGTGGCAGGCACGCTCGGCGTCGCGGTCGATATCACACGGCAGGCGGCATGCCAACTGCAGTTGCAGGAAAAGGCCAAGCAGCTTTCCACCCTGATCGAGCATCTGCCGCTGGTGGTGTATCAGCTCTTGCCGGACGATAACTGGACCATGCAGTTTGTCAGCGAAGGGAGCCTCGACCTCACCGGTTACGCGGCTGCGGGCTTTATCGGCAACGCGGCGCGCAGCTGGGCTTCAATCATCTCGCCAGACGATCTGGCGATGGCGTGGCATGACGTGCAGAATCAGCTCGCAAAAGATACCAGTTACAACATCGAATACCGTGTGCTGGCGCCGGACGGCACGCCGCGCTGGGTTACCGAGCGTGGCGTGGGCCTTACCAGCCCCGCAGGTGAGTTGATCGCGCTGGTCGGTACGATTACCGATTTCACCCAGACCCGGCATTACCTCGACGAGATGGTGCAGCCGGTCACGCACGATACCTTGACGGGCGTCGCCAACCGTCCGCTGCTGGTGGATCACCTGCGCCACGGCATCGCCTACGGTCAGCGTTATGACCGCATGGTCGCGACCTTTGTCGTCAACGTGGATCATTTCAAGTACGTGAATCAAAGCCTCGGCCATGACGCGGGCGACGAGCTGTTAAAGGGCGTTGCGCTGCGTTTACGCGGTGCCTTGCGCGATCACGATTCGGTGGCGCGGTTAGGCGCGGATTCGTTTGCCATGACGCTGATCGACATCGAAAACCTCAGCGGCGCGGCGCAGGCGATGACGCGCGTGCTGGGTGCGGTGCGCGAGCCGTTCATGATCGGCGAGCAGGAAGTGGTGGTCACCTGCAGCGTGGGATGCGCGCTGTATCCGAACGATGGGCCCGATCCTGAAACCCTGCTGCGCCGCGCCGATACCGCCATGCGCCACGCACGCACGCTGGGCGGAGATTGCTATTATTTTTATTCGGCCGACAGCGACCGCTATACCGAAGAGCGGTTGTACATGGAGGCGCAATCTGCGCCGTGCCGTGGAAAACGGCGAACTGCTGCTGCAATACCAGCCGCAGGTGAATGCAAAAGACGGCAGCGTTATCGGCATGGAAGCGCTGGTGCGCTGGAAGCATCCCGAGATGGGTATGGTGTCGCCGGGACGTTTTATTCCGGTGGCCGAGGAAACCGATTTGATCGTGACCATCGGCGCCTGGGTGATGGAAGAAGCCTGCCGCGAGGCCAAGGCGCTGCAGGACGAAGGCTTTGCGGTGGGCCACGTCGCGGTGAATCTCTCGCCGCGCCAATTTCGCGACGAGCGGCTGATACCGAAGGTGGCCGAAATTCTGGCGCGCACGCGGCTGGATCCCAAACATCTGGAACTGGAGATCACCGAAGGTCTGGCGATGAAGGATGTCGATGCGGTGGTCGCCAAGTTGAAGGAATTGAAGAGCCTTGGTTTGTTGATGGCGATCGACGATTTCGGCACCGGGTATTCCAGCTTGAGTTATCTGCGGCGCTTTCCGATTGACCGCCTGAAGATCGATCAATCGTTTACGCGTGAAGTGAATTCATCGAGCGACGGCGCTGCCATCGCGCGCGCAGTGATCCAGTTGGGCCACGCGCTTGAGTTGCGCGTGATCGCCGAAGGGGTTGAAACCGAAGCCCAGCTTAATTTTCTGCGCGATAACGCCTGCGATGAAATCCAGGGCTATTTCTTCTCGCGCCCGCTCGACCCCAAGGCCTTGCGCGAATTTTTGCTGGCACGTAAACAGGCGCAGGCTACGGGTGACGACACCACCGACACGTCGATCGGGTAAAGCGGTTAAGCGTTACTGTCGCCGGAACACGATATCCCACACGTCGTGGCCCAGGCGCAGGCCGCGCGTCTCGAACTTGGTTTGCGGACGATAGGTCGGTCGTGGCGCGTAATCCGTCGCCGTGTTTTGCAGTGTGGGCGTTCTGCTTAATACCGCGAGGATTTGTTCCGCATATTCGTGCCAGTCGGTGGCGGCATGCAGATACGCACCGGGTTTTAGCTTCCCGGTCAGCCATTCAACCAACGGCAGCTGGATCAACCGGCGCTTGTGGTGACGCTTCTTCGGCCACGGGTCGGGAAAAAAAATGTGGATACCATCGAGGCTGTGCGGCGCGATCATGTGACGCAACACCTCCACCGCGTCGTACTGGATGATGCGCACGTTGGCGAGCGACTGCGCATCGATCAGTTTCAGCAGATTGCCGACGCCGGGGGTGTGCACCTCGATGCCGAGATAATCATTTTGTGGTTGCGCGGCAGCGATGGCCGCCGTGGTTTCGCCCATGCCGAAACCGATTTCGAGAATTTTCGGCGCAGCGCGGCCGAACAGGTGTTGCAGATCCAGCTGCGCCTCGGAAAACGCCACGCCATAACGCGGCAGCAAGGTTTCGCAGGCGCGTTGTTGCGCGTTGGAAACGCGGCCCTGACGCAGAACGTAGCTGCGGATGTGGCGTGGGGTATCGATAAGGAGGTTTAACGTAACTATTTGTTTTTATTGATATTTTTAGCTACGGCTTGCCGATCATCCCGGCGGTGGGCGAGCTTGGCGACGCCGAATACAGCTTCTTCGGCATGCGTCCGGCGCGAAACGCCTCGCGTCCCGCCTCGACCGCTTTTTTCATTGCGCTGGCCATCAGCACCGGATCGCGCGCGGCGGCAATCGCGGTATTCATCAACACCGCGTCGCAGCCCAATTCCATGGCAATCGCCGCGTCCGACGCGGTGCCGACACCGGCATCGACCACCACGGGCACCTTGGCGTTTTCAATAATGATTTGCAGATTCCACGGATTCAAAATACCCATGCCGGAGCCGATCAGCGAGGCCAACGGCATTACCGCGACGCAGCCGATTTCCTCCAGTTGTTTGGCGATGATCGGATCATCCGAGGTGTAGACCATTACCTTGAAGCCGTCTTTCACCAGGGTTTTTGCAGCGGCGATGGTTTCGACCACGTTGGGATACAGCGTTTTGGGGTCGCCCAGCACTTCGAGCTTGACCAGATCGTGCCCGTCGAGCAGTTCGCGCGCGAGACGCAGCGTGCGCACCGCGTCGTCGGCGCTGTAGCAACCGGCGGTGTTGGGCAACATGGTGAATCTTGATGGCGGTAGCGCTTCAAGCAGGTTCGGCTCGCTGGGGTTTTGGCCGATGTTGGTGCGGCGGATCGCCACGGTGATGATTTGTGCGCCGCTGGCATCGACCGCCGCGCGGGTTTCGGCGAAATCCTTGTATTTGCCGGTGCCCACCAGGAGGCGCGAGGCGTAGGTTTTGCCGCCGAGGACCAGCGGGTCGAGATGTTCATGTGCAATCATGTTGCGTCCTTTACCAAGAGGTTAGCCGCCACCGACGGCTACCACGATTTCAATTTTGTCGCCGTCGGCGAGCGCTTGTTCGACATGTTGCCCACGCGGCACGATTTCACCGTTGCGTTCCAGCGCCACGCGTTTGCCGGCCAGGCCCAATGCCGCGATCAGGCCGGCGCAGTTAAGCGCTTGCGGAAACTGGCGGACTTCGCCGTTGACGGTGAGTGTCATCAAATACGCCCTGCGTGGAAAGTGACCAAATTTCGTTTATGCGCCCCAACATTACTACGTAATAGCGCTAAGAGGGGCGCCGCCCCTGTCAAGGCCACGCATTTTACCGGGTCTGCGCGCGGCTGGCGCGACGATGGTCGTGGCTCTGATGCAGTGTGAGTCGCCGCCTCGACCGGAATACATGTAGGTAAATACCTGATTTCTTGCTAAAATTTCCCCAATCGATAGGGCACGCGGAGTGCGTATGTTGAATTGGATGGGAACTCAGAAGACGGCGGACGGCATGGCCTTGCTGCGCGATCCGCATGATGTGATTGCGGCACTGCCCACCGACGACCCGGTCGCGGCGGTGATGCAGATTACCGAAGCGCTGGATGCCATCAATGGCTCGGACACGCTGACGCTCGAAGAGCGCTACGACGATATTTATCTGCTCGACGCGGCCACCGTCGAACGCACGCGCCTGTTGCTGCGCGAATACCTGCAAACCTCGCGCCAGACCAAGCAGCGCGAAAACGAATTATGGAACGGTGCCTACAACTGCTGGAACGAGCTTGCCACCGCCTATGCGATCTGCGCGCAACTCTACGCGGCAGACCCCGCCGCCGCCGCCGGGTTCAGAAAGCCTGCGCGGGTTGCGGTAGCGCGTTCGATACGCGCGCTGCGCCGCCAGTTGCAATGGCTGCGCCTGCGCTATGCCGCGCCGGTGCCGGCGATCTGGATGGGCCTGGCGAATCTGTACGCCTATATCGAGCCGGAAAACATCGACGACGAGATGCTGATTTATCCCGGCGAAAACTCCACCATCAAGCGCGAATTTCTCAAGGTGCTGCTGCAGTCGGCGATTTCCACCGAAAACCTGCAACCGCCGGGGCAGGATCTGGCGACGTTTATCGTCAGTCGCTACGCGTCGAATTTTGTGTTGTCCAAAACGCAGGATGTCGGCTGCACGCACTGGTTTGATCTGAAGCACCCGCAGCGCCCCGCCCTCGGGTCGCGGCCGCCGGAGCCGGGTGCCGATCTGCGGTTCATCGGCGCGGGCGAGGCAGTCGACACGCTGTGCCAGATGCTCACCTTCATTGAAGACGCGGGCAAGGTGCCGCCGGAACTCGGTTTTACCTACCCCATCGATCTGGAGTTTTTGACACCGGTGCTGGCGCAGATCCATCGCGATTGGTCGGGCAAGCCGCAGGAGCGGCAGCATGAACGCAAACAGAGCAATGCCCGTTTCACCGTGGTGCCGGGCTTCACGCACATCATCGCCGTGCTGGAACACGCCGAAGAAGATCCGTTCGATTTCACCGAAAAATCCAATGCGGAAAGCTGGCTCGCGAATGACGTCAGCGCGGGCGGTTTCGGCGCGGTGATCCCGGCGGTCAATGCCGACTGGGTGAGTGTCGGCAACGTGGCGGGCATCGAAAACGAAGCCGCCGGTGAATGGTCGGTGGGCATGGTGCGGCGCGTGTAATTGCTCGATGGGGGGCGGCAGCAGATCGGCGTGCAGGTGTTGAGCCGCAACGCGCAGGCGGTGCGCGTAATGCGCGAAGATTATGCCGAGGAACCCCTGCGCATCACGCAACGCATGCCAATGGACCGGGCGATTTTGCTTACCGCCAATCCGACCGAGCAGCAGGAGGTGGAATTGCTGATGGCCGATCCGTTGCGCTACGACGAAGAATCCAGCGTGCACATGAGCGTGGGCGAGCGCGTGCTGTCGCTGCAAATACTGGATGTGGTGGAAAAGACCGACGCCTGCGCGCGCGTGCGTTTTTCGTTGATAGGCATCGAAGCAGATTCATAGTCGTTTGCTGCTTTGCGGCGATGGTAAAATCACGTAATCGTAAAATAGGTCAGTCAGCGCGGGTGTAGTTCAATGGTAGAACGGCAGCTTCCCAAGCTTTAGATTGTATAAATTTTACAATAAAAACAATGGGTTACGTATATTCAAAAGTGATATACTGTGATATACCAGATACGCTAGTTGAAAATTTTAGCTGATGTAAGATGGCGTTTAAC
>CAMBGJ010000145.1 GCA_945865805.1 Bordetella parapertussis
AAATCGCGAAACGGTTCGTAGGGCAGCTTGCGATACAGGCTCGCGTTGGTGATCAGGGAATTGTTGGCCGCGAGCAGGGTGTAGCCGTCGGCGGGCGATTTGGCGGTGAGTTCCGCGCCGATGTTGCCGCCCGCGCCGGGGCGGTTGTCGATAAGCAGGTTTTGGCCGAGCAGCGCAGGCAGGCGCGTGTTGAGCACGCGCGCGGCGATGTCATTGGCACCGCCAGGCGGAAAGGGGACGATCAGGCGGATGGGCTTGTTGGGGTAGGCCTGGGCGAACGCGCCGGTTGCGGCAAGCAGCGATAGCGCGAATGCGATGCGCGGTGTTGGGTTCATAGGCTCCTCGTTTTGAGATCAGGCGTTAAGCTACTCGACCTTGATGTTGGACACGGCAATAGCCTTACCCCAGCGCGCATGCTCCTTGCGGACGAAGTTGCCGAATTCCTCGGGCGTTTGCGGCGCGGCGGAGACGCCGTTGTCGAAAAAGCGCGTTTTCAGGTCGGGCACGGCAAGCGCTTTCATCATCGCCGTATGCACGCTTTTCAGGTGCGCGGGCGACACGCCCTTGGGCATGGCGTAGCCCTGCCACACAGTGACTTCGAAATCCGGGATGCCCGATTCGATGACGGAGGGCACGTTGGGCAATTGTTCGGCACGCTTGGCGGAAGTTACCGCGATGGCGCGCAGCCTGCCCGCCTTTACGAACGGCAGCGGGCCGGGCAGGTTGAAGAAAAACGTCTGAATCTCGCCGGCAATGGTATCGGTGTAACCCTGTGAGGCCACTTTGTACGGTACGTGAATCACATCCAATCCGTTCATGGTGGCGAACAGCGCCATCGTCAAATGCGGCGTTGCACCGATGCCGGACGAGGCATATCGCAACTTACCCGGATTGGCTTTCGCGTGCTTGATGAATTCGCCGACTGTGGCGACGGGAAGGTTCAGGTTCACGCACAAAATGTTGGGCATGACGGCGTAGAGCGACAGGTAGGCGAAATCGCGCAGCGGGTCGTAGGCGAGCTTTTTGTGCAGATGCGGCGTGATGGTCTGGTTGATGCCGAAGGTGAACAGCGTGTAGCCATCAGGCGTGGCGCGCGCGGCCATCTCGGTGCCCATGATGCCGCCCGCGCCGGGACGGTTGTCGACGATGACTTGTTGTCCCCACATTTCGCCGAAACGCTGCGCGAAGATGCGCCCGATGATGTCGGTGGACGCGCCCGCGCCGAAAGGCAGAATCAGGCGTGCGGGTTTGTTGGGATATTGCTCCGCCGCGCCAACCGAAGCCGAGATGGCGGTGAGACATAAACTCGCGGCCGTGACCAGACCAGAAATCCACTGAGAACTGCGCATAACTCCTCCAAAAATATTCTTATAAAACAAATACTTATAATTCGACATCGATGGGGCCTCAATGCCCCGCCTGGCACCTTAGCGCTTGACGGCCTTCGCCATCGCCGACTTGCCGTTGGTGTTTTTGATATCAGTCCACGACTGCCGCTGCACGTTAATCAGCTCGCCCAACTGCGCGTAACCCGAGCCGGACAAACGACACACCGGATCGAGCAGGCGCGGATCGATGCGACCGTTTTTCCACACGCCGGGTGTCACGTGCGTATGCACGATGCGCCCGAGGATGATGTTGGTGTTGTGATCGGTGATGATCTGTTTCACCTCGCATTCGATGTGCGCACGCGCTTCTTTCACGCGAAACGGTTTGACCTTCGCCGACGGCACCGCCGTCAACTGCGCCCAGCCGAATTCGCTTTCGTCAGGCGGGAAATCCGTTGCGGTGAAATTCATTTCTTCCAGCACGTGCATGGTGACGATGTTGGCGACAAACTGCGGCACCTCGCGCAGGTTGCGCAGGCTGTCCTTGATGCCGGTGGAAGCGAACGCCACGTAAGGGGGATCATTGCCCATCATGTTGAAATACGAATACGGCGCGACGTTGCTCACGCCCTTGGCGGAAATGGTGGAAATCCAGCCGATGGGGCGCGGCACCACCAGCGCGGTCATCAGATGATAAAGCTCCTGCGCCGGCCAATCGCCGGGGCTGACTTCGAGATCGCTGTCGAGGGTTTGCGGCGGACTGCTGTGCGATGCTGCCATGATTGCCTTTATTAAGGGATTGAGAATGGGTTAGACCATCAGGCCAAGCGTCGTCAGCTCGGCCCGTTGTGCGGCGCTGGCTGGCGTGCCGGATTTAACTGCCTGCGCCTGTTCCGGCGTGAGTTGCACCAGACCGTGCAAGGCGTTGGTGACGACGTTGCCGCGCGCAGCGTGCCAGCGCGCGTAGGGCGCAATTTTCGCGGTATCGGCGGCAGGCCGCGACTGGGCTTCACCGAAAATCGTAGCGACACCCTGGCCCAGCAGCACGGCCAGTTCCGACGAGACATAGGTCGCGGCGTCCAGCGTCAGCTTGGCGGAAGTGGCATAGGCGGCCACGGCCTCTACTACCCGAGTGAACGGCACGCTATAGGGGCTCGCCGCCACCAGCGTGTCGATCATCACTTTCGCGTGCGGCTGGTTGGCATTGATCTGCCGGCCGTGTACGTCGGCATACACCGCGTGCGCCACAGGCTGCGGCGTTTTAGTGGTTTGCAGCACGGGTTCAAGTGTGGCGGGCTTGAGTTGCACGCTGACATGCAGATCACGAAAACTCGCGGGCGACAACGCGCGCTGCACCGACGCCGCGCGATCGGCGCGGATCAACAGCGTTTGCCGAAACGCGCGGTTGGTGAGCAAATCAACATACTGCTCGCAGGCGATGATGTTGCCGTCGGAAATCTGCCGCGCGGTGTTGGCGAGATCGGCACCGTGGCGGTCGGGCAGCATGTCCGACAGCGACGATTCGCCCAGATACGACAGGCCGTTTTTGGCCGATGCCGCGACGAACTCGTGAAAATAACAGGGCCGATTATTGGCTTCGAGATGCTCGTGGTAAATATAACTATCGGAGCAGCGCATCAGCAGATTGGCTTCTTCGGCCATCAGCCGCCCGAACGCCGCCTGGTTGTTGGCGTGGAGCTTGCCCGCGTATTGCAGGATGGCGCGTTCCTGTGCGAGCTTGGTGGTGTGATCCTTCAGGTGGCCGACGTGAAACAGCATCATCTCGCGCACCACTTCGCGCATTTTCCAGCCGGGGTAGACGTTGTAGCTGATGTACCCCACGCCGTTGGGCGAAAGCTGCTTGTCATACAGTTCAAGCATCGCGCTTTGCACCTCGGGCGGAATCCAACTGTAGACGCCGTGGGTGATGATGTAATCGTACTGCGCGGATTCTTTCGCCAGATCGAGAATGTTCGCCTGGCGAAAGGTGATGTTGTTGACGCCGAGCTCGCCTTTGATTTTGTTGGCGTAGTCGATCTGCACCTGCGACAGGTCCACGCCGGTGAATTGCGCCTGCGGATATTGCAGGGCCATGGGCAGCAGATTGCCGCCGAACGAACAGCCCAACTCGAGCACGCGCGCGTTCGCGAGATTCGGCGCGGGCAGGCCAAACAGCCTGGCCATGCCGCTCATACGCGCGGGGTGTGATTGCGCAAACGGAAAGGATTCGTAGGGTACGGCGTCGTAAGTCGTGGCTTCGCTCATGGCGGGATATTTGAAAGTAAGTCAGTGATGAGGGCAGGTGAAAAAAAACAGGGGACTGTGTGCAGACTGTATGGATTATGAACGAACCCAGCCCGTTGTGTCGCACGGGTAGTACGCCGGTAGCAGTAACGCGTTGACCACGCGATGGGCTGCCGCTAGACTGGCTGCGGGTAGTTGTCCGTCAAAAAGTTCGTCAAAGCCGACGGTTAATTTTGATTCAGGGAGTGCGAGCATGGCAAGCAAGGCAGCAAAGTTACCGGCCCCACCGAAGGGATTCGACACGCGCGAGAAGAAAAATCGCAAGCTCACGCGCAAGGACGTGCACGCCGCCGCCAAGAAATACAAAAACTGGGGCCGCTGGGGCAAGGACGACGAAATTGGCACGCTGAATTTCACCACCGCCGATCACATCATCGCCGCCGCCAAGTTGGTGCGCAAAGGCAAAGTGATGTCGCTGGCGTTGAAATACGACAACAACGGCCCGCAGGGTGCCAAGAGCAACTATCCCGCGCTCGGTCGCTTTAACCCGATACACCTGATGACGCGCACTGGCACCGATGCCTATTCGGGCATCCTTGATCATCGCAAGATACGTGGCACCGACGACATCATCATCATGCCCTTGCAGTGCGGCACACAATGGGATGGCCTGGGCCATATTCTCTACGAAAATTTCATGTGGAACGGCTACGACTGCCGCAATGTCTCCAGCGCGGGTGCGGCGAAAGCAGGCATTGAAAAAACCGCCGAGAAAATGGTGGGCCGTGGCGTGTTGCTCGACGTGGCGCGTGCGATGGGCAAGAAATTTCTGCCGGATGGATTCGCCATCACCAATGAAATACTCGATTACACCGAGCAAAAGCAGGGCGTAAAAGTCGGGCGCGGCGATTTTCTGCTGGTGCATACCGGGCACGTGCAGCGCTGCCTCGACAGCAAAAGCTGGGATGGCTATTCCGGCGGCGATGCACCGGGCTTCGCTTTTGAGACGGTTTCGTGGCTGCACAAAAAAGAAGTCGCCGGTGTCGCCACCGATACCTGGGGCGCGGAAGTGCGACCGAATGAAACGCCGGACACGACGCAGCCGTGGCATTGGGTGTGCATACCCGTGATGGGCCTGACGGTGGGCGAGATTTTTCATCTGACTGAACTGGCGAAGGATTGCGCGGCGGATAAACGCTATGAGTTTTTGTTCGTGGCGCCCGCACTGCCGATCACCGGGGCGGTGGGGTCGCCGGTGAATCCGCTGGCGATCAAGTAAATCGTTTTCTTGTGAAACTGGAATAAATCATGCGGCGGATAACACGTCAGTGCGGGATATGTGTGGTGCTATCCATAGCCGTGAATGCAAACGCGCAAAATTACCCCGTAAAACCCGTGCGCATCGTCGTGCCGTTTGCCGCTGGTGGCCCGTACGACGACATCGCGCGTACGCTGGGTCAGCGCCTTACCGAGATATGGGGGCAGGCGGTGTTGGTGGAGAATCGCGTTGGCGCGGGCGGCAATATAGGCGCGGAAGTTGTGGCCAAGGCCGTGGGCGACGGCTATACCTTGTTGCTCGGCAATGCCGGGCCGATCACGGTGAACGCTACGTTGTTCAAGAAGCTGCCGTACGATCCGCAGCGTGATCTGGCACCGGTGACCATGGTCAACGCCGGGCGCATGGTTCTGTCGGTGCATCCGTCGCTGCCGGCGAAAAACGTCAAGGAGCTGATAGCGCTGGCGCGCGCCAATCCGGGGCGGCTAAATTTTGCCTCGTCCGGCGTCGGCAATTTGCAACACCTGGGCATGGAACTGTTGCGCATACAGGCGGGCGTCACCATGAACCATGTGCCTTACAAGGGTGCCGCGCCCGCGTTTGTCGATCTGATGTCGGGGCAGGTGGATCTGATATTCGCCAACATCGTCGGCACCCTACCGCATTTGCGCACTGGCCGCGTGCGCGCGGTGGCGGTGTCGTCGGGTGCGCGCTCGCCGCTGTTGCCCGATGTGCCCGCCGTGGCAGAGACCTACAAGGGTTTCGATATTCCCACGTGGAGCGGCATGTTCGTGCCCGCCGCCACGCCGCGCGACATCATCGCCAAACTGAATGCCGATTTTGGCAAGGTGCTGGCGCGTGCGGACGTGAAGGAGCGATTCGCCAATCAGGGTGCGGAATCCACGCCCAGCACGCCGGAAGCGCTGGCGGATCATGTGCGCAAGGAAACGGTGATGTACGCCAATGTGATACGCGCGGCGAAAATTGTTGCGGAGTAAGGCGCTGGGGGCATGGGCGTCCCGCCCGCAACGTGCTTGCCACACCACGGCGCTTACGGGCGTCCGCGGTCCCCGTGTGTCACGGGTTGCATGAATTGGTGCTGAGTGTAAAATATATAATAAAAATAAATACTTACAGTGCAACTGAGGATGATTATGCAGTTTAATCGTGTCGTCGATCTTGTTCCCCTTGTTTCCGTTGCGAGCCTGCTTTCCTGCCCGCACGCCCACGCACAAAGCGACGCTGCCAACTATCCCACGCGCCCTATTCGAATAGTCGTGCCGCAATCGCCGGGGGGATCCACCGATCTCACCGCGCGCTGGTGGCAAAGCAGTTGAACGAAGCGTTCAAGCAAAGTGCGGTGGTCGATAACCGGCCAGGTGCGGGTTCGACCAGCGGCACCGAAATCGTCGCGCGTGCCGCGCCCGATGGTTACACCATGCTGGTGGTGGCGTCGTCGTTCACCATTAATCCGGCGTTGTACAAAAAACTGCCGTACGATCCGATACGCGATTTTTCGCCGATCACGCAGTTGTCGCGCTTTCCCAATATGATCGGTGCGCATCCGTCGTTGTCCGCGAAGACGATGGCCGAGATGATCGCGCTGGCAAAAGCGAAACCCGGCACGCTGAATTACGCCCCGGCGGGCACCGGCACCGGCACGCATATGTCGGCGGAGCTGCTGCGGCAAATGACCGGCATCGACATCGTGCAAGTGCCGTTCAAGGGTGGCGGCCCGGCGGCGATAGCCGCCATTGGCGGACAAACGCAATTGATCGTCGGCACGACTGTGGGCACGTTGCCGCATGTACGTAGTGGCAAGCTGCGCGCATTGGCGGTGACATCGGCCAGAAGCTCGCCGTCGGCACCGGAAATTCCCGCGATAGCCGAAACTGTGCCGGGCTACGACCACGAGCCGTGGAACGGCTTGCTCGCGCCCGCCAAAACGCCGCCCGCGATCATCGCCAAAATCAATGCCGAAGTGGTGCGCATGCTGCAGTTGGCCGACGTGAAAAAAATCTTCGCCAATGAAGCGGGCGAGGCCGTGGGCAACACACCTGCAGAGTTTGCCGCGCTGATCAAATCGGAATCGGCGAAGTGGGCCAGGGTGGTGCAGGTGGGCGGGATCAAGATTGAGTGATGGTGTGTAACAGCGTGAACAGTGAACGGGTGAACAAATGAACGGGAAGGGTCGGCTTTGGGCGGGCGTGATGTACGCCCTGTGCGGTAGTGCGCTTGCGCAGCAGCCTGCCGTGAATGTTAGCGGTTATCCCTCGCGGCCTATTCGCGTCATCGTGCCGCAATCGCCGGGCGCGTCGACTGATCTCACCGCGCGGCTGGTCGCGCGCTCATTATCTGAAGCCTGGAAACAGCCGGTGGTGGTCGATAACCGGCCCGGCGCGGGCACCATCATCGGCACCGAACTGGTGGTGCGCGCCGCGCCTGACGGCCATACGCTGATGGTGGTGGCGTCGGGTATCACGGTGAACCCGAGCATGCACAAACGCATGCCCTATGACACCGCGCGTGATCTTGCGCCGGTTACGCAGTTGACGCGCTTTTCCAATCTGCTGGCGGCGCACCCGAGCTTTGCCGCGAAGGGCCTGCAGGATGTGCTGGCGCTGGCCAAGGCCAAGCCCGGCACCATCAATTTCGCCTCGGCGGGGCTTGCAAGCGGTACGCATATGTCGATGGAACTGCTGAAAACCATGACCGGCATTGATCTCGTGCACATTCCGTATACCGGTGGCGGGCCAGCGGTTACCGCTGCCATCGGCGGGCAGGTGCAACTCAATATCGGCACCACGGTAGGCGTGCTGCCGCACGTGCGCAGCGGCAAGCTGCGCGCCATCGCAGTGACGACCGCGACGCGTTCACCCGCCGCGCCCGATGTGCCGACCTTCGCCGAATCCGGCGTGACGGGTTATGACCACGGGCCGTGGAACGGTTTGTTCGCGCCAGCGAAAACACCCCCGGCGGTGCTGGCGAAAATCCACGCGGAAGTCGTGCGCGCATTGCAGGCACCCGACGTGCGCAAGGTGTTTGCCAATGAGGGTGTGGAGGTTGTCGCCAGTACGCCGGAGGCTTTTGCCGGCTTGGTGCGCACGGAATTGGCGATGTGGCAGAAGGTGGTGAAGGCGGCGGGGATTAAGGTGGAGTGATTTATCGCTATTGAATTGCCGGCGCGCGGCAATGCGATAGTCCCTATTCGTCATTCCAGCGAACGCTGGAATCCAGGCCGTAACCTGATTCGCAGGATCTCAATTTAGACGCTACGCGTGCGTCAACAGGCACATAAAAACGAGAGGCACCGCCTCTCGTTTTTTTTTGCCGCAACAACGCGTTATTTGACGGGCGAAAAGCTCGCAGCAGTCATGAACTTGTTTTCTTGCATCGCCAGCGATTCAATCGGGCGACCGTCGGTCTTGGCGCGCGCGGAGGGCGGCCAGGCACCGGTCTTGTGGGCTTGATCGCGGACTTCATTGCGTTGATCGAGTGATTTGTACGGCCACACGTGGATCCATTTGTTCAGGCCGCCGAGTTCGCTGTACCACAGCGCGGTGATGGGGCCGAATTTCAAACGCGTTTCGAGCGCGACTTCCCAGTTTTTCATCATGATCGGCAATTGGCCGGGGTTGTGGGTGTACTCGCGCCACTCGAACCACGGGCCGTTGTTGCTGGGTTTCAATTCGGGCGAGAACGAGGTCTGATTCATGATCTCGGATTTCTGGCTCACGAGGAATTCCGAGATGGGTGGCGGCCATGCGCCATCTTTCACGGCAGCGGCGCGGATGCTGGCGCGCTCGGCCATATCTTTGTAGCCCCACACGTGCATGAAGGTGTTGAGGGGGCCGACTTCCACTTTCCAGAACGCGGCGAGCTCGGAGTATTTTTTGCGCTGCTCATACTTTTCGCCGAAGCGTTTTTCTACTTCGGCCATGCTGCGTGGTTTGACGGTATAGGTTCTGACTTCGTAAATCATGGCGAATCCTTTTTGATTTGAGGTCTGCGGGATAGGTGCTGCATGTTCGAGTGTATCAAACAGCGAGGATCGCGTGGCGTTCCAGAAGATTTCACAAATATCCTTTAAAAACAAATAGTTACTTTCATCAGCGCAAAAACTAAAACCGCACCGCAAAGGCGCGAAGGCACAAAGAACTGCCGCCAAAAAATCCTTTGATCTACTTTGCGTTCCCTTTGCGCCTTTGCGGTGAAGGGGTTGAGTCAACCTGCTAAACTTTCCTTATGTGCTATTTCCAAAAAAATGCGTGGTTAATTTTGCTCCTCATCGTGCCTGTGGTGCGCGCTGCTGACTTGCCGATTTTTGACGCGCACATTCATTACAGCCAGGAAGCGTGGGAGCGCATGCCGCCGAAAGAAGCCATTGCGCTGCTGCGCAAGGCAGGCGTCAAACGTGCGCTGGTGTCGAGCACCAACGATGACGGCAATCAAAAGTTGTATGCGGAAGCACCCGACTTAATTTTGCCGTCGCTGCGTACCTATCGCACGCGCGCCGACATCGGCACCTGGTTCAAGGACGAAGCCGTCGCCACGTATCTGCGCGAGCGGTTGAAAAAATACCGCTATGCCGCCATCGGCGAATTTCATGTCTTTGGCGCGGATGTTGATGCGTCCGTGGCGCGGCAGGTGGTGCAATGGGCGAAGCAGTACAAACTGTTTCTGCACGCGCACTCTGACGCGGATGCGGTGGAGCGTATCTTCAAACAGGACCCGGACGCGAGCGTGCTGTGGGCGCATTCGGGTTTCGAGCGGCCCGAGAAAGCGCGCGAGATGTTGCGCAAGCATAAGAACCTGTGGTGCGATCTGACGTTCAGGAACGATCACGCCGCTGGTGGCAAGCTGGATCCCGACTGGCGAGCGGCGTTCATGGAATTCCCCGATCGTTTCTTGGTCGGCCCGATACCTACACTGCCGAGCGCTGGCATTATGTGGTGGAGCATGCGAACTGGTCGCGCGGCTGGATGGCAGAACTGCCGCGTGACGTGGCCGAGCGTATTGCGTACAAGAATGGTGACGCGATTTTTGCCAACGCGATGAAACCATGAGAACCCAATTATTGGCTGGATTGGTTTTAGCAGGCAGCGCCGGGCTGGCCTGCGCCTGCGTGCCAGAGCTTGCGGCAGGCAAGGGCGGCAAGGCGCAGATCATCGACGCCAAAAACTACGTGCTCGCCTATCGCACGCAACCGGAAAAGGGGCTCATTGGCCAGCACTTCGCGGTGGAACTTGCCCTGTGCGCCAAGGACGGCGCCGCAGCGCCGGAAAGCGTGCGCGTTGACGCACACATGCCCGAACACCGTCACGGTATGAATTACAAAACCGCCGTCACCAGCATCGGCGCAGGCAAGTATCGCGCGGAAGGCTTGATGTTTCACATGCCAGGTCGATGGGAGTATATTTTCGAGGTGCGCTCGGGTGGTACTGCGGGCGTGCCAGAACGCATAACAACCAGTGTGGTGCTGCAATGAAAAAAATCAAAACAATCCTGATGACGGGCATGCTCGCCGCCAGCGCCATCAGCGCGGTGTGGTTTGCCGGTACCACGCAGGCCAACGAGCCGGGCGTGATCGAATTCACCGAGTCCGAAGTCAGCCGCATTCTCAGCCACGGCCCGTGGCCGATGAAATGGACTCCCGATCCGTCGAATCGCGTATCGGGCAACTCGCACGCGGTTGATCTGGGCGAACGGCTGTTCTTTGACGAACGCCTCTCGGCGAACGACAAAGTGTCGTGCGGCACCTGTCACATTGCCGAGTACAACTGGACGGACGGCGTCAAGCGCAATCAGGGGCTGGCGCTGGTGGATCGCAACACACCCACGCTGATGAACCTGCGCCACCACCGCTGGTTCGCGCTGGATGGCGCCGCCGACAGCCTGTGGTCGCAGAGCATACGGCCGCTACTGGATGCGCGCGAATTCGGCTCGAATGCCGCGCACGTGGCGCAGTACGTGCGCAAGGATGCCGATCTGTCGTGCCGCTATGAAAAATCTTTCGGCGTCAGCCCGTCGAAGCAGGACGACGAGACCGTGCTGGTGGGCGTTGGCAAGGTGATGGCCGCGTTTCAGGAAACGCTGACGACGGAATTCACGCCGTTCGATCAGTTCCGCGACGCGCTGGCGCGCGGTGACAAGGCTGCCGCCGGCTTGTATCCGCGCGAGGCCCGGCGTGGCTTGCAGATATTCATCGGCAAGGGCAATTGCAGCACCTGCCACACCGGGCCGATGTTCACCAACGGCGAGTTTCACGATATCGGCGTGTCGCATTTTGTCGGCAGCGACAGTAAAAAAGTTGATGGCGGTCGGCACGACGGCATCAAGCTTTTGATGTCGAGCAAATTCAATCTGCTGGGGCCGTACAACGACGATGCGTCGCGCACCAGCGCCACCAAAACCACGCACCTCAAACCCGAGCAGCGCAACTTCGGCGAATTCAAGGTGCCGTCGCTGCGCAACGTGGGTTATACCGGCCCGTATATGCACAGCGGGGAAATGCTCACACTGGATCAGGTGGTGCGCCACTACTCCGACTTGAACGTAAACCGGCTGCACGCCGATGGCGAAAGTATCTTGCGGCCGCTGAAACTCACGCAGCGCGAGTCGGCTGATCTGGTGGCGTTTTTGCAGACGCTCAACATGGATCGCGCGCCGCCCTGGCGCAGCAAGGAGTACGCGATGCCCCCTTGCACGCTGGACGGCAAGGCGGCGGTTAACGACAACTATGCGCCGTGAGCGGGATTGCGTGACTCATAAAAAGTTGTTTTAAAACAAACACTTATAGCGATTCTCTCCGGCATGCCGTAGCGTAGGGCTTACGTGCTGGCGGGTGCGTTGCTGGTGACGGTGTGTTGCAACGCGCAGGAATACCCGTCGTTACTTGTTTTTAAAGGAAAAATAATGTCTCAATCCACTACCGTCGCCAAGCACGCCCCTGCCGTCAAACAAAAAAAGCAGATGCGCGTCAACATTTTGCGCGAGCGTCTGCCACGTATCCCGCCGGCGAAACTCAACGCTGCACAGCAAAAAGCCGCCGCCGATATCACCGCCGGCCCACGCAAGGACGTACGCGGCCCGTTCGTGCCGATGATACGCAGCCCCGGCCTCACCGGCCCGACGCAGGCGCTGGGCGCTTATATCCGTTGGGGTGTCAAGGTGCCGTTCCGCTTGGCCGAGATGGCCGGGCTGATGGCCGCGCGTGACTGGTCGTGCCAGTTCGAGTGGGCGGTGCACGTGCCGCACGCGCTGCATGGTGGCTTGCATCCCGACACCATAGCCGCACTGGCCGAATGCCGCCGCCCCGAAAAAATGAAAAAAGACGAGGCCATCGTCTATGATTTCGTCAACGAATTACTGAAAAACCGTGGCGTATCCGACACCACCTACGCGCGTGCCGTCAAACACTTCGGCGAAGAAAGCGTCGTCGATCTCATCGGCGTGGTGGGCTACTACGCCATGATCGCCATGCTGATGAACGTGGCACGCACCTCGCCGCCGAGCGGCATGCCGACGCTGGCGGCGTTGCCGCTGTATTCGAGGCCCGTGGTGTAGGGCGCAATCCTATTGCGCCGGGTGTTTGCGCAATGTGTGATTGCATTCGGCGCACT
>CAMBGJ010000146.1 GCA_945865805.1 Bordetella parapertussis
AATACCAACCAATTCTCCGGTTGGTATTTTTTTGCCTACTGCCGCGTGTTCACAGGGGCTGGCGTGGGTTCCTGCGGACTTCGCCGAAGGCCCTGGCTGCGGTATTCGGCCCCGTTTTCTCTCTCCGTTGGCCAGTTCTCTCCGTTCCGGTGCCCTCTAAAATCGGTCAAGTCCTCAAGCACAAAATATAATACCGCATTAAATCAATGACCTGCCTGCGGACTAATCAACGGAGTTTGTTTGACGTATTGGGTAGCGGAGTGGAAAAAGTCGCAAGACGCAAATTTGCACATTGCACGACCATCGACACCGGCACGAAATCCTTGATGGCGTCGTACGGCAGCTTCGGGTACAGGCTTGGCGTGGTGGTATGTGAGGTCATGGTCATCAGGATGGTGTGGCCGTCAGCGGGCGCTTTGGCGACAAGATCGCTGCCGATGGTGCCGCTGGCGCCCGCGCGATTGTCGATCACCACTTGTTGGTCCAGCGCGGCAGTGAGCTTGCCGCCGATCATGCGCGCCAGCATATCGACCGTGCCGCTCGGCGGTTGCGGCACGATCAGGCGTATCGGCTTGGATGGAAAGAGATCCGTGGCCGGTTGCGCGGCCATCGCTGATTGCGTGACCGCAAGGCACGAGGCGATGAGGGCGTGCGGCGAGATCCATCCCGGTCCGTCGATTTTCACGTCACACGCTCCAGGCGACCCCAGATGGGCGCACGAGGGCATCGACAATCGGCATGGCGGCATCAGGCTACTTCCTCGCCCTGAACCAGGCTATCGCAGCCACCGCGATTACGGCCCCCAGCAGCGCTGTTTCCCATCCATGGGTATGCAACGCTGGCGCATCGTGTCCTGAATGCGCCAACACCTCGCCTGCCAACAGTACCCATGGGAAAACGCCTATCGAGACTCGATGCATGGCAAACCCTCGGTTTCAATAAAGTGAATAACGGTATCCAGATTCTTGCCGGTCTTGAGATTCGTAAAGACGAACGGTTTTTCACCGCGCATTTTTTTTGCGTCGCGATCCATCACTTCCAACGAAGCGCCCACCATGGGCGCGAGATCAATTTTGTTGATGATGAGCAAATCGGATTTGGTGATGCCGGGTCCGCCCTTGCGCGGGATTTTATCGCCTGCAGCGACATCAATTACATACAACGTGAGATCGGATAATTCAGGACTGAAGGTCGCCGCCAGATTGTCGCCGCCGGATTCGATGATGATGAGATCAAGGCCCGTAAAGCGCCGGTTCAGTCGCGCCACTGCTTCCAAATTGATCGAGGCATCTTCGCGGATCGCGGTGTGCGGACAGCCGCCGGTTTCCACGCCGATGATGCGCTCGGGCGCCAGCGCTTGATTGCGCACTAGAAACTGCGCGTCTTCTTCGGTGTAGATGTCGTTGGTGACCACGGCGATGTTGTATTTGTCGCGCAGCGCGAGACATAGCGCCAGCGTGAGCGCGGTTTTGCCGGAGCCAACAGGGCCGCCGATGCCGATACGTAATGGTTGTGTGTTTGATGTCATGAGCGAAATAGCCTGCTGTATTGTGTTTCATGGCGGCTGGACAGCATCGCCAAGCCCGGTGCGAAGTTGCCCAGTTCGTTGTCGCTGCGCGCGGCTGCTGCCTGCGCAATATTATCCAGTTGCGCGCCGAGCGCGAGCAGCATTTTCTGTCCAGCGGTTTGTCCCAGCGGCACGGCCTTCAACGCGGCCATTACTTGATTCTCGATCCAGCTCCATAGATACGCAATTAACACCGATGGGGGTTCAATGCACCAGTGCGCGGCGGCACAGGAAAACGCGGTGGGAAACGCCGGTTCGTCGATGGCTTGCAGTTGCGCAAAGGATGTCGCATCAGCTGCATGGATTTCGTTAAGCAAACGCGTCAATGAATAACCCATCTGCACGGTTTCCGCGCGCAACTCGGCGGTTTCGCGGCTGGCGAGGAACAGCGCGTTCCAGTATTCGACGGCGGCAATATCCGCTCGCGCCCAAGCCCGCATCAATCGCAACAATACCGGCGCTTCCATGCTCGCCACCGATAGTTCGAGCACATCGCAGATCCACGCTTGGGCGCTGACAGCGTCATGCACGACGCTCGCTTCGATCGCGGCTTCAAGGCCTTGCGAATAGCTGTAGGCACCCACCGGCAGCGCGGGGCTGGCGAGTTGCAACAAGCGGGCGAGGCGGAGATCGCTCATCGCGCCACACGATTTAAGTATTTGTTTTTAAACACTTTTAACATACTCGTGGATACGCCCAGTGTGACCACTTTCGTCGCCGTGATGATGGCCTCCACCATGAACACCATAGGCGCCCGCCTCCGGCTCAAACGCCGCACGCATTGCGGTCAGTGTGGCACCCAAACCTTTGAGCATATCCGCCAGCACATGGTCAGCGGCAATGCGCAAAAATCCATCGCCCACTTGCACCGGCACGTGGCGATTGCCCAGGTGGTAGGCCGCGCGCGCAAGTGCCATGGCGTTTGCGCATTCCACATGCAGCACGTCTTCGATTTCGGAGACGACTTCAACGATGCGGCCATCGTTCGCCAGCAGCTTGTCACCACCACGCAAAATGTCGCCGCGCGGCAACAGCAGCCACGCATCTTCGCCATTGACAAGCTGGGTGCGCAAACGGCTTTTTTGCCGCAAGTCGAAGGGCAGCTTCAATTGCGCCTGTGCGTTGCCCGCGTCCATGCCAAGTTTGGTTTTGATTTCGATCATCAAAATAAAAAGTAGCGTTGCGCCATCGGCAGTATCTTTGCGGGCTCACACACCAACAGTTCACCATTGGCACGCACTTCGTAGGTCTCGGCATCAACTTCAATTGTCGGCAGCCAGTCGTTATGCACCATGTCTTTTTTGCCGATTTTTCTGACGTTGCGTATGGCCTCCAGCGGCTTCGACAGGCCCAATGCTTCGATCGCTGGGTTCTTCAGCGCCGCCTTGGACACAAAAGTGAGCGAGGTGCGAAGCGCCTTACCGAAGCTGCCGAACATCGGCCGGTAATGCACCGGCTGCGGCGTGGGTATCGACGCGTTCGGATCGCCCATCGCGGCGGCGGCGATCATGCCTCCTTTGATAATAAGTGAGGGCTTCACGCCAAAGAAGGCCGGTTTCCACAGTACCAAGTCCGCCAGCTTGCCTTCCGCAATAGAGCCGACGACGTGCGACACGCCGTGCGCGATCGCCGGGTTAATCGTGTACTTGGCAACATAACGCTTCACGCGCGCGTTGTCGCTTTGTGTCGGATCGCCTTTGAGGCTACCGCGCTGCACTTTCATTTTGTGCGCGGTCTGCCAGGTGCGGATGATCACTTCGCCCACGCGGCCCATCGCCTGCGAGTCCGACGACATCATCGAGAACGCGCCCAGATCATGCAAAATATCCTCGGCGGCAATCGTCTCTTTGCGGATGCGCGATTCGGCGAACGCCACGTCCTCGGCAATCGCCGGATCGAGGTGGTGACACACCATCAGCATGTCGAGATGCTCGGCGATGGTGTTCACCGTGTACGGCATGGTGGGGTTAGTGGATGACGGCAGCACGTTGGGTTCGCCACACACTTTAATGATATCGGGCGCGTGACCACCGCCCGCGCCTTCGGTGTGAAAGGTGCAAATGGCGCGGCCTTTCATCGCCGCCACGGTGGTTTCCACAAAACCGGATTCGTTTAACGTGTCACTGTGGATCGCCACCTGCACGTCCATTTTGTCGGCGACCGACAGGCAGTTGTCGATGGCCGCGGGCGTGGTGCCCCAGTCCTCGTGCAGCTTCAGGCCAATCGCGCCGGCTTCGATTTGCTCTTTCAGAGGCGCGGGTTTGCTGGCGTTGCCCTTGCCCAGAAAGCCAAGGTTCATCGGAAATGCGTCCGCTGCCGCCAGCATCGAATGCATGTGCCACGGCCCCGGTGTGCAGGTGGTGGCAAACGTGCCCGTGGCCGGGCCGGTGCCGCCGCCGATCATGGTGGTCACGCCTGACATCAGCGCTTCTTCGATCTGCTGCGGGCAAATAAAGTGAATGTGCGTGTCGATGCCGCCGGCGGTGACGATCATGCCTTCCCCCGCGATGATTTCCGTGCCGGCGCCGATGGGGATGGTGATCCCGGGCTGGATGTCGGGGTTACCGGCCTTG
The DNA here is from genome assembly GCA_945865805.1 of Bordetella parapertussis. Classification (GTDB taxonomy): domain Bacteria; phylum Pseudomonadota; class Gammaproteobacteria; order Burkholderiales; family SG8-41; genus UBA5216. Next base: position 4,141 of record CAMBGJ010000146.1, read on the forward strand.
CCGATTTTCCAGATGCGGCCGTTCTTCAGGCCAATGTCAGCCTTGACGATGCCCCAGTGATCGATAATCAGCGCGTTGGTGATTACCGTGTCAGCGACTTTTGCCGATACCAGTTGGCTCTGCCCCATGCCGTCGCGGATGACTTTGCCGCCGCCGAATTTCACTTCTTCGCCGTGGATGGTGAAATCTTTTTCGACTTCGATCCATAACTCAGTGTCGGCCAGTCGTACGCGGTCGCCCACGGTGGGGCCGAACATTTCGGCATAAGCCTGGCGGGAAATTTTCATAGTTTCCCCATCACTTTCCCGGCAAAACCAAACACCTTGCGCTCCCCCGCCAGCGCCACCAGCTCCACCGTGCGCGATTGCCCCGGCTCAAAACGCACCGCCGTGCCGGCAGCGATGTTCAGTCGATAGCCGCGCGTCTTTTTGCGCTCAAATTGCAGCGCGTCGTTGGTTTCGAAAAAATGGTAATGCGAACCGACTTGTATCGGCCGGTCGCCGCTGTTGGTAACCGCTACGGTTAATGTGGCACGCCCGGTGTTGAGTTCGATATCGCCGGGCGCCACTTGCATTTCTCCTGGAATCATCGCGAGCCTCTCACACAATGGGATTGTGTACCGTTACCAGCTTGGTGCCGTCTGGAAACGTCGCTTCGATCTGTATGTCGGGAATCATTTCCGCCACCCCCTCCATCACGTCGTCGCGCGTGAGCAGCGTGGCGCCCCAGCCCATTAACTCGGAAACGGATTTACCGTCGCGCGCGCCTTCCATCAGCGCGGCGGAGATGAAGGCCACCGCTTCGGGGTAATTGAGTTTCAGGCCGCGTGCTTTACGCCGCTCGGCGAGCAGGCCGGCGGTAAAAATCAGAAGCTTGTCTCTTTCTCTGGGCGTCAGTTCCATGGATTGTCCTCAAGTTCGCCAGATACGCGGCTCTATCGCTGCACGTCCGGCAACCACTGTCCGCACTATTTGCCACAGCGCGACGAAGTACTGTTTTGCCGCTTCGCTGGAATCACCGAGGTATCGCGCTACCATCACACCCGGCAGGAGCGTCACCGCGGCTCCCCCTTTTTTAGCCGTCACCGCGCGACATGCGTTCAAATCAAGGGCATCCATATTTTCTGCCACGGCAGTCAACGTGCCACACACGGTTTTGCCATTCAAACCCGCCGGTGAATGCATCAGCAAGCCACCGGCCGCGAGGTCGCCGCGCTCCATCCACAACGGCTTGCCGCCACGCGACACCATCACGCTGGATTGACATTGGCCGCGCTCAAAACGTTCACCCGATCCGCGGCCCAAACACAGCACCTCCCAGCCGATGTAGCGCGCGCCCGCATCCAAACTCACTTCGGTATGCAAGCGCGCCAGCGCGCCGTCGAACACGATGGTTTCCTGTGGCAACCACTCCAGACACGCTTCTTTCTCCACCACAAATACATTTTTCTGTTGCGCCCACGCACCTGCCGACCGATACCATTTGGCCGCGCCCGGCGTGGTCAGCAGCGCGTGAGCCTGCGCACCCACACGTGCATTGATTTCAAGACTATCGCCCCCGACGATACCCGCTGGCGGATGCACGATGATGTTGTGGCAAACGGCGTCGCCTTCGGGATACAGCGACTTTTGCACCACCAGCGGTCCGTCGTGGCGGCGGGTTGCCAACACTGTTCGTGCGTCGCGACGTTCGTATTCCAGCGCGAGTTGCGCGCGCCAGGTTGCGGTGAAAGGCGGTTCGGTACTTTGCATACAGCCATCATACCGCCAGCAGCCCGCGCACGTTGTTATTGTCCATATCCGCACCGGCGCCGCGCGCGATGATTTCACCGCGCTCCATCACCAGATACTGATCGGCGAGTGAGCGCGCAAAATCGTAATACTGCTCGCACAACAGTATGGCCATCTCGCCACCGCTGGCCAGGGTGCGGATCACGCGTTCGATGTCCTTGATGATCGACGGTTGTATGCCTTCGGTGGGCTCGTCCAGGATTAGCAGCTTCGGGTTCATCGCCAGCGCGCGGCCTATCGCCAGTTGCTGCTGTTGCCCGCCGGACAAATCACCGCCGCGCCGTTTCATCATTTGCTTTAACACCGGGAACATCTCGTGTATGCGCTCGGGTATGCGCGCGCCGCGCGGCTGCGTTGCCAGGCCCATGTCGAGATTTTCCGCAACCGTAAGGCGCGGAAAAATGTCGCGCCCCTGCGGCACATAACCCAGGCCCGCGCGAGCGCGTTCGTAGGGCGCGGCGGAGGTGATGTCACGTTCGTTAAAAGTCATCGTGCCACTTTTCGCCGGCACCAGGCCCATCAGGGATTTAAGCAAAGTGGTTTTGCCCACGCCATTTCGGCCCAGCAACACGGTGACTTTGCCGGCGGGCACTTCAAACGACAAATCGCGCAGAATGTGGCTGCCGCCATAATATTGATTGAGGCCTTTAACTGTCAGCATGTCAGCGTCCTCATCACCGGCCCAAATAAACTTTAATCACGCGCGGATCGTTCTGCACCTGATCCATGGCGCCTTCGGCGATCACGCTGCCTTCGTGAAGCACGGTGACTTTACGCGCGATTTTTGCGACGAAAGCCATGTCGTGCTCTACCACCACCAGCGAATGTTTGCCGGCGAGCGTGAGAAACAGTTCTGCGGTACGTTCGGTTTCGTCGTCACTCATGCCGGCCACCGGTTCGTCGAGCAACAGCAACTTCGGCTCCTGCATCAGCAACATGCCGATTTCGAGCCACTGCTTTTGCCCGTGCGACAACAATCCGGCAACCCGTTGCGCGCTTTCGGTCAAACGTATCAGTGTGAGCATCTCGGCGATACGGTCGCGCTCGGCGCCGGTGAGCCGCGCGAACAAGGTTTTGCGCACACGCTTGTCGGCTTTCATCGACAGTTCGAGATTTTCGAATACCGTGTGATGCTCAAAAATCGTCGGCTTCTGGAACTTGCGGCCGATGCCCGCCTGCGCAATCTGAACTTCAGAATGTTGTTTTAAATCAATGGTTTGCCCAAAGAACGCCGTGCCGGAATCCGCCCGCGTTTTGCCGGTGATGACGTCCATCATGGTGGTTTTGCCGGCTCCGTTGGGACCAATCACGCAACGCAACTCGCCGACGTCGATCGCAAGCGATAGGTTGTTCAGCGCCTTGAAACCGTCGAAGCTCACGCTGATGCTGTCGAGGTACAGCACCACGCCGTGCGAGGCGTCGAGTTGCCCCGGCTTCAGCATGTGGCTGTAAGACGATACGGGATCGTCCGCGGCCTGTCGCCTGTGACGCGGTGGGATTTCCACCGGTGGCGGCCACATCACCGTGGTCATTTCGCACCCCGCCATTTGTTGAAAAGACCAACAATCCCTTGCGGCATGAACAGCGTCACGAGAATAAACATCATGCCCAGCACATACAGCCAGTATTCGGGAAACGCTTGCGTGAAAAAGCTTTTTGCGCCGTTCACCACGCCGGCCCCGACGATGGCACCCGCCAGCGTGCCGCGCCCGCCGACGGCCACCCAGATGGCGATTTCTATCGAATTCGCCGGTGACATTTCACCCGGGTTTATGATGCCCACCTGAGTCACATACAGCGCGCCCGCCAGCCCGCACAACACCGCCGACAACGTCCAGATAAAGAGCTTGTAGTTCAGTGTGTTGTAACCGCAGAACATGACGCGTTGCTCCGCGTCGCGTATCGCCGCCAGCACGCGGCCGAATTTGGACGTGACCAGATAACGCCCCAGCAGCAGCGTCGCGAATAACACCGCGCCGGTGAGTGTGAACAGCACCATGCGGGTTTCCGGCGTGGTGATCGAATAGCCGAGGATACGTTTGAAGTCGGTGAAGCCGTTATTGCCGCCGAAGCCGGTTTCATTGCGGAAAAACAGCAGCATCGCGGCAAACGTCAGTGCCTGCGTGATGATCGAGAAATACACACCCTTGATGCGCGAGCGAAACGCGAAGTAGCCGAACACATACGCCAGCAGGCCCGGCACCGCCAGCGCCAGCAGCAGTGCCCAGGCGAAGGAATCGGTATTCCACCATTGCCACGGAAAGGTTTTCCAGTCGAGGAATACCATGAAGTCGGGCAACTCGGCACGGGACTGTCCGTCGCGGCCGATCTGGCGCATCAAATACATGCCCATGCTGTAGCCGCCCAGGGCGAAAAACAGGCCGTGACCCAGAGACAAAATACCGCAGTAGCCCCAGATCAAATCCATCGCCACCGCGACGATGGCATAGCACATGATCTTACCGATCAGGGTGATCCAGTAGGCTGACACGTGAAACGCGCTCTCGGCCGGCACGACCAGATTCATCACCGGAAACACCACGAACAGCACAAAGCCCGCCACGCCAAGCACCGCCCAGCCGCGTGCGCCATACAGCTGCGTGAAAGTCGTTGTGATAGGGCCACTCATGTTTCCACCGATCGGCCCTTGAGGGCGAACAGGCCCTGCGGTCGTTTCTGAATGAAAACAATGATGAACACCAGCACCACGATCTTGGCGAGCACTGCGCCCGCCCATGATTCAAGCAGCTTGTTGGCGAAGCCAAGCCCCAGCGCGGCATACACCGTGCCGGCGAGTTGGCCGACGCCGCCCAGCACCACCACCATGAACGAATCGACGATGTACGACTGCCCCAGATCCGGCCCCACGTTGCCGATCTGCGACAACGCACAACCGGCCAGCCCCGCGATGCCCGATCCCAGCCCGAACGCCAGCGTATCCACACGCGCCGTCGGCACGCCCACGCACGACGCCATCGCGCGGTTTTGTGTAACGCCGCGCACAAACAGGCCCAGCCGCGTGCGCGTGAGCATCAGCCATACGCCCACCAGCACGGCGCCTGCAAACGCAACGATGACAATGCGGCTCCACGGCAACACCACGTTGGACAGGATGTCGATACCACCCGACATGAACGCGGGGTTTTCCACCTGCACGTTTTGCGCGCCGAATAGGGTGCGCACCGCCTGTATTAGCACTAGGCTGATGCCCCAGGTGGCGAGCAGCGTTTCCAGCGGGCGGCCATATAACCAGCGAATCACCGAACGCTCCAGCGCCATGCCCACCAGCGCCGACACCGCGAACGCTACCGGCACCGCGCACAGCAAGTACCAATCAAACGCCGCCGGCAGGTGCGTCTTGAAGATGTTTTGCACCACAAACGTGGCGTAGGCGCCGATCATCATCAGCTCGCCGTGCGCCATGTTGATCACGCCCATCAGCCCGTAGGTGATCGCAAGACCCAGTGCGGCGAGCAGCAATATCGAACCCAGGCTGATGCCTGCGAACAACAACCCCGCGCGCTGCCCCCACACCAGGCGTTTTTCGACCTGCTTTAGACTGTGCTGCGCTTCGCTACGTACATCTTTGTCGGTTTCGTTCTCCAGCACCGACAACAACAAAGGCTTGGCGTTGTTGCCGCCCGATAGCCCCAGCGTGCGCACTGCGGCTAGCCGCGTTTTGACATCTCCCGCCTTGAGTTCCAGCGTGGCTGCGATATGCGTAAGCAGCGTGCGTATATCCGCGTCACTTTCTTTTTCCAGCGCTTTTTTCACCAGCGGTAACGCCGTGGCATCGGCAGCACCCGACAATTCTTTTGCAGCCGCGAAGCGCACCGCTCGATCAGGCGATATCAGCTTCAGCGCCGCCAGCGCGCCCTGCACCGCGCCGCGCAGCCGGTTGTTCGCCACCACGTCTTCGCGTTCGGCGGGCAACGCGGCGAGTTTTTCGCCGGTGAGGGCGTCAATGGCCTCCGATCCCTTGACAATCAGCACGCGCTTGCCGGCGATTTGTAATTCACCCGCGCCCAGCGCGCCGAGGATTTCGGCCGCGCGCGGGTCGCCTTCGGTCACCAGCGCCGCGATGGCTTCCAGGCGCTCCTCTGCCTCGCCCAGTGCGAGTTTATCCACCGCCACGCGATCCAGCGCCCATGCGGTGCATGAAAAGAACACTAGGCACGAAACCAGTGCACCAGTGAGTGACAATCGGAGGGAGTTGACGTTTTTGCCGCGCATAAAAAGGGAGCCTCGACGAAGCCCCATTTTTGTGCACGGCGGAACTCGTGTTCCGCCGCCCTGCGACATTTTACTTCTTCGCTACCGGTTTTTCCGCCATCAACGCAGGCTCATCCTTCTTCTTGTCGTTGCCGGGTATGAACGGGCTCCAGGGCTGGGCTTTCACCGGGCCTTTGGTTTTCCACACCACGTTGAACTGGCCATCCGCCTTGATCTCACCGATGAACACGGCTTTGTGCAGATGGTGGTTCTTCGGATCCATGGTCGAGGTGATGCCCGATGGCGCGGTGAAGGTTTGGCCGCCCATCGCTTCGCTGACTTTGGCGACATCGAACGTCTTGGCTTTCTCAACCGCTTGTTTCCACATGTAAATGCCGATGTAAGTCGCTTCCATCGGATCATTGGTCAGCGGCTTGTCTTTGTGACCGGCGATGCCTTTGGCTTTGGCGTACGCGGCCCATTTTTTGGTGAACTCGTCGTTGGCCGGTGACTTGATCGACATGAAATAATTCCATGCGGCCAAATGACCTACCAGAGGCTTGGTGTCCACACCACGCAACTCTTCTTCGCCCACCGAGAACGCCACTACGGGCACGTCCGTTGCCTTAAGCCCTTGATTACCAAGCTCTTTATAGAACGGCACGTTAGAGTCGCCATTGATGGTGGAGATCACTGCGGTCTTGCCGCCAGCAGCGAACTTCTTCACGTCGGCAACTATGGTTTGATAGTCGCCATGACCGAACGGCGTGTATTTTTCGTCGATATCTTTATCGGCAACGCCTTTCGATTTCAGGAACGCGCGCAAAATCTTGTTAGTGGTACGCGGATAGACATAGTCCGTGCCCAGCAGCACCCAACGCTTGGCGGCGCCGCCTTCTTTGCTCATTAGATATTCGACGGCCGGGATCGCTTGCTGATTGGGTGCGGCGCCGGTGTAGAACACATTGCGCGAAATTTCTTCGCCTTCATACTGCACCGGATAAAACAGCAAGTTATTCAGTTCTTCAAACACCGGCAGCACGGATTTGCGTGACACCGAAGTCCAGCATCCAAATACGGCTGCTACTTTATCCTGCGTAATCAACTGTCGCGCCTTCTCGGCGAACAGCGGCCAGTTGGACGCCGGATCAACCACCACCGGCTCGATCTTCATGCCCATCACACCGCCCTTGGCATTGATCTCATCGAATGCCATCAGCGCGACATCCTTGAGCACCGTTTCGCTAATCGCCATTGTGCCGGAAAGGGAATGCAGCACGCCAACTTTTACCGTCTTGGCCTGCGCATGCACTTGCGATGCGCCTAAACCCAGCGTCATGCCTGCTGCAATGGCCGCGGCAGTAGCGGCCCGTTTGAGAAATGATCTGCGAAAAGACATCGAGAATTACTCCTTGTATCGAAGTTGAAGGAAACCACGCGGCACCCCTGCATGAGGTGTGGTAGACCTCCTCTAGCATGTTTCATGCCACATGCTTTTTCTGACATCCGTGGCGCCACTCCAGTGTGCGGCGGACGCATTGCGCGACGTTCCGCGCAAAAGGCGCGCACCGATATAGCACTTTCGAGCGACGCATTGTTCGATCTTGGTGCGTCCAATAAAAGCGCACCGCTTCGATGCCGGAATTCTATCAGCATGCGGACTACAAACGACTTTCATCAAAGGGGCACTGATCTCCGATCCGAATCTTTTTTTCTCAATGTTGAGCGCGGCCTCCTTTGAGAGATGCGTTTCCGGCGACACGATGACCGCGATGACATGAAAGTCTTTCTCTGGCGCGAGAGCGGTGTTGGTACGATATGTGCTCTGTCAGGATTGGTGCGATGCATTTACATGTCATTGCGCAAGTGCACTTATCAACCAATCGCGAACACCAAGGTGCATCACGCATGAAACCCTTTGAGCGGTCAAGCACAGCAAACTATTCAAGTAAGAACATGTGGAAGAGCGTTACTGGAGGGATACTTTCAACCGCTTTACTCACGTCGGCGTCGTTCGTAAATGCGCAAACCGAATTCAAGTTGGGTGACGACTCTGGCGTCACGGTCGGCTTGCCTAACGTCCCGCTGCAACGGCCGGCAGTCAATCAGTCGCCGCAAGCATCACCAGCTGGCGTCGAGCGGTGCGGTAAGCGGCACCCCCGAAACACGAATGCCCGCCGGGCGGCCGTTGGCTGTGGCGCCTTGCCACGCTCGGGTATAGACTTCGGGCAGGGCGGGGCCGTCGCTGCAGGCCAGCCACAGCCGGAACAGGTGGCGGCGCTGCTCGGGCTCGGCAAAGTCTTCATACGCTGTGCGCGA
>CAMBGJ010000147.1 GCA_945865805.1 Bordetella parapertussis
ACGCGGCGTTGCTAAGCAAACGCGTCGAGGTCTATGAAGCGGCCAAAGCGCGTCATCCCGAGCGCTGGAGTGGCGCCACCAGAAACTGGCAGCCAATCCGAATTGTTTACCTGAATCCGGATCAGCACCATGCTACTGAACAAAACCTACGAAAGGATCAACCAGAAAAACCAAAAAAAGCAGCTTGACCACAACCATTCAGGCGACAACTAGCTTGAAAAATTCCGCTGTAGCTGCCGGTTATCCGGTTCTTGCCCGCACAGACAATAGCGGGGTTGGCCGCAGCTTGCGCCGGGCTGCAAGAGTCAACCGTCGGGTCAGACGGGACGAACAGGTGCGCGAAGCCGAAATCAATCGCAGTAGCCTTGGACAGCCGATATTGCCCGCCCACCGCCAGCCAGGTGCGATTGCCGTCGGGGATACGCACGGTGCGGTCGAGATCCGGCACCGGCGTCTGGTCATAGGCAACACCGCCGCGCAGGGTCCAACGGTCGTTCATATGGTAGTTAGCACCCAGCGACAAGCGCCACGAATCCTTGTAATCCAGCGGCGTGCTGGCGAGCAGCACACCATTGGTACGCACGATATTCAAAGCCTTAATCGAACTCCAGCCCGTCCAGGAAGCATCCGCCAGGATGTCCCACTTGGCATTGGCTTTGTGGAACAGGCTCACCGACGCGCTGTCGGGCAGCTTGACGTCCGCGGTAACAAGGCCATCCGGAATACCCGCGGCAAGAGCGGCTGGCCGACCGGAAAACACGGTCGTTCCTTCGAGTTTGTGCTTAATAGCCGAACGATAGGATAGGCCCAGCCGCGTTGCCTGGCTCAGATTGATCATCGCGCCGAGGTTGTAGCCCCAGGAACTGTCGTCGCCTTCTACCTTGCCTATGCCTTCGACACCCGCCCCCCCTATCGCGGTCAACAGCGGCGCGCCGCCAGCACCAAACGCGGCAGCGCTGTAGTTCACCGCGTTGGTCAGGGTGGCCTCAACGCGTTGGTAGTTAATACCAAAGCCCAGCGACAACGCATCGCTCACCTTGAACGCGATCGACGGGTTGACATTGATGGTGCGGACTTCGGAGGTAATGCCGTGAAAACGCCCCATCCATTCCGGCGAATAGTCGGTTTTCAAACCAAACGGCACGTTCACACCGGCGCCCACGAACACGCGCGGCGTGAGCTGCCAGCTGAGGTACATATTCGGCACAAACGCCAGACCGCCCGCGTCGCCACCATTGGAGCCCAAGCGTGTTTGCAGCGGAGCCAGCGTCGTAGTGCCGGCATTGTTGAAATTGGCTTGTGGCGAAATGGCATGGATTGCACCCACCACTTGTCGCCCCGGCAACTGCGTCATGCCCGCCGGATTAAAGAATATCGTGCTCGCATCCTGTGCCGACGCGGCCTGCCCGGCATAGGCGTTACCCATGCCGCTGGCGTTTAGTTCAATCAGCGCAAAGCCCGCCGCACTGGTGGTGGTGCTGGTGCCTACCAGGGCAGCCGATACTGATAACGCTATGATTTTACGAAACATATTATGTCACTCCCCCGTCAATAACAGTTATATGCTTAGTCTAAGCCGTGATTATAAAGCTCGTTAATTCATTTACCGGTTTTCATTTATTTTTGACGCTTTGTGCGTCAATTTCGTGGCGCACTTACAACACGCGGCTGGCGGTTTTCATCCACCGCCACATAGGTGAGCGTGGCTTCGGTCACTTTCACGCACAGTTCGTTTTCGGGCCGCCGCTGCGAATAAACCTCCACATCCACGGTAATCGAGGTGCGTCCCACTTTCACCACCTCGGCGTAAAAACTCACCAGGTCGCCGACGAACACCGGCTGGCGGAACACAAACGAATTCACCGCCACCGTCGCCACACGTCCCTGAGCCATGCGGATGGCGGGTATGCTGCCTGCCACGTCCACCTGCGACATGATCCAGCCGCCGAAAATATCGCCCGTGTGATTGGCGTCCGCCGGCATGGGCACCACGCGCAGCGTGGGTTCCTTGCCCTGCGGCAGCGTGACGAGGGCCGCGTTTTCCGCCATTTTGCGCGTCCTCAGTGCCCGGCGTAGAGCTGCCCGATTTCGGCGCCGTATTTCTCCATCACTTTCGGGCGCTTCAGTTTGAGCGTTGGGGTAAGCAAGCCGTTCTCCATCGTCCACGGGTCCAGCGTCACCATCACGCGGCGCACCTGCGCGTAACCGGGAAACTGCTTCATTTGCGCGGCCACGCGCGCCTTGATGGCCTGTTCCACGGCTTCGCCGCGCAGCGCGGCCGCGTCACCCGCGTTCCAGCCTTTTTCCGCTGCCAGCGTTTTCCAGTGTTCGCCATTGAGCACGGCAATCAGGCTCAGATACGGCTTGGCCTCGCCCAGCATCATCACCTGCTCGAACAGCGGATCGCGCAAAATCGCGTTTTCCATATCCACCGGCGGCAGTTTTTCGCCGTTCGACAGCACGATGATTTCCTTGATGCGACCGGTGATAAACACGTGCCCTTTTTCATCGATGCGCGCGGTATCGCCGGAATTCAACCAGCCGTCCGCCTGAATCATCGCCTTGGTCGCTGCTTCGTTGTTCCAGTAGCCCATCATCACATTCGGGCCCTTGATCAGCAGCGCGTTGTTTTCGCCGATTTTGACTTCAACCCCATCAACCGTGGTGCCTACGCTGGCGGGCAGATTATCTTCCGGCGAATTGGCGCAGGCAATCGGACTGGTTTCCGTCAAGCCGTAGCCTTGCAGCACCGGCAATCCCAAACCGATAAAAACACGCGATATATCGGGCGGCAACGCCGCGCCGCCCGACATCGCCGCGCGCATGCGTCCGCCCAGCCGCGCCAGCACCTTGCTCGCCACCAGCGCGTTCAACACCGGCCACAGCAGGAACGAGGCCTGCCACGGCCCGCGCCCCTGCGCGTGCTCGAAGCGTGCATAACCCACGTCCACCGCGGTCATGAAGAGTTTTTTCTTCAGCGGCGAGCCTTCATCAAGCTTGGCGCGTATCGCGCCCCAGATGCGCTCATAAATACGCGGCACCGAGATCAACAGCGTCGGGCGAATCACGCCAAGGTCTTCCGCCAGTTGCGGAATACCGCGTGAGTACGTCACCGTGGCACCGCACATGATGGTCAGGTAGTAACCGCAAGTGCGCTCAAAGGTGTGCGACAACGGCAGAAACGACAAAAACGAATCGCTCTGTTGCACAGTAAGCCGCCGCAGTCCGGCGTAGGCGTTGCTCAAAATGTTCATGTGCGACAGCATCACGCCCTTGGGCCGCCCGGTGGTGCCCGAGGTATACACAATCGTCGCCAGCGCGTTCGCATCGCGCGACACATGCTGCGTTTCGCCGCCCGGCTCCGTCAGCCAGTGCTCGACATCGCGGAGCCGTGGATCATCCGGCGCGCCCGGCAGTGACTCAACGGTGAGGATGCGCACCAGTCCTGTCAGTTGCGCACGCACTTCGTTGAAGGTTTGCCATTGTTCGTTGGTGCCGAACAGCAGCACCTTGCAACCCGAATCGTTGAGGATGTAAGCGACGTTATCGGGCCGATCCTGCGTGTAGAGCGGCACCACCACCAGGCCCAGCCCCATCGCCGCCTGATCGAATATCACCCACTCCGGCGAATTGCGCAGCATCACGCCCACGCGGTCGCCGGCCTTTAATCCGTCCTTGACCAACGCCGCCTGCCAGCGCGCCACCTGATGATTGATCTGCCCCCAGGTGTAATCGCGCCAGTTGCCATGATGCGTATTGAAATCGCGGTAGGCCACCGCATCCGGCGTGCGCTTGACCCGCTCGCGCAACAGGCCATCGAGCGTGCCCGCTTCTTCCACCGAAATCACGTGATCGATTGCTTGTGCCATCGCGCGCTCCTCCTGACGTGAATAAACGTGACGAAATAGCCCTGGTTGCTGGCTTTATTATTCCAGGAAAAGATCAGTATACAACTTCGCACCAGGGGTGATCGAATAAGGCTCGAAATCGGTCACCCCCGCCTCGCGCAACACCGTTTCGTCGATATAAAAGTTGCCACTGGCGGCACGGCTGTCACGGTTGAAGATGGCATACGCCGCGTCGGCCATGATCGCCGGTTTGCGACTGGCCTTGAGGATGGCCTCGGGGAAATTCACCGCGATCGCCGCCGTGGCAATGGTGGTGCGCGGCCACAGCGAATTCACCGCGATGCCCTGTGCGCGGAATTCTTCCGCCATCCCCAGCGTACACATGCTCATGCCGTATTTGCTGATGGTGTAGGCAACGTGATCCTTGAACCAGCGCGGCTTCATCGACAGCGGCGGCGACAACGTCAGCACGTGGGGATTGCGCCCGGCAGCAGCCGATTTGGCCAGATGCGGCAAACAGGCCTGCGTACACGCAAAGGTGCCGCGCGTATTCACGCCCTGCATCAGGTCAAAGCGCTTCATCGGCGTGGCCGCCGTGTTGGTAAGCATGATCGCGCTGGCATTATTCAGCAGAATGTCGATACCGCCGAACACACGCACCGCTTCGTTCACAGCGGCGGCAACCGCGTTCTCATCACGCACATCCAGTTGCAGCGCCAGCGCCTTGCCACCGGCGGCCTCGACTTCAGCGGCGACGCTGTGGATAGTGCCCGGCAACGACGCATGCGGCTCGGCGGTCTTGGCCGTCACCACAATGTTGGCGCCATCGCGCGCGCATCTGAGCGCGATCTCGCGACCGATACCGCGGCTGGCGCCGGTAATGAAGATCGTTTTACTTTTCAGCATGCCACCTCCAAACCCTGCACCGCAAAGGCGCATAAACGCAAAGGAAACGCAAAGAAACTCTTGAATTTCTTTGCGGGGGTTCTTTGCGCCTTTGCGTCTTTGCGGTGGTGTGTTGACGTAACTACGTTGCGCGAAAATTCGCCTTACGCTTATCCACAAACGCCGTCACGCCTTCGGCAAAATCCGCTTTGGCCGCGCAGCGCGAAAAGGCCAGCGCTTCTGCATCGAGATGTTTCGCCAGTTCTTGATTTAATGAGGCATTTACCAAAGCCTTGGTTTCCGCATAGGCCGTGGCTGGCCCCGCGACCAGTTGCCGCGCGAGTTTCATCGTGGCGGCTTCCAGTTCCGTTGCGGCAACCACGCGGTTCACCACACCCATCGCGTGCATGGTAGCCACGTCAACCGGCTCGGCCAGCAGCAACAACTCCATCGCTTTTTGATAACCAATCAGGCGCGGCAGAAACCAGCTCGCGCCGCCGTCGGGGCTGGTGGCGATGCGGCTGTAGGCCATGTTGAATTTGGTGCCTTCGGCGGCGAGCACCAGATCGCTCGCCATCATGATGCTCATGCCCGCGCCTGCCACCGCGCCATGCACGCTGGCGATCACGGGCTTGGGTGCGCGTCGCAGCGCGAGGATGCCGCGATGCAACTCACCGGCAAGGCCCACGATATCGTGTGAGAACGTCGCCAGATTCGCCTTGAACGAGACAATATCGCCACCCGCCAGAAACGCCGGTCCGGCGCCGCGCAGCACCACCACGCGCGTATCGGCATCCTTTTCGGCGCGTTCGCACACCGCACCGAATTCGATGATGGTCGCCGGATCAAACGCGTTCATCACCTGTGGCCGGTTGAAAGTAATCGTGCCTATGCCATCGGCGGCGGCATACAGAATATTTTCACTCACGGTAATCAGCGTTTCAGGGTTTCAAAGCTGACAGCTTGCGTGGTCTGGAACAATTCGCTGCGGCCAAAATCCTTGGGAAAATCATCCACCATGATCACCTGACGGCGTAGCGATTTGGCGCGCGCCAGTACATCGACTTCCGGCTGAGTAATCACACCCTTGGCCAGCGCATCCGCCGCCACCTGGTCACCAAATTCGCCGCTGACCTTGCCCGCACGTTGCGCCGCACGCATCTTCGCTTCAATCGGCTCGGCCGCGATCACCGCCAGCAGTGCGGCATCGATCACCGTCACCGGATCGTTTTCATCCTTCGGTATGCAGATGCCCTGCGTCAACCGGTCGCGCGCCGCCCCCGGCGTCATCAACAGGCCCACCACTTGGCCGCCCAACGTATCTTTAGGTGCATCAAAAACGCGCCCCCAGGGGAAGATCGTCACGCGTAAGCCCCATGCCGCCAGCCGGTTTGGCAGATTCTCGAACAGGCCATAAAAAGCATCTTGCGTGCGGTTCAACGCGTCCTGCATCGCCCAATGCATCAGCGGCAAATCTTCCGCAGGCCGTCCGTCATCCTCGAATTTTTTCAGTACCGTGGACGCCAGATAAAGCTGACTCAAAATGTCGCCCAATCGGGCCGACAAACGCTCGCGCCGCTTGAGCGAGCCACCCAGCACGAACATGGCGATGTCGGAGGCCAACGCAAACGCGCTCGATAGCCGCGTGAGTTGCTGATAGTACTGCCGCGTCTGGCCATCGCCCGGCGCCGACACAAAACGCGCACAGGTCAGGCCCATCCACGCCGCGCGCGCCTTGTTGGAAATGGTAAACGCCACGTGGCCAAAAAACGCCGCATCAAAATCCTTCAGCGCCTTGGCGTTGTCTTTCTCCTGCGTGGCCTCCATTTCCTTCAACACAAACGGATGGCCGCGGATCGCGCCCTGGCCGTAAATAATCATTGAGCGCGTGAGGATGTTCGCACCTTCGACAGTGATGCCGATGGGAATCTGCTGATACGCGCGGCCGAGATAATTGTTCGGCCCCATGCAGATGCCCTTGCCGCCGTGCACATCCATCGCGTCGTTGATCAACTGGCGGCCACGCTCGGTGAGATGGTATTTCACGATCGCTGAAATCACCGAGGGTTTTTCGCCCAGATCAATCGAACCTGCCGTCATCACGCGTGCAGCTTCCATCAGATACATATTGCCGCCAATGCGCGCCATGGCTTCTTCCACGCCTTCGAAGCGGCCTATCGACATTTTGAATTGCGAGCGCACACGGCCATAACCACCGGTGGTGCGTGTCGCCAGTTTCGCCATACCCACCGAACTGCCGGGCAACGAAATCGAGCGCCCCGCCGCGAGGCAATTCATCAGCATCTTCCAGCCCTGGCCGACGTAATCGACGCCGCCAATCACGTAATCCATCGGCACGAACACATCCTTGCCCCAGTTCGGGCCGTTCATAAACGCGCCGTTCAGCGGAAAATGCCGCCGCCCGATGTTCACCCCAGGCGTGTTGGTGGGGATCAGCCCCAGCGTGATGCCGCGATCTTCCTCGGGACCGAGGATGTGATCCGGGTCATACAGGCGGAACGCCAGGCCCAGCAACGTGGCGATGGGCCCCAGCGTGATGTAGCGTTTTTCCCACGTGAGACGGATGCCGAGCACGTCCGGCTTGCCCTGCCATTCGCCCTTGCACACCACGCCGAAATCGGGAATCCCGCTCGCATCCGAACCGGCCTCCGGGCTGGTCAGCGCGAAGCACGGCATCTCCAGGCCCTTGGCCAGACGCGGCAGGTAGTAATCCTTCTGGCCTAGGGTGCCGTAGTGCAGCAGCAACTCGGCCGGGCCGAGCGAGTTGGGCACCATCACCGACACCGCCGCCGTTCCGCTGCGCGAAGTGAGTTTGACGATCACTGCCGAGTGCATCAGCGCGGAGAAACCTTTGCCGCCGAATGCCTTGGGAATGATCATGCCGAGGAAACCCTGATCCTTGATGTACTGCCACGCCGCCGGCGGCAGATCATGCAGGTCGTTGGTGATTTCCCACTCATTCACCATTTTGCAAAGTTCCTCGACTGGGCCGTCGAGAAAGGCTTGCTCCTCCGCGCTCAGCGTGGGTTTCGGGTAGGTGTGCAATTTTTTCCAGTCGGGCTTACCGCTGAATAAATCACCGTCCCACCACACCGTGCCCGCGTCCAGCGCCTCTTTTTCAGTGGACGACATCTGCGGCAATATCTTGCGGAACAAATCCAGCAGCGGTTTCGACAGCACAGCGCGACGTACTGGGCCGGGGTTAAACAGCAGCGCGAATAGGGCGAAAATAATCCACGCCAGCGCCAGTGCCACCGGCGGCAGGCAACCAGAAAATCCCGCCGCCAGCAGGCCCAGCGCAGCCGCAAGGGTCCACACCAGAGCAGGCGCGCAAAAATACGCCAAAACCCCAATGATCGCGACTACCGCACCGCAAACCATCAGCGTCTGCATTTGTGCCGCCTTTTCATGAAATTAAAATTATCAATAAAAACAAATACTTACGTTACTACGCGCCCACGGCAACCGATACAGCCGAGGCTAACTCGAGTGCGCCTGGCACCCGGCGACAGGCACTCGCCCATACCGGGAATACTACCGTGTTTGTGGCGGCGCGAAGTACATCAGCGCCGAACGATACGCACCGACTCAGAACTGCGATTCCGCCAGCGCCATCACGCTGTCGGCTCCACTGATCACGGTCTGCTTAAACGCTGCCGCCTGCGGCAAAATATGCTCGCTATAAAACCGCGCCGTGGCGAGCTTGGTGTCGTGGAACGCAATATCTGCGTCAGCCTCGCCGCGCTTACGCTGCGCAATCTGCGCCGCGCGCGCCATCATCCAGCCGCCACCCACGGTGCCGAATAATTTGAGATAGGGCACGGCGACCGCGTAAACCGCGTTGGGATTTTTCGCGAAGTTATCGACGATCCAGCGCGTGGCTTCGTCGAGCGCATCGATGCTACTGCTCAGCGATTGGCCGATATCGGCCAGTTCGCTGCTCGTAAGTGTTGCGGCAACCTGTCGCATCTCGCCGATCACCGCCAGCGCCGTCGCGCCTTTTTCGTAACCAACTTTGCGGCCCACCAGATCGTTGGCCTGGATGCCGGTGGTGCCTTCGTAGATGGTGGTGATGCGCGCATCGCGCAGGTATTGCGCGGCACCCGTTTCCTCGACAAATCCCATGCCGCCGTGAATCTGCACGCCGGTGGACGCGATCTCCACGCATTGCTCGGTGCACCACGCTTTCACCACCGGAATCAGCAAATCGATCAGCGCCTGGTTACGGCGTTTTTCGGCGACGTCCGGATGATGCTTGGCCATGTCCAGCGTCGCTGCGGCCATGTACGCCAGCGCACGCATGGCTTCGACCTGCGACTTCATGTGCATCAGCATGCGTCGCACATCGGGGTGATGAATGATCGTGACACGGTCGCCACTGCGCTGCCCCACCTCGCGCCCCTGCACCCGCGATTTCGCGTAGTAGAGCGCGTGCTGATAGGCGCGCTCGGCAATCGCCACGCCCTGCAACCCCACCCCCAGCCGCGCGTGGTTCATCATGGTGAACATATATTCCAGCCCGCGATTGGCTTCGCCAACGAGATAACCTGTAGCCCCGCCCGCATCGCCATACTGCATCACGCAAGTGGGGCTGGCGTGGATGCCGAGCTTGTGTTCGACGGAAATACATTTCACGTCATTACGTACACCCGGCACGCCATGGCTGCCGTCGGCATTAACCATGAACTTGGGCACCACGAAAAGCGAAATACCTTTCACGCCTTCGGGCGCGTCCGGCAGCCGTGCCAGCACGAGATGTACGATATTGTCTGCCATATCGTGTTCGCCCCAGGTGATGAATATCTTGGTGCCGCTGATTTTGTAGTGACTACCCTCGGGCACCGCACGCGCGCGTATCGCCGCCAAATCCGAACCCGCCTGCGGCTCGGTGAGATTCATGGTACCGCTCCACGCTCCCGAATTCAGTTGCGGCATATACCGCTGCAACAGATCAGCTGACGCGTGATGCCCCAGCGCCTCCATCACGCCGGAAGTCAGCATCGGGCACAGGCTGAACGACATGTTGCTGCTGCTCCACATTTCCTGCACCGGGTTGGCCAGGATGTGCAACAGCCCTTGCCCGCCGTATTCGGTGAGGCCGCCCAAACCATTCCAGCCTGCCTCGCAAAACTGTTTGTACGCCGCCTTGAAACCCGTCGGCGACGTAACGATATGATTCGCGAGCGTCGCGCCTTCCTTGTCACCCACACGATTGAGCGGCTCCAGCACCTCTTGCGCGAATTTCGCCGCTTCGCCCAGCACTGCCTGCACCAGTTCGGCGTTGACTTCCTCGCAACCGGGCAGCCGGGCAACCTCATCCAGCCCCGCCAGCTCGTTGATCACGAACAACATATCCTTCAGCGGTGCGACATACGACGACATGGCGAATCTCCATGAAAAATGGCACGCCCCTCGGGATGGTTTCCCAAGAGCGTGCCGTGATGTTACCGCAAGAATCGGAACGCACGGCGATTCAGCCGGTACGCAATATACCCGCCAGCTCAATCACCTTCAGCCACTTGGCGAACTGTTCGGCATTCAACTTACCCAGCTCGCCCGGCGCTGAGGTGCGCAGCTCAATGCCTTCGAGCGCCAGCCGCTGACGCACATCGGGCGCCGCCAGCCGCTGCACGATTTCACGATTCAGCCGGTTGACGATGTCCGGCGGCGTGCCCGCTGGCAGCACGACGGAGTAGAACTGCTCTATTTCAAAACCGCGCAGGCCGGATTCATCGATGGTGGGCACCTCGGGGCCGAGCGTGCTGCGCTTCAAGCTGGTGACACCGAGCGCGCGCACGCGCTTTTCGCGCACCTGCGGCAGCGCTGTCAAAAAATTGGCGATCATCACAAAGGTTTCGCCCTGCAACAACGACATCATCGCCGGCGCGCCGCCTTTGTACGGCACATGCAGCATTTTGACTTGCGCCATGGCCTGAAAAAGTTCCATCCCCAGATGCCCCGGCCCACCCTGCCCGGTGGACGAATAGGTGATCTGACCGCTGCCCGCTTTTGCCAGACGAATCAAATCGCGCACGTTCACGGCGGGCAGCGACGGATGCGTCACGAGCATGTAGGCCGTGGTGCCGAGCAGCGATACCGGCGCGAAATCTTTCACCGGATCGTACTTGCGGTTGGCGATCAGCGCGGGCCCGGTGATCAACGTCGCGGCGCTACCCAGGAGCAGCGTATAGCCATCCTTGGGCGCGCGTGCCACCATCTCGGCGGCGATGCCGCCACCCGCGCCACCACGGTTGTCCGGCACGATCTGCTGCCCCAACGCCGGACTGACTTTTTCCGCCACCATGCGCGCAATGGTATCGGTGCCGCCACCGGGCGCGTTGGGCACGATCAGGCGTATCGGCTTGGTCGGCCACGTTTGCGCGTAAGCACCAGTCGCCAGGCTGGCGCAAGCCAGTGACGCCACAACCGCAAGCAAGCGTTTAAAAGCCGGGAGTGAATTTGTCACATTCGTATCCTCAACACCATAAAAAAGGGCGCGATCCATCAGGATCACGCCCCTTGTTTGTCATTGAACCGCAGCCGCTGCGATCAGCCCAATTCCGTCACCATTTCCGGCACGGCCTTGAACAGATCTGCCACCACCCAGTAGCTCGCCACCGAGAAAATCGGCGCTTCTTCATCCTTGTTGATGGCGATGATGACTTTGCTGTCTTTCATACCGGCCAAATGCTGAATGGCGCCGGAAATACCAACGGCGACATACAGTTCCGGCGCGACGATCTTGCCGGTTTGCCCGACCTGATAATCGTTCGGCACAAAACCCGAATCCACCGCCGCGCGCGAAGCGCCCACTGCGGCGCCCAGCTTGTCCGCCAGCGGTTCGAGAATTTTGAAATTCTCGGCGCTGCCCATGCCGCGGCCGCCGGATACAATGATGCGTGCCGCCGTCAGTTCGGGCCGCGCGGATTTGGTGAGCTCCTGACCATTGAACTTGGACAGCCCCGCATCCGCCGCCGCTGCCAGTGCTTCGACCGGAGCTGAACCGCCCTCGCCCGCCGCCGGATCAAACGCCGTGCCGCGCACGGTGATGACTTTGATCGCGTCGGACGACTGCACCGTGGCCATCACGTTACCGGCGTAAGTCGGCCGCACAAAAGTATCGGCAGACACTATGCCGCTGATGTCGGAAATCTGCTGCACATCCAGCAAAGCGGCCACACGCGGCATGAAATTTTTGCCGAAGCCGCTGGCCGGTGCCACCACGTGGGTGTAATTTTTGGCGATGGAAAGCACCAGCCCCGCCATGTTTTCCGCGAGCCAGCCTTCATACAAAGGCGAATCGGCGACCAGCACCTTGGTAACGCCTTGGACCTTGGCAACGGTCGCGCCTGCATCCGCGCATTGGTGGCCGGCGATCAGCACCGTGACATCACCGCCGAGCTTGGTGGCCGCGGTGATGGTATTTGCCGTACCCGGCTTGAGTTGCTTGCCGTCGTGTTCGGCTATGACCAGAATTGCCATTTAAATGACCCTCGCTTCGTTCTTGAGTTTGGCGACGAGTTCTTTCACGTCCGCCACTTTGACGCCCGCGCTGCGCTTGGCGGGCTCTTCCACTTTCAACGTTTTCAGACGCGGCTTCACATCCACGCCGAGCGCGTCGGGCTTGATGTTTTCCAGCGGCTTTTTCTTCGCCTTCATGATGTT